>NZ_JBFAVX010000007.1:0-373822 GCF_040680095.1 Nonomuraea sp. NPDC052129 | reverse complement strand
CACCAGGAGGCGATGGCCACGGTCCGGCAGCGCGACAACAGGCGTCAACGTGGGGTGGCGAACTGGCGGCTGGTCCGCTACGCCGATGACTGGGTCGCCATGGTCAACGGCACCCGCCACGACGCCGAACGGCTGAGGGAGCAGGCGGCCGCGGTACTGGCCCCGATGGGCTTGCGCTTGTCGGAGGCCAAGACGGCGGTCACCCACCTCGATGACGGGTTCGTCTTCCTGGGGCACCACATCCAGCGGCGCCGCAAACGAGGAACCCAGAAGTGGACCGTCTACACCTACCCGAGCAAGAAGGCGATCAACACGATGATCGCCAAGGTGCGGGCGCTGATCCACCCAGGACAGCCTGACCTGAGAACCCTGTTGATCCGCGTGAACGCGGTGATCCGGGGCTGGTGCAACTACTTCCGGCACGGCTCGTCCAAACGGACGTTCAGCTACCTGGGCCACTACGTCTGGCACCGCCTCTACTGGTGGCTGCGCAAACGGCATGGTGGCATGTCGTGGCGGAAGATACGGACCCGGCTGCTCAACAACGGCTGGGAGATCTCCGCGCAGGGAATCGTCCTGCTGGATGCGGCATCGATCCCGGTCACCCGGTATCGCTGGCGCGCCTGGGACATCCCCACACCCTGGTCACGACGAACAGAGCCATCTCCAGCGGCATGAACCTGTGGAGAGCCCGGTGCGGTGAAAGTCGCACGCCGGGTTCGGAGGGCGGGCCGGAGAAACGGACCAGCCGCAATGCTGACACCGCGCTTCGGTCCGACCCCACAGAATCTTGAAAGCTCATCGTCGGGGCCGCCGGCCCGCGTGCGGTGGCGGGCGCGAACGGCCCCCAGGCCGCACGCGCAAGCCCGCCAGACCGCTAAGCGGGCCGGCGGCCCCGTGGCGAGCGCAGCGAGCCCTTGAACCAGCAAAGAAACTCTGAGCCACCGGCTGCCGACAGACGCGCACGTAGCTGTGCCGTGACCGAAAGGGTTCGCCGGGTAGCTCCTGAGCAACCCATCCGGACTTGGGAGCGTTCAACTACATGGACGGCGCCGGGCAGTCACTCGGGCCGGGAGGGATCGCCTCGGTCGGTGAGGCTGGAGGGAGCCGCCTCCTCGCCGAAGGTGATCACGATGTCCTTGCCGTTGGCATAGCTGACCACAGGCCGCTGGAGCATTTCACCCGCCCTGCGGGCCGCCCCCTGGAAGAGCTCCACCTTATCCGGGGCATCGGCGGTCACCCTGAATCGTCCGTTGGCCAGGAGTTCCTGGGCGACGTAGGGGGCCATGTTCGCTTGGCCGCGGGCCTGTTCCTCTGCACTGAGAGGGGTACGGCGGTGCACAGGTTGCGTTCCAGGAGTGTGCGTCATAGCTGATCTCCTCATGATCGACTTCTTTGTAGCATGCCATCCGCGGCTCCCTCTCAGCCCGCGATCCCAGCGAACGGACGTGTGCCTGGCAAGGTCTCTGGTCAGAGCACTAGATCACGAGGTCTATGCCACTGTCGCTGAGTTCTTGCGGTGTAAAGACGATCTCGGGGTCTTCGGCGAGCTCGCGGTGGTGGCCGATCTCGTAGCGGTTGGCGGGGGCTTTGACCTCGGCGACCTCGATGGGGTGGCCGTTGGGGTTGGCCATGGTGCGGCGGATGATGAGGACGGCTTCGGCGTAGTCCATGCCGAGTCCGGTGCGTTCGTCTTCGTAGGCGATACGGGCGGTGGTGAGGGTCATCCAGCGGACGGGGCCGTGTTCGCGGATGAGTGACTGGTAGAAGAAGCCGGGGCGCTTGCGGTACTGGGCGTGGTGCTTGGGGTCGTCCCAGTCGGGGAGCATGTCGGCGTTGGTGTAGGAGTTGATCTCCAGGCGGGCCGATGCGCCGTGGATGGCGGCGGTGTGGCCTCGGTGCCACATGCTGCGGCGGTGGATGACCGGGTGGCCGGGCCGGACGCTGAGCATGATCGCGACGTCGCGGTTGGCGATGGTCTTCTCGCCGGTGAAGAGCGGGGTCTCGGGTTCGCGTTGGGCGAGGTCCCAGCCGAAGGCTTGGACGTCCGGGTGGTGCCCTATGAGCAAGGAGGAACAACACGCCGATCAACCATCCGACACCGAGTGGATGACCGATCTCATCCGCCTGGTGAACGCGCCCGGCTACAAGCGGTGGCGCTCCATGATGGCGGCGACCGGTGGATGCGCCCACCCGGTGCACCTGGCCGGACAGTCGACGATCGTGGACGCGGGCACGGGCGAGATCCTGCACGCGTACACCACCGACACCGAACCCGCGGGACATCTCCTGGTGGCCTGCGGCAACCGGCGGGCCTCGGTATGCCCAGCCTGCTCACAGACCTACCAGGCCGACACCTTCCACCTCATCCGGGCGGGCCTGTCCGGCGGCAAGGGCGTGCCCGAGACCGTCAGCGCGCACCCCCGGGTGTTCGTCACCCTGACCGCCCCATCCTTCGGCCCCGTCCACTCCCACCGCGACGGTCGCGCCTGCCGCCCTCGCAAGCACGGCAGGCTGTGCGAGCACGGGCGGCCGGTCGGCTGCCACCTGCGGCACGAGCCCCACGACGAACGGCTCGGCCAACCGATCTGCCCCGACTGCTACGACTACCCAGGCGCGGTCCTCTGGCAGGCACACGCGGGCGCGCTGTGGCACCGCTTCACCCTGGCCATCCGGCAAGAGCTCGCCAACCAGACCGGGATGGCCCGCCGCGCCTTCGCCCAGCACGTCAAGGTGTCCTTCGCCAAGGTCGCCGAGTACCAGCGACGCGGCCTGATCCACTTCCACGCCAACATCCGCCTGGACGGCCCTGCCGGAGCCTACGAGCCGCCACCCGACTGGGCAGACCACCACCTGCTCGTCCAGGCCATCCCACCCGCCGTCAGTCAGGTCACCGTGACCACGCCGCCGAGCGCTCTCGGCCGGTGGGACCTCACCTGGGGTGACCAACTCGACATCCGCCCCATCCTGCTCGACCCCAACGCCGACGGGCTCAGCGAACGAGCCGTCGCCTCCTATATCGCCAAGTACGCCACCAAAGGCGCTGAAGCCTCCGGCACCATCGACCACCGCCTGTCCTGCCGGGCCTGCGCCGGACGCGGACGGCTGAGCCTGATGGCCGCCTGCGGCCACTGCCACGGCACCGGCCTCAAACCCGGCCTGAACCTCGACGCCCTCCCCGTCACCGACCACGCCCGCCGCATGATCCGTACCTGCTGGGACCTCGGCGCACGCCCCGAATTCAGGGCGCTCCGGCTCCGCTCGTGGGCGCACATGCTCGGCTTCCGCGGCCACTTCTCCAGCAAGAGCCGCGCCTACTCGCTCAATCTCACCAACCTGCGCAACGCCCGCGCCGCCCACCGGGCCGCCGAAGCCCTCGAACGCCACGGCCTCCCCGCCCTCGGCGACGCCACCACGCTCGTCCTCGGCCACTGGCGGTTCGCCGGAATCGGCTACACCCCCGGCGAAGCGCTCATGGCCGAACACATCCGCCAGCGCGTCCAGACCGCCCGACACATCCAGGCAGAGCGGGAGGACGGATGACCCCACCCACACCGCTCGACGAACGGCGGCTCTACCGCGTCTGCGATGCCATGCGGCTGCTCAGCCTGAGCCGCAGCGTGATCTACGAACTCATCCGATCGGGCCGCCTGCGCTCGGTCACCCAAGGCCGGATCCGACTCATCCCGGCCTCAGCCATAGACGACTACATCGCCCTGCTCGAACAGGAGGCATCATGACCGAAAGACGCAGCAGAGGAGACGGCGGCCTGCACTGGGACGAAAAGCGCCAGCGCTGGATCGCCAGCGTCACCATCGGTTACAACCCTGCCGGGAAGCGCATCGTCAAGAAAGCCAGCGGCAAGACCAAGACCGAAGCCAAGAACAAGCTCAAGGACATCATCCGCGACTACGAGGACGGCCTGGCCATCGCACCGGCCAACTACACAGTGGCCAACGCGGTCCGCTACTGGCTGGAGCACGGCCTGAGCGGTCGTTCTCCCTCCACGGTTACGATGTACCACACGTACGCCGACAAGCACCTGATCCCGGCGCTCGGCGCGCGCAAGCTGCGTGACCTCTCCGTGGAAGACATTGACCGCTGGCTGGCGAGCAAGACCGACGAGCTTGGTACCCGGTCGCTCAAGCTGATCCACGGCCTCCTCAACCGCTCCGTCAAGAGCGCAATGCGACGCGACATGGTGAAGCGGAACGTCGTTGATCTCTGCGACATCCCGGACGGTCGCGCGGGACGTCCTTCCAAGGCGCTCACGCTGCCCCAAGCCCTGTCAGTCCTCACCGAGGCCGAGAAGGGCGGCGAGCGCATGCGGGCGTACATCGTGCTCTCGCTGCTGATCGGTGCTCGGACCGAGGAACTGCGGACGCTGCTCTGGTCGCACGTCGTCACGTACGACGAAGGGCGCCAGGCATGGCTACCGGTGGCCGAGGCGGGATGGGATCACCAAGAGTTCGCGATCTACGTGTGGCGGTCCGTACGGCAGAAGGGCGACACGAAGACCGTGAAGTCTCGGCGCTCCCTCAAGCTGCCCCGTCGCTGCGTGGACGCACTTCGACTGCTCTGGGAGGCGCAGCAGGCCGCACGCGAGAAGGCGGGCAAGCGATGGCAGGACACCGATCTCGTCTTCTGCACGAGGACAGGAACGCCCGTCACCGCGCACAACGTGCGGCGGGACTTCCGAAAGGTGGTCGAGGCGGCGGGACTCACCGGCCGGGAGTGGTCACCACGCGAGCTGCGGCACAGCTTCGTGTCGGTCCTGTCGGACTCGGGCGTCCCGATCGAGGACATCTCACGCCTGGTCGGCCACTCCAACACGGTGGTGACCGAGACCGTCTACCGCCACCAGATCCGCCCAGTGATCATGCAGGGAGCCGAGGCCATGGACCGGATCTTCGGGAGTTAGTCACTCACTTAGTCACTCACGCCCCGTTTCCAAGATCGGAAACGGGGCGTTTTCGCAGGTGGGCGGTACTGGGTTCGAACCAGTGACCCCTCGCTTGTAAGGAGCCATGATCCCTTGGCTGTAGATCTGGACCTGCATCCCCGTACCTGCTGGGGCGCTTGATGCGCCATGATCGATTCGGTCTAATGGCACGCTAATGGCACGGCGATCATGCCTCTGATGTGGGGCTCGCTTGCGATATCTGGCACGGTATGGCATGCCCTTGTGGCACGCAGATGGCACGGAAGCGAACCCGGCGCCCTACGGGCGATCCATCCGCATGGGGCGAACTGCCGACGGTTTTACAGCTCGCGGCCGTTACGGGCTCCGCATGCGCTCCGACCTGCAGTGCGCTCATGCTGCTAGCTCATGGAACGCAAGATCATTGCACGCATATTGCACGGCGCACCGAGCCGTGTTCACGGGTGCGCCTTACGCGCTCTCGGCCAGCATGGAAAACATTCGTACTGGACAGGCGGTGGGGAGTACAGCAGAGTTGGCCCCTCTCATGGGCCTAGCGCCGGAGCGCCGTCAGGTCCTCCGGCCAGTAGAGTAGCGCGCCACCC
Organism: Nonomuraea sp. NPDC052129; assembly: GCF_040680095.1. Lineage (NCBI taxonomy): Bacteria > Bacillati > Actinomycetota > Actinomycetes > Streptosporangiales > Streptosporangiaceae > Nonomuraea > Nonomuraea sp. NPDC052129. Next base: position 368,296 of record NZ_JBFAVX010000007.1, on the reverse strand, counting down.
CAGTATGCCCGAGGGGACGCGAGAGTTCAGTCATCACCCCTGCCGATCTGGGGAAGATCGCGCTTTAGGTGAGCGCCGGCTATCCCGAGATCCCGCCTGGCAGATTCCATCATCAGGTAGCGCGTCTTCCGCCTCGCAGCGGGATCCGCAACCCGATCAGGGTTTCTCAGCGTGACATGCAACGCAGAGGTGTAGTCATGCGCGCACTGCGCCAGCTCAGGAGAACAGACGAGTTCGACGCTCTTCTTGGCTAGCCAGAGTTTATGAAGATCTTCTTGCGCGGTGTTTTCGTCCAACCGATCCTTAAATACCGGCTGCTTGTCAAGGATCAACTCGATGCGCTGAGCCGCATCGAGGAAGGACAAGATGGCGGCTTTCCGCTCAGCACGCATGGCAGCGAGCCGATCATGCTCCAGGCGCTTACTGTCCACACGAGTCGCCAGATACTGACCCAGAAGAGTGCCACACGTCCCCAGCAGCACGCCTAGCAGGGGGAGAACAGTTGTGCTGAAGGCCTCCCAGGTCATAGTCGAATGATTGCGAAGCATCGACTTCATGTATAGAGGGGTGGCACGAGGCCGCGTCCCGGCTCCTACCATGCCTGCGCTGCCACCCAGCCACGCGACCTGAGGGCGCCGCTACTCGGTGAGCCGGTGCTGAGGAACGAAGCACCGGATCGTCGATCGCCCCCGACCAACAACGGAGGCCGACCCACACATGGCGATCGTAGGGCTGTGGCCGTGCGGCGGCGTGGCGCTGAGGTCGGCGAGTTCGCTCGGGTCGGCGGGGGCGGCGGTCGGCGGGGCGGCCCGTGCTGCTGCCGCCCGGGACCGGCCCCCAGGCCGCATGCCCGGGCTGCAGGCAAGCGACGGGCCGCTGTACGGCGGCGCGGCGCGCCGCCGCTTGATTCCTATGGGAACAATTCGGCAACTCATGAGGCCTGAACCCTTACCTTCAACGACAATGAACGCGACAACGGGTCCTACTGACGATATGGGAGAGGGCGGGATGGCTGACGACACAGATGTGGAGCCTTCAGAAGAAGAGAAATCTCTGCGGTTTAAGCTTCAGGCGAAGGGGTACGATCGATTCGCGTTCACGCGCGATGGACTGGAGATCGCTCCAAACGGATCCCGAAGCTTGGTGCGCACCGAACTCGCCATGCCACCCTCCTTTTTTCCAATGCTTAACGATCAACTTGACTGGGATCACTTTGAGCATCCCCAATACATAGGCTACATTTCACCCTCGAATGGAATAGTCGAGATCGGATTGGAGCGAGGATTTGGACTTCCCGGCTCCACCATGCGACTAACTCGCATAACAAAGAACTCCATTCCTCAATGCGCCCACTCGTCGAATGACTCCTGGGTTCCCATACTTTCAGACGGAAACATTATCCGCAGACCTCGCCCCGAAGAGAACAACGATAACCGCGAGGCTGCGCGAGTACATCTATCGCGGCGAGACGATAGTGTGTGCATAGAGCTATCGAATTGCAGCCCACTCATCGCACTGATGATTATCAGAGGGCAAGAGCGCCCCAAGCAGTCCTTGAAGCTTTACCTCGACGCCCGCCTGTCGAGAGAGGAACTACTAGAGGAGAGCGAAGAGATTTTGCACTCCTTCCTTTACGAGCTTAATGCTCGAAACGGGATTATCTTCAACGCGATTCGGCCACCCACCCAAGAAGACCTTATTCGTAAAAGGAGACGAGCATCGCGGTCTGCTGTAGACAGCGCAAGGTTTCCCATCATGTCTATAGATTCGGCAGTTGCGAAATTATTCAACTTCGCCACCGAGGCTTCCGGGAATCCCACACTGGCATTTCTTACCTATTATCAAATTCTTGAGCATTTCCTTTTCATCATGATTCGTCGCGCCATCATCCGAGACGTCCGCGCCGAACTCTTCGATCGCAAGTTCGACGAGAAGAAGGATGCTTCCATCATGAAGCTCCTCAACATCATGGAACAACGCCTAGGCAAGCTTGAATCCAAGAACTTGCGAACCTTGCTACACGAAGGCGTCAGAAAGGAACTTGTTAAGGAATTTCTTGAGGACAGCATTTGGGGCAACCATTTTTCAAGCAAGGGACCCATCAACGGAGTAAGGGCCCTGAGCGCCAACGACCGGAACGTTGACTTATTGGATCAAGTGGCTGAACGGGTTTACAAGATACGCAACAGGATCGTACACGCAAAAGACGAACCGAAGCATGGCGAGTCAACGGTACTGATGCCCGAAAGCCAAGAATCCGACTCATTGGGGCCGGATGTACAGTTGGTTAGGTTTCTAGCCATGGAAGTCATTCAAGAAAGCCAAGGCCGCTAACCTAGAGTTCAATTCCTCTAGTCCAGGAGGTCCGGACGTCGATTAGCGAGGGCACGGCGAGCTGTTATAAACCGCTCGTGAAACTCCTCCACCAGCGCTTCACGTCGGTACCGTTGACGTAGCATTCGATCAAGGTCGCTCGCACGATTGACTAGGTCAGTGAGAGATCGTCGATCGATATCGAACGCGGCCAGGCCCTCACCGACTGCGGCGTCGAGATCACCGCGTCGAGCGTGAATGATGCCGAGGTCAATATGAGCATCAGCAACACGCATAGGCGCATTACTGGTTCCGTCAGGGCGGGTGTGCATTTGGACGGTTTCGCGGGCGTGTTCTTCGGCGCGGTCGTCGTCGGCGAGCCAGGTATAGCAGGTTGCGGCGTAGAAGACCCACTTGGCGTGGTCGAACACGAAGTGGTGATCCGGATGCTCGGGCATAGGTAGGCTGCCGAGTACTTCCGCCCCACGGGTCAGGGCGCGGTCTGCTTCGCGGCGGTCGCCAATTCGAGCCAGGCCCCGGGCTTCCTGGAGAGTGAGCTGGACCATAGCGCTGCTCGTGCCTGCTACACCCTGGCCCATACGGGCGGCGGTCACGACGTCTTCGTAGCGGCCTTCGACGAGGGCGAACCACGCTGACATCTCGTGCGCCCAACCCATGAGTTCTCCGTGTCCTACTTGGCGCCCCATCTCGAAGGCTGTCCGCCGGGCGGTTTCGGCTTCTTCTCGCTCCCCCAAGTCGTAATGAACGCACCCCAGCAAAGCGGTAAGCCAACCGGTGATCACGAGCAGCTCACGATGCTGGTCAAGGGTGAGGCGCCCAGCGAGCAGGTGATTGATCTGAGCCAAGCGCTTCTGCGTGCGATCGCGTAGGGTGCCGGCGGGCACCACCGGATAGGCGCGGCACAGCAGGTCAACGGCCTCGGCCAGGGCCTCCAAGGTGCCTGTTCCGACGTCGGATGCCTGGAGTTGCTGGGCAAGCTCCATCGTCCCGTACAGGTCGGCTTCGGCTCGCAGGGCGTCGATGGGCATTACCTGCGCTTCGATGAGTCGGCTCTCGCTCTGCCTCCCCTGCAAGAATCCAAGCGCTTCCGGTTGCTTCCCGGTCAGTTGGGTTAGCGCCAGCCGGTATTCGGTACGCGGCCACCTGACTTCGCCTGCTTCCCAACGCCGGATCCGCTCCTCGTCGCAGGCCAACCTTTTAGCGGCGCCAATGGGCGTGGCGTTGAGCTTTTCGGCCATCTGCGCGCGGTTGAGCTGCTCCTGATTGCGCCAGGCGCGAAGGCGAACGTTCGGGATGTAGTCGGGCATCTTCGGGTCTTCCTCCCGGCTGGGGGCTCGAAAGGGGAAATGAGGGGGCCGTTCAGGGGTCCTGCTCAGACGCGGTTGCCGGTGGACTTGTCATCAATCAACCACGGTACGTCACGCGGCCTCCCGCCACAGGGAACGCCGAATGAACGAGGAGATGGCGACGGTGATCCGGCCAGACGAGACAAGCAAGACGTCGCCCTGCCCCGGCTGCCGGGGACGCGGGATCAAACTGCGCGACTCGCGCCGTGCGCTCCTCATCGGCGACACCGACAGAGATCAGATCTCGAGTGAGGAGCGGGAGTGTCTCGACTGCCTCGGAGACGGCCGGGCCGAAGGGAGCGAAAGATGAACTCGATCATTCAAGCAGCGGTGACCGGCTTCTTGCAGGGCCAGGAAGAGGGCGACATGCTCGTCCGGCTGCGGGACCAGCTCACGAACCTCGGTGTCAACGCCGAGCTGCGGGACAACAACAGTGCACTCATGGTGCACAAACGTGAGCCGGGGATGCCGGTGTGGGTGTTCGTCGGGTACGGCGGGGCCTACTACTCGTGGCAGAACGCCGAAAGGCGGCACCCGACCAGTGATGTGGAGGGTGCGGCGAACGTCCTGGCTGAGTACATCGCCAGGTGATGACGGGCACGGCGAGGCGGGCGTGGTCCCTTCCGGAGGGGGTGGGGGCCGTGGCCTTGTCTCGTCGCGCCTCCCCCGGCAGGCAGATGTAGTGGCAGCCCCCGTGGCAACCTTCCCAGCCCGGTCACTGCACTGCCTGCCGGACTTCTCGCGTTCGGCCCCCACTGTCGGCATCTACGTGGACAGCCGGCGACGAGCCGGTTACGCTCAAACTTAGTAAAACAACCTGTCGGCTGTTGGACGGTCAAGATGTCGCTAGAGTCCGTGCCGCCTAAGTATGCGCAACTTGTGCACACTCTTCAGAGGCGCATCGAGGCGGGAGACTACCCACCGGGCACGATGCTCCCCAGCGAGAACCAGCTCATCCAAGAGTTCAGCGTCTCCCGTCCCACCGTGGTCGCCGCCCTTCGCGTGCTACGTGAGCAGGGCTGGATCGAGTCTCAGCAGGGCAAGGGCCGCTTCGTGCGCGGCCGTCCGGCGATGGCTTCTGTTGAGCAGAAGCGTCCGGGACAGGCGTACCTGACCAAGCCGGAGACCGACTCCGCGGGCGAGGTCGTCGAGGTCGGGGCGGTCACTGTGCCGAATCGGGTCGGCGTGCTGCTGGACGTGCGGCCCAAGAGCAAGGCGTTCGTTCGGCGGAGATTGATCACGCGCGAGGGCGAGCCGACTGAGCTGGTCTCGCTCTGGCTACCCTTGGAACTGTCCGAGGGGACGGATCTGACCAGCGGCGAGCCGTTGGGGCAGGGCTTCCGCGAGCATCTCCAGGCGCGCAAGGGCGTGCGTTTCGATCACATCATGGAGCAGATCACCGCTCGCATGCCCTCTGCTGACGAGATCAAGCAACTTGCCATGCCGAAGAACCAGCCACTTCTGGCCGTCTTCGGCGCGGTACGGGACGCCGCTGGCCGGCCTTTGGCCGTCGTGGAGGTTCTGCTGCCTGCTGACCGGCACGAACTGGAAGACGCCTACCCGATTGGGTGATCGCGCTGCCATCTATGTGCAGCGAATGTCCCAGTCGCTGGAGCTGATGTCGCTGAACTCCACGGTGACGGTTCTGCTGTCTCCGGTGTCTTCGCTCACGTGCAGGGACACCTGCGCCTCATCGTCGGCTACTCCGGCGATCGCGGCCTTGTCGTAGTAGGCGTAGAGCTCCTTCAGTGGCAAGCCCGTTCGAAGCTCCAATCGGACCCGGTACTCACAGTAATCGCCGTTTCCTCCGGAGATCTTGTCAAAGGTGGCGACACTGTCGCTCTTCTTGTGCGTCTCGGGCGGTAGCGGATAGGCCAGCACTCGGCCACGGAAGTCGTCGAACCGGGCATCATCGCGCCACATCGGCATCTTGTACAGCAGGAACAGCCCGACCAGTGGGGCCATCAGGACTACAGCTAAGCAGCCCCACACGATTCGCACGAGATCCTCCCTAGATGTCGGGCCATTGGCCTGCGCGACTGTCTATCGCATGAGTGATAGCGCCGTCACCTTCGCCTAGTAACTTGACCTAGCAAGCTACGGAGAGTTATCGTTGAGTTACTTGATAGGTCGAGTGCCTGTCATCCAAGTGAGGAGTAGTTATGGCTCTGCAAGGCCCCATCCCCGTCACCTTCGCCATGGTCTTCCCGCACGGCTGCTACATCGTCGGTGAGGTCGAGCCCGTCAAGGACTTCGACGCCTCCGCCAACGGCCGATTCGTGCAGGCCCGCGACAAGCAGACCGCAGAGCTGGTCTGGCAGGTCGCGGTCATGGACGGTGACCCGACCCTCAAGCCCGCCCAGAAGACGGTGGCGGTCAAGATCCTCGCTCCGGTCCAGCCGGTGCCGCCGTCCCCGATGCCGGGGCTGCCGTTCACGCCCGTCGAGTTCGACGCCGTCTCGGTCACGCCGTACGTCAACGGCAACGGTCGCCTCGCCTACTCCATCAAGGTCCGCGACATGCACGCTCCCCGACAGACCGCACAGCCCATCCAGGCCAAGGCCGGAAAGGACGCCGCCTGATGACCCGTCGCCGTACCCCGCGCAACAGCGTGATCCGGCTGACCACCGGAAACGCCGCCCGCACGCTCAACCACCCGTTCACCCGTCGTGAGCCCGTCCTGGCGCTCGACTTCGGCGCCACCTCCGTCCTGGTCACCACGAGCGGACCTGTGACGGCGGAGGACCTGGAGTTCGCGCGTCAGCTCGCCCGCGAGGCTCACCGCTTCGCCCGCTCCGTGGAGCGCAGCTTCTACGGCCTGCCCGACGGTCAGGGGGTGGCGGCGTGAGCGAGCACCGGCCCTACACCTACGTCACCTTGTCCATGCGACCCGACTCCGACCCGCACGTCGGTGTCTCTTTCCATACGCCGCGCCTCCAGATCCGCGCCGGGCTGCTGGTCAGCAATCCGCGGCCGTACCTGGAGTTCGCCTCTCACGAGGCCAACGTCCACATCTCTACCACCGGGTCCGGGCCAGTCACCGACGCCGACCTGAGCATCGCCCGCGAGATCTTCAACGCCGCCGCTCGCTACCTGGCCGACTGCGAGCTGCTGCACGCCGAAGAGCCGGCCGAGGACGCCACCGACACGGCGGCCTGACACACGAAGCGGGGCCGCTGGAAGCGGCAACTTCCGGCGGCCCCTCGGTTCTCCCCTGACTGCACATCACGAGAGGTTTCCAGCTTATGTTCAAGCGGCTGCCTGGCGACGAGGCGCGCAACCTCGTCTCCACCACGCCCGATACGGCCGTCGTCTTCCGACCGGCCGTGCTCAAGACACCCGCCCTCGTCACCCTGCTCATCTACGGCTGGCGCTTCCTCGCCGCCCTCATCCGTACCACCTGGCGGCACCCCGTAGCCGTCGCCGTACCCATCGCTCTCGCTGCCATCGGCTACCACTTCGGGTGGCCTCTGGCCGCGTCCCTCCTGGGGACCATCGTCTTGGCCCTGGCCTCCTGGTCCTACATCGATCGCGGCTCCTTCGCCCGTCTCGTCGGCTGGCGGCTGCTGGCCTGGTGGCGGCTGATGTGGGTCTACCGCCGACACTGGCACGGCGTCATGGACGTCTCCGGCCTGGCCAAGCGCGTCAACGGACGCGTCTACATGCCCCGTCTGATGCGCGTCACCTGCGACGGCTGGGCCGACCGCATCACCGTCCGGATGCTCGACGGGCAGGCGGTCAAGGACTGGTCCGACCGCATCGACAACCTCGCCCAGGGCTTCGGCACCACCTCCTGCCGGGTCGCGCTCGTCAAGGGTGGCCGATTGCTGCTCACCTTCCCGCGCCGCGACCCACTCGCCTCACCCATGCCAGCCCTTCCCATCCCGGACGAGCCGACCGTGGGACCAGTCGAGATCGGTAAGCAGGAGGACGGCCGACCGCTACGGCTCAAGGTGCACGGCACACACATCCTGATCGCGGGCGCGACCGGCGCTGGCAAGGGCTCGTTCCTGTGGGACACCGTCCGCGGGCTACTCCCCGCCATGCGGGCGGGCCTGGCCCAGGTATGGGCGCTGGATCCGAAGCTCATGGAGCTTTCGTTCGGACGGGAGTTGTTCCAGGGCCGGTACGCCGCCGATCCGACCGATTGCGCCGACCTGCTCGACGAGGCGGTCAGCGTCATGCAAAAGCGCGCGACCCGCTTCGCCGGTCTCCAGCGCTCCCACGTTCCGACGATCGAGGACCCGTTCGTCCTGGTGCTCGTCGACGAAGTCGCGTTCCTGACCGCCTACCAGCCCGATAGGCAGCTTCGGCAGCGCATCTCCGCCGCCCTGGCCACGCTCGCCACCCAAGGCCGCTCAGTCGGCGTCGGCGTCATGGCCGCACTCCAGGACCCACGCAAAGAGGTCATGAACATCCGCAACCTCTTCCCCGACAAGATCGCCCTCCGACTCGACGAATCCGAACAGGTGGACATGGTCCTCGGCGACGGCGCACGCGATCGTGGAGCACTTGCTGATCACATCTCACCGGTCCCGGAGCTGGGCGCAGGCGTCGCCTACATGCGCCTGGAGACCTCACCCGAACCGATCCGCGTCCGCGCCGCGTACGTCTCCGACGCCGACATCCGCGCCATGGTCGCCTACTACGGGCAGGCCGCATGACGCTCGCTCACTTCCTTGACGGCCTTCGCTGCGCCACCTGCCTCACCCTGAACGTTCTCCGGCTCGACCCGGTCCGTGCCCTGGTCGAGTGCGCCGAGTGCGGCCAGGCCGCGCTCATCGTCACCGACTCCGACGAAGGGAGGACCGCATGACCCATGCGCACGACCGCGCACTCCCCCGGGCCGTCCGGCAGGCCATGCCGATGGCCCGCGACGTGCTCGAAGAGGTCGCCAAGCTCCACGGCGTCTGCATCCGGCCCATCCCGCTCAAGCGGCTCGACATCGTCACCGGCAAGTCCGAGATCATCGATGTCCCCTGCGGCGCCACCCTCGACAGCAAGTGCCCGCCCTGCGCCAAGCGCAACAAGCAACTGCGCAAGGCCCAGTGCCGTGAGGGATGGCACCTCGACGCCGAACCCGCCATCGCACCCGACGAGCCGAACGAGGAACAGCGCTGGCTGGTGGAGTTCCGCGCCGACTACCAGGCACAGCGTGACGCCGCCGCAAAAGCCGGCGACGACACCACCGAACTCGACGCGATCATCACTGGCCTGGATGAGGAGATCAACGCCGCAGGCATGCGCGGCAACGTCCTCGGCCGTACCACCGCCAAACGCTCCCGCTCGACCAAGCGGCGGCAGGACGCGCCCGACCTGCCCAAGCGCAAGATGACCAACACCACCCTTGGACGCACCTTCCAAGGCACCGACGGCAAGACCTACCGGCCGTCCCTGTTCGTCACGCTCACCTTGCCCTCGTACGGCAAGGTTCGCGACGGCGCACCCATCGACCCCGACGGCTACGACTACCGGCGCGCCGCTCGGGACGCGCTGCACTTCTCCAAGCTCGTCGATCGCTTCGTGCAGAACCTGCGCCGCGTCGCGGGCTATGACGTGCAGTACTTCGCGTCCGTAGAGCCTCAAAAGCGGCTCGCACCGCACCTGCACATGGCCATCCGCGGCACCCTGCCCCGCGCCGAGATCAAGCAGATAGCCGCCGCGACCTACCACCAGGTCTGGTGGCCACAGGCCGACGAAGTCGTCTACGACGGCGATCACCTGCCCGTCTGGCAGGACGGCACCGGCTACCTGAACCCGGCCACCGGCGAAGTCCTGCCCACCTGGGACGAAGCTCTCGACGCTCTCGACGAGGACGCCGACCCGCTCCACGTCATCCGCTTCGGCGAACAGGTCGATGTGCAAGGCGTGCTCGCTGGTACCCCGGACGCCGACCAGTGCATCCGCTACCTGTCCAAGTACCTGACCAAGTCCATCGGCGACTCCCTCGACGGCGGCCAGGCCCAGCAACAGCACGCCGCCCGCATGCTCGACGCCCTCCGCTTCGAGCCCTGCTCACCCACCTGCCCGAACTGGCTGCGCTACGGCATCCAGCCCAAGAGCGCCAAGCCCGGCATGATCCCCGGCCGCTGTCGCAGCAAGGCCCACAAGCCCGAACACCTCGGCTACGCCGGGCGCCGCGTCCTCGTCTCCCGCAAGTGGAGCAACAAGACCCTCGCCGAGCACAAGCAGGACCGACGTACCTGGGTCCTGGAAGCCCTCGGCCAGGCCGACGAGCCCACCGACCCACACCGCTACGTCTGGAGACCAGTCCCGGCCGGAGACGCCAACGTGCCACCGCTCGCGGTCCGGCTCCTCCGCTCCGTCCACGAACGCCAGCGCTGGCGGGCCCACCTGCGGGAACTTGAAGCCAGAGCAGCCGGACAAGAACTTTCGGCAACTGACCTTGGGAGGGCCGCCTGATGGCGAACAGACCAGGCAAGCGGCGCTTCGGCAGTATCCGCCAACTTCCGTCCGGCAGATTCCAAATCCGCTACCCCGGCCCCGACGGCGAGATCCGCACGGGTGAGAACACCTATGCCCGCGAGCGTGACGCAGAAAAGGCGCTTTCGCTGATCGAGGCCAAGCTGATCACAGGCGATTGGACCGATCCGCAGCGTGCCAAGGTCAAGCTCGGCGACTACGCGGACAAGTGGATCACCGAACGGACGAACCTCCGGCCGCGTACCGTCGAGATCTACAAGGGACTACTCAAGCGCTATATCCGGCCTCACCTGGGCGGCGTACCAGTCGGCAAGCTGGACACGGCGACGATTCGTGAGTGGCGAGTCCTTTTGCTCGGCAATGGAGTCGGCCAGTCCGAGATAGCCAAGGCGTACCGTTTCCTGCGGGCCGTCCTCATGACGGCGGCAGACGATCAGATCATCCCGCGCAACCCGTGCCGCATCCGCGGTGCCGGTGAGGAGAAGCCGGAAGAGCGGCCCGTCCTCACTGTGGCGAAGGTGTTCGAGCTGGCCGATCTAATGCCGGCACGGCTCCGCGCGCTGGTTCTCCTCGCCACCTTCGCCAGCCTGCGCTGGGGTGAAGTGGCAGCCCTGCGGCGCATAGACCTCGACCTCGTGGCCAGGACCGTCAGCGTTCGGCAACAGCATGTCGAGCTCGACACGGGCGAACTCCTCGTCGGTCCGCCCAAGTCCCGCGCGGGAATCCGTACGGTCGCCCTCCCGGAAGCGATCATCCCGGCACTCCGCGATCACCTCGACCAGTTCACCGACCCAGAGTCCGATGCGCTGATTTTCACCGGCTCACGAGGCGGCGTCCTCCGCCGGAGCAACTTCCGACGTGCGGCCAGGTGGGACCAGAACACCAAGCAGATCGGCTTCCCTGGCCTGCACTTCCATGATCTACGGCACACCGGAAACACCATCGCCGCCAGCTCCGGCGCGAGCCTCAAAGATCTCATGCAGCGCATGGGACACGACTCGGTCCGGGCCGCGCTGATCTACCAGCACAGCACGGCGGAGGCCGACCGGAAGATCGCCGACGCGATGAATTCCAAGATCGCCCGGGACGCCGACGGACCCTCCGGCGCAGGCTAATGGCACGTTAATGGCACGAAGCCCCGTTTCCATGATCGGATACGGGGCTTTTCCGCAGGTGGGCGGTACTGGGTTCGAACCAGTGACCCCTCGCTTGTAAGGCGAGTGCTCTACCGCTGAGCTAACCGCCCCTGATCGGCACTACACCTTACGACACCAACGGCTCCGATCGCACATCCACCACCCACCCGGCCCCCAGCTCTTCTCGGCCGGCCGCGCGCCAGCCCAGCAAGGCCGCTCCCAGCATGCCGGCGTCGACGCCCAAAGCGGCAGGCAGGAGGGGTGGGGCGTCTCGGAAGGCAAGGCGTTTGACGAGGCGGGTGCGGACGGGGTCGAAGAGGGCCGGGCCCGCCTCGGCCAGGCCGCCGCCCAGGACGATCATGGAGGGGTCCAGGAGCAGCGTGTACGTGGCCAGGGCCAGCGAGAGGGCCTCTACCGCCTCGTCCCACACCTCTACGGCCAAGGGGTCGTCCGAGGAGACGACCTGTTCGGCGCGGATGTCCTCCAGGCCGGAGCGGAGGCTGTAGCGCCGGCCGACCGAGGCCGCCGACGCGTACGTCTCCAGGCAGCCGAACTGGCCGCACGCGCACTGCTCGCCGTCCGGGAAGACCGGGATGTGGCCGATCTCGCCGCCCCAGCCGGAGGAGCCGCCGTACGGCTCGCCGTGGACGATCATGGCGCCGGCAATGCCCGTGCCGATGGGCAGGAAGAGGAAGTCGGATACGCCGCGCCCCGCGCCGAGGACGCTTTCCGCCAGGCCCCCGGTACGTACGTCGTGACCGAGCATGACCGGCACGTCGAGTGCGGTGAAGTCGGAGGCCTGGACGTCACGCCAGCCGAGGTTCGCCGCGTAGACGGCCACGTCCTCGGACACCAGCCCGGGCACGGCCAGGCCGACACCTGCCGGGATGCCGTCACCGGAGGCGGCCAGGTGGCTGATGAACTCGCGGATGGCGGCCACGACGGCCTCCGGGCCCTCCGAGCGGGGAGTCGGGCAACGCTCGCTCAGCAGAACCGCGCCGGACTCGCTGACCAGGCCGCCCTTCATGGACGTGCCACCGACGTCGAGCGCCACCACGAACGAACTCATTGCAGACACGCAGGAGACGATAGCGCAGCTCAGCGAATGTCTGGATTAAGGCGGACCCACCCAGCACTGCGCCCTCGCCGTCCCCAGGGCTGCGCCCCCAACCGCCCCCAGGTCAGGCCCGGCCGAGCACCCGGTTCAGCGCCGCCTCGACCTCGGCCGACAGGCCCGGCGGGGCGCCCGAGCCCGCCGCCACAGCATCCGACCCCACAAAGGCGTCCGCCCGCGCCTGCCGCACGGTCCCGCAGCCCCTGCACTCCACCTCGCCCAGCCGGCAGATCAGCGCCGTGGACCCGCATGTGCCGCACGCGTCGAGATCGAGGTCGTGCAGCAGTTGACAGTCCGGGCAGATGAGCACCTGCGTCTCGCGGCGTACCCCCCGCTTCCACGGGCTGGCGCCACGGACGGGGTCCGTCTGCCGGGCCCCGCAGCGGTAGCAGGGCATCGTTTCCTCCGTTAAGAAATGTCGGCGAGTGCCTTGACGTAATCGGCGACGTCACGTGCCTGGCTGGTCGGATTGACCACCGACCACCGGATCACGCCCCCGCCGTCGATGATGAAGGTCCCCCGCAGAGAAACCCCCTTCTCGTCGTCGAACACACCGTACGCCCGCGCGACCTGTCCATGTGGCCAGAAATCGGAGAGCAACGGGAACGCGTAACCCTCCACGTCTGCCCAGGCGCGATGGGTGAACATGGAGTCGACCGAGACGGTGAGGAGCTCCGCGTCAGCCAGGGAATCCTGGGCATCGCGCAGCGCCGACAGCTCCCGATGGCACACGCCGCTGAAGGCAAGCGGATAGAAGACCAGCACGACCTTCCTCCCCCGGAAGCCCGACAGCTTCACCGGAGTGCCGTGCTGGTCCCGCAGTTCGAAGTCTGGAGCAAGCGCGCCGACCTCGGCAGGACGTTCGTTCACACACGCCATCCTGCCGCATGGCAGGCGCTCAGACTCCCTAGCGTCGGCCCTTCGGTGAGGCCAGTCTGGTCCCTGACCAGTCAGGCGCGGCGGAGATGCTGCTGGTCTGCGAGAGACCCGCCGTAGTGGCATCCTCCCCGATGTCGCTCGGCTCCACGTGGCCGTCGCGCCCGGCCTTGGGAGTCAGCAGCCAGATCTGGCCGGCGTCGGCGAGTGATCGCATGGCGTTGGTGAGGACGTCGAAGAGATCGCCGTCGCCGTCGCGCCACCACAGCAGCACCACGTCGACTACGTCGTCGGTCTCCTCGTCCAGCAACTCGTTACCGGTCAGGTCCTCGATGGAGTCGCGAAGCTCGTCGTCGACGTCCTCGTCCCAACCGATCTCCTGCACCACCTGACCCGGCTTGAGGCCGAGCCGTTCGGCCAGGCCGCGCTCACTTTGCGCCTGACCCGCGGTCGCGCTCACGTTTATCCCTCCTGCTTGAGTGGCCCCGCATATGCGGTTTATCGCTTCGGGACAGTCCACACGCTGTGACCCTTAGTCGTCAACGGTCGCCACGGGTACGGCCGTAGACGGGCCGCATCAATCCGACAAAAACGACAGGCGTACCTGGCGTTGCGGGTTGTCGACATTAAGGTCGACGATTGCGATGGACTGCCAGGTGCCCAGTGCCAGACGCCCGCCAAGTACGGGGATGGTCGCGTACGGCGGGATGAGCGCGGGCATGACATGCGATCTGCCATGACCGTGCGACCCGTGGGCGTGACGCCACCTGTCGTCGGCCGGGAGCAGATCGCGCAAGGCGGCGACGAGATCGTCATCACTGCCCGACCCCAGCTCGATCAGTGCCACCCCGGCCGTGGCGTGCGGTACGAAGACGTGCAGCAGCCCGTCCTCCCCCAGCGTCCGCACGAAGTCCGCGCAGTCCGAGGTGATGTCGTGCACCGTCTCCCGTGAACCCGTGGCCACGGAGATGATCTGAGATCTCACACACGAATTCTACTTAGGTACGACGACCGCATCAGGGCCGGGAAACACCAGCCCGGTGTGCCCGTCGTCGAACCGCACGATGTACGGGGGCCCACCGTCGGTGCCGTGGATCTCGATGATGATGCCACCGTGATCCCGCTCGCCGACCGTGTTGCCGTGCACCAGCAGCCGGTCGCCTATCGTCGCGTTCATATCTCCAGACTCGTACGGAGAGCTCCGTTCGGAAAGAGGGACACACTCCCCCCTCCGCAGGGAGAGGGAGAATCCTGACCGAAACGTTACGCTGCCCGGATGTGACACTTCGTGCCACCCGGGCGGCCGACTCTGTCACACTGACACCGCATCCGCGCTGGTCAAGGCCATGATCGGCAGCCTCTGCCCACCGCCGACAAGAGTGGTCAGAGGCTTGCGGCTAGACTCGCGCGGCGCATCGCGCCCTTGGCGGCCCCTTTGGGAGACCTCTACGCCACGCCCGGCGAAATTTCGTAGCTTTTCCGGTCTTGTTAAATTGACGGGCCAAGGTAACCTTGGCCGGGATTCGTCCTACCATCGGTGGTCTAGGCCACCGATCGTGACCCTGCCAGCAGGGACACACTGGTTACCGACCAGTAGAGATGCACTTTCTACGGTAAGCGACCAGGATGGAAGGCGACCCAGACCAGACATCAGTCATCCTCGGAAGGCGAGACCCAGTGGCTTCCGGACGCCAGCGATTCTCGATCATCAGCGACGGCCTACCCAGCCAACTGCCTGATGTCGACCCCAGTGAGACCAACGAGTGGCTCGAGTCCCTCGACAACGTCGTCAAGACGGAGGGCCGCAGCAGAGCTCGCTACTTGATGCTCCGCATGCTGGAGCGCGCCCGCGAGCACCAGGTCGGCGTGCCGGGCCTGCGCAGCACCGACTACATCAACACGATCCCGCCGGAGCGCGAGCCCTGGTTCCCCGGCGACGAGCACGTCGAGCGGCGCATCCGCGCCTACATCCGCTGGAACGCCGCGATCATGGTGTCCCGCGCCAACGCGCGCACCAACGTGGGCGGCCACATAGCCACCTACGCCTCGGCCGCCTCGCTCTATGAAGTGGGCTTCAACCACTTCTTCCGCGGCAAGGACCACGGCGAGTCGGGCGACCAGGTCTTCTTCCAGGGCCACGCCGCGCCGGGCATCTACGCCCGCGCCTACCTGGAGGGCCGCCTCAACGAGGCGCAGCTGGACGCGTTCCGGCAGGAGCTCTCGCACGGCTTCCACGGCCTGCCCTCCTACCCGCACCCGCGGCTCATGCCCGACTTCTGGGAGTTCCCCACCGTCTCCATGGGCTTGGGACCGATCGGGGCGATCTACCAGGCGCGGTTCAACCGCTACCTGCTCAACCGCCAGATCAAGGACACCAGCCGCAGTCACGTATGGGCCTTCCTGGGCGACGGCGAGATGGACGAGCCCGAGTCGCTCGGCGCGATCGGCCTGGCGGCGCGTGAGGAGCTCGACAACCTCACGTTCGTCATCAACTGCAACCTGCAGCGGCTCGACGGCCCGGTACGCGGCAACGGCAAGATCATCCAGGAGCTGGAGTCCTACTTCCGCGGCGCCGGCTGGAACGTCATCAAGGTCGTCTGGGGCCGCGACTGGGACCCGCTGCTGGCGGCCGACGTCGACGGCGTGCTGGTCAACCAGATGAACACCACGCCCGACGGCCAGTTCCAGACCTACTCCGTCGAGTCCGGCGGCTACATCCGCGACAACTTCTTCGGCGGCGACCCGCGCCTGCGCAAGATGGTCGAGCACATGTCCGACGACGACATCCGCAAGCTGTCGCGCGGCGGCCACGACTACCGCAAGGTCTACGCGGCGTTCAAGGCGGCCCGTGAGCACGTCGGCCAGCCGACGGTCATCCTGGCCCAGACCATCAAGGGCTGGACGCTCGGCAAGGACTTCGAGGCGCGCAACGCCACGCACCAGATGAAGAAGCTCACCAAGGCCGAGCTCAAGGAGTTCCGCGACCGGCTCTACCTGCCGATCCCCGACTCCGCGCTCGAGGGCGAGCTGCCCCCGTACTTCCACCCGGGCGAGAACGACCCCGAGATCGAGTACATGAAGGAGCGCCGCGCGGCCATGGGCGGCGTGCTGCCCAAGCGCGTCATGCGCGCCAAGCCCATCAAGCTGCCCGGTGACAGCATCTACGAGCAGTTCGGCAAGGGCTCGGGCAAGCAGCAGGTGGCCACCACGATGGCCTTCGTCCGCGTGCTGAAGGACCTGATGCGCGACAAGGAGATCGGCCACCGGTTCGTGCCGATCATCCCCGACGAGGCTCGCACTTTCGGCCTCGACGCGATGTTCCCGACGGCGAAGATCTACTCCCCGCATGGCCAGACGTACGAGGCCGTCGACAGGGAGCTGCTGCTGTCGTACAAGGAGGCCGTCCAGGGCCAGATCCTGCACGAGGGCATCAGCGAGTCGGGTTCGATGGCCTCGGCGATCGCGGCGGGCACGGCCTACGCCACGCACGGCGAGCACATGATCCCGATCTACATCTTCTACTCGATGTTCGGCTGGCAGCGCACCGGCGACCAGATGTGGCAGATGGCCGACCAGATGGGCCGCGGCTTCCTGCTCGGCGCCACGGCCGGCCGCACCACGCTCAACGGCGAGGGTCTGCAGCACGAGGACGGCCACACGCCGCTGATCGCCTCGACGAACCCGGGCGCCCTCTCCTACGACCCCTCGTGGGCGTTCGAGGTCGCGCACATCGTCAAGGACGGCCTGCGCCGGATGTACGGCGAGCAGCCCGAGAACGTCTTCTACTACCTGACCGTCTACAACGAGCCCTACACGCAGCCTCCGCAGCCCGCGGACCTCGACGTGCAGGGCCTGCTCAAGGGCCTCTACCGGTTCGCCGCGGGGCCGCAGACGCAGGGACCGAAGGCCAACATCCTGTCGTCGGGCGTAGCGGGGCCGTGGGCCGTCGAGGCCCAGCGGCTGCTGGCCGAGGACTGGGGCGTGTCGGCTGACCTGTGGTCGGCGACCTCCTGGACCGAGCTGCGCCGCGACGCGCTGGCCTGCGAGGAGCACAACCTGCTCAACCCCGAGGCCGAGCCGCGCGTGCCGTACGTCACCCAGGCCCTCTCCCAGGCCACGGGCCCGTTCGTGGGCGTCAGCGACTACATGAAGGCCGTGCAGGACCAGATCGCGCAGTGGGTGCCGGGTGACTGGTCCTCGCTGGGCACCGACGGGTTCGGCCTGTCCGACACCCGCTCGGCGCTGCGCCGTCACTTCCACGTCGACGCCGCCTCGATCACGCTGGCCGTGCTGACCAGCCTGGTCAAGCGTGGCGAGCTCGACGGCGAGGTGCTGCGCGAGGCGATCGCCCGCTATCACCTCAAGAACGGCGTCACCGAGGCCGGTGGCGCGGAGAGCAACGACACCCAGTCGATGGGCGTCTGAGCGCACAACCTGATGGCGCTCCCGCGGAAGGTCTTCCGCGGGGGCGCCATCGACTTTCAGGAGTGGTACGTGCCGCCTCGCTCCCTTGATACGCACTCGCGTATTGTGGGGAAAACTTCCCCCTGAGATATCAAGGGGGAGATGGACATGCGACGCGTCCTTGCCGTTGTCACACTGGCCGCATCGGCCGCAGCCTGCATGAGTGCGCCGACGAAACCGGCCGTGGATGGGGGCACCGGCGCCGCCCAGCAGATCGCCTGGGGACCGTGCACGGACCTCAAGCGGCCCGACGGGCAGCGGCCGGCCAGGCAGGACACCTCGGTGCGGTGCGCCAAGCTGGCGGTGCCCCTCGACTACGCCGAGCCCAGTGGCGACAAGATCGAGATAGCGCTCATCAAGATCCCCGCCACCGACCAGAGCAAGCGCTTGGGCTCACTGGTGTTCAACTTCGGCGGTCCGGGAGGCTCCGGCGTCGACACTCTTGACCAGGCCGCCAAGTCGCTCACCAGCCTGCGCTCCCGCTACGACCTGGTCAGCTTCGACCCGCGCGGCGTGGAGCGGAGCTCGGGGGTGCACTGCGGCGACAGCGCCGAGCTGGACAAGTACATGGCCCTCGACACGCTGCCCGACAACGAGCAGACCCGCGCGGAGGGCGACGCGGCCAACAAGCAGCTGGCCCAGCACTGCGAGAAGGACTCCGGCAAGATCCTGCCGTACGTCGGCACGGTCAACGCCGCCCGCGACATGGACCGGCTGCGCGCCGCGCTGGGCGACGAAAAGCTCAACTTCGTCGGCATGTCGTACGGCACGCAGCTCGGCGCCGTCTATGCCACCAAGTTCCCCCAGAACGTGGGCCGGATGGTGCTCGACGCCCCGCTCGACCCCACGGTCACCTTCGAGCAGCGCACCGTGGCCCAGACCCGCGGCTTCCAGCACGCGTACCAGAGTTTCCTGAAGTCCTGCGTCAAGGACCGCTGCGAGGTCGGCAAGGACGTGCCGACCGCCGCCGCGAACGTCGACCGGCTGATGAACCAGCTCGCCGCCAAGCCGCTCAAGGTCGGCCAGCGCGACCTCACCCAGGGGCTGGCCTCCACCGGCGTCGCCGCCGCGCTCTACTCCGAGTTCGCCTGGCCGTTCCTCGGCAACGCGCTCAGCGCGGCGCTCAAGGGCCAGGGGCAGGCGCTGATGTACCTGGCCGACTCCTACACCGGCAGGGCGCAGGACGGCACGTACTCCACGCAGATGACCAGCTTCCCGGCCATCACCTGCGCCGACACCTCCGAACGGCCCGACCTGGCCACGCTGCGGCACACCGAGGACGCGGCCGTGAAGATCTCGCCGCTGTTCGGCAGCGAGGGCCCCGGCGGGCTGTGCGCCGTCTGGCCGGTCAAGGGCAACGACGAGGCCAAGCACGTCGACGCGACCGGCTCGGCGCCGATCGTGGTGGTGGGCGGCACGGGCGACCCCGCCACACCGTACGAGTGGGCGCCCAAGCTGACCGCGCAGCTCAAGACGGCCACGCTGGTCACGTACGAGGGCGAGGGGCACGGCGCGTACCTGTCGGGCAACAAGTGCGTCAAGCGGTTCGTCGACTCCTACCTGCTGGCCGGGAAGATGCCCGAGCGGGGTGCCACCTGCAAGTCGGTCTGATCTAGTCTCGGTCACGTGACGGACTATCCCCGGCTCGTGGAGAGCGAGAGCGCGCGGCTGGCCGAGCTGGCCACCGGCGCCGATCCCGGCATCTCGGTGCCGTACTGTCCCGGCTGGACCCTGGCGGACCTGATCACGCACGTCGGCACGCTGCACCGGTGGGTGGTGCACATCGTGGAGACGGGCCGGCAGGAGCCGATCTGGTCCCGCCAGGTGCCCAACGGCCTGGCCGAGGGGCAGCGTGGCGATGCGGCCTGGCTGGGCTCGGGCGCTCGGGAGCTGGTCGCCACACTGCGCGCGACCGACCCGGACACGCCCGTCTGGACCTGGGGCGGCGACCAGCGCGTGAGCTGGTGGGCCCGCCGGATGCTGTTCGAGCTGGTCGTCCACCGCTGCGACGCCGAGCTCGCGGTGGGCGTGGCGCCCGTCGTGGAGGCACCGGTCGCGATCGACGGGATCGAGGAGTTCCTGGAGGCCCTGCCGCACGCGTTCTGGGTGGCCAAGCGCCTGGCGGCGCTCGACGCGGAGGGGGCCACGATCCACCTCCACGCGAGCGACGCCGACGGCGAATGGACCCTCACCCAGGGCCCGGCGGGCCGGATCAGCTGGGCGCGCGGCCACGCCAAGGGCGACGCCGCCGTTCAGGGCCCGGTGAGCGACCTGCTGCTGATGTTGTACGGCAGGCGCTCCCCGGACGCGCTGACCGTCCACGGCGACCGCGCCTTCCTGGACCGCTGGCTCGCGACCGCCGCGCTGTGATCAGCCCGCCGCATCAAGCCGCGGTCGCGGTGATCAACGGTGAGGCCCTGGACGCGCCGCCACTCGGCGGTCGGCGGCGTGTCCAGGGCGGGTGACCGCTCGCCAGAGCGGCTCGCGCGCGTGCCCCGATCGGCGGGGAAGGTGCCTTCCCGGGTGCACGCCCGGCCAGGTCACCTACGGTGGAAGACTCCGAAGAGGTTGCCCGAACCGTCCTGGAGATAGGCGAAGTCGGTGCCCGCGCCGTCGTCGATGACCTTCGTGACGACCTTGCCGCCGAGCGACTCGGTCTCGCGGCACTTCTGCTCCACGTCGGCCACCTCCACATGGAAGATCGCGTGGGCGGGGAACTCGCCCTTGGTGTTGTAGAAGCCACCTCCGGGCTGCTCACGACCCGGATAGCCGATCGTCCGGTAGTCGATCGGGCCGGCGGGGGAAGCCCCGAACGTCCAGCCGAACAGCCCGCCATAGAACCGCTGGGCACCTTCGGGGTCATCGGTCGCGACCTCGAACCAGGTAACCGTGTTGTCCATCGTTGTCTCCCTAATTTCTCGAACAAGACAACGATCTAACGGGTGGGCGACAACCTTATGTCGGTGTTTTCGAATGATTAATCGAGCATCGTGCCGTGTACGAACATGTCCGGGATGTCAGTGGAGAACCTCTCCAGCGGCCGGTCGGGGCAGCGCTCGGCGATCACCGAGGCCGAGGCGATCCGATCGAGGCGGAAGACCCGTACGTCATCGCGCAGGCGGCACCACGCCACGAGATACCAGAAACCACCGCGGCCGCCCAGGAACACACCGGGCTCGACGTCGCGCGAGGTCAGCGCCCCCTTCGCGTCGGCGTAGTCGATCCTGAGCACGCGCCGGCGCTGCAGAGCCTCCTCGATCGCCCGGGAGATGCCCTCGCCGCCCAGCGGCTGGATCTCGGCGCCCGGCTCGGCTGCCGGGGTGACCATCCGCACCCGGCGCGCCAGCTCCCTGGCCAGCTCGCCCTCCCGTCCCGGCATGGCCGCGACCACCTTGCGCAGCGCGCTGCGCGCCTGCCTGCCGAACGGCTGGTCACCCGCCCGGCTCAGCGCCACGGCGATGGCGACCGCCTCGGCGGGGGTGAAGTTGAGCGGGGGTAACGACATCTTCTTGTCGATCGCGTAACCGCCCTTGCGCCCCGGTTGGGCGTAGATCGGCACGCCTGACTCCTGCAGCGCGATGATGTCGCGCTCGATCGTGCGGGCACTGACCTCGAACCGCTTGGCCAGCTCGCGGGCCGAACGGCAGCGTGGCGAGATCGCGCGCAGGTCCTCGACGAGCGCGTAGAGCCGGTCGGTACGGTTCACACTCGTGACGTTACGCCGCGCCACCGACAATCGCGGGTCGCAAACCCCTTACCAGGCAGGCGATCCCGGTTCAAGCGTGACACGCCAGCACATGACAGGCCGGCAGAGGTCCAAGCGTGACGCGCCGGCCTGAGTTCAAGCGTGACGCGCCAGCAGATCGGCGAGCGGCCAGGTGTTGACGATCCGCGCCGCCTCGATGCCGCACCGGGCCGCGCGCTCGCAGCCATGGCGCTGCCAGTCGAGCTGGCCGGGCGCGTGCGCGTCGGAGTCGATCGCGAAGTCACAGCCCATCTCGTAGGCCAGCCGCAGCAGCCGTTTCGGCGGATCGAGCCGGTCGGGCCGCGAGTTGATCTCGACCGCGACCCCGAACCGGCGGCACGCCTCGAAGACCAGTTCGGCGTCGAAGTCCGACTCCGGCCGCACCCGGCCCCGCCGGCCGCCCGCCTGCACGACCCGCCCCGTGCAGTGGCCGAGCACGTCGACGTGCGGGTTCGAGATCGCCGTCACCATCCTGCGCGTCATCTCGTGGCCGCTCATCCGCAGCTTGGAGTGCACGCTGGCCACCACCACGTCGAGCCGTTCCAGCAGCTCGGGGTCCTGGTCCAGGGTGCCGTCCAGGTTGATGTCGACCTCGACACCGGTCAGGATCCTGAACGGCGCCAACCGCTCGTTGAGCCGTTCGACCTGGTCGAGCTGCCTCTTGAGCCGGTCGGCCGACAGTCCGTTGGCCACGGTCAGGCGGGGCGAGTGGTCGGTCAGCGCCCAGTACGCGTGGCCGAGCGCCTCGGCCGCCTCGGCCATCTCCTCGATCGGCGAGCCGCCGTCGGACCAGTCCGAGTGGCTGTGCAGGTCGCCCTTGAGCGCCGCCCTGAGCGCCGCGGCCTCGTCGTCGAGGTCGGCGCCCTCGGTGGCGCGCATCCTGCGCAGGTACGTGGGCACGTCGCCGTCCAGCGCCTCGGTGATCGCCAGGGCGGTGACCTTGCCGATGCCCGGCAGCTCGGTCAGGCCGCCGACCCGCGCCAGCCGTACCAGCTCGTCGGGGGGCAGGTCGGTGACGACGGCGGCGGCGTTGCGGAAGGCCCGCACGCGGTAGGTGGGCTCGCCGGCCCGTTCGAGCAGGTAGGCGATCTCGCGCAGCGCCTCGACGGGTGTCATGTGTTGATACGTACCCAAGCCGATGGCAAGCGGCCGGTGGTAGGCATTGAAGCGTTACGACGTGCGGCTATAGGCTGATCGGCCAACGAAAGCAGGAGCTTGATGGGTTACTCGCCGCCCGCGCCGCCTCCGATGCCGGAGGCCCCCAAGCGGTCGAAGGCGTCGAAGGTGGTCACGCTGTCCGTCCTCGGCATCGTGTCCGTTCTCTTGGTGGGCTACTGCTCGGCCCAGAACGACGACGACGTGACGGCCGACTGCGTCGACATGAACAACCAGCTGAGCGACGGCTCGTACGAGGTCGTCGACGAGTCCCTCTGCGACGATGACGACGACGGCACCTCCCACTTCTACGGCGGCTCACGCGGCGCCTACCACTGGTACTACGGCGGCACCAGGATCGGCACGCGCGTCCGCGCCGGCACCAGCTACCGCCCCTCCGACGTGAACATCTCCAGCCGCAAGGGCCGCGACATCCAACGCGGCGGCTTCGGCAGCCACTGGAGCGGCGGAGGCTGACGGTGCGGCGCGAACATGGCACTCCCCGGGACGGCTGGGAGAAGACGATCGAGAGCCATGGGCTGGCCTACCACCGGGCCGCCCATCCGGAAGGGCTCACCCGGCCCTACTGGGACGAGTCCATCCACTACGTCTTCTCCATGGAGGAGGTGGAGGGGCTGGAGGAGCAGGTCGAGGAGCTCCACGAGATGTGCCTGCACGCCGTCGAGCACGTGGTCTCGACCGGCCGCTACGCCGACTTCGCCATCCCCGACTGGGCGCACGAAGACGTGGCGCGCTCCTGGGAGCGGCGTGACCAGCACCTGTACGCCCGCTTCGACCTGCGCTACGACGGCACAGGGCCGGCCAAACTGCTGGAGTACAACGCCGACACGCCCACCTCGCTGGTGGAGTCGTCGGTGGCGCAGTGGTTCTGGCTCAAGGACGTCCACCCGGCGGACGACCAGTGGAACTCCATCCACGAGCGCCTCGTGGACCGCTGGCGGGAGCTGACCCTGCCCGCCGGGCCCGTCCACTTCGCCTGGACGAACATGGACGAGACCGGCGAGGAGGCGATGACCCTGGCCTACCTTCAGGAGACCGCCGAGCAGGCCGGGCTGGGCACGGTCGCCGTCGCCATGGAGGACATCGGCTGGGACGCGCTCAACCGCCGCTTCGTCGACGTCGAGGAGCGGATGATCCGCTCGGCGTTCAAGCTCTACCCGTGGGAGTGGATGCTGGCCGACCCGTTCGGGCGGCACGCCGTCCGGCACGCGACCTGGATCGAGCCGCTGTGGAAGACGCTGCTGTCGAACAAGGCGCTGCTGGCCGTCCTCTGGGAGCTCTATCCGGGCCACCCCAACCTGCTGCCCGCCTACCTCGACGGCCCCCGTGACCTGGACTCCTACATCGCCAAACCGCTCCTGGGCAGGGAGGGCGCGTCGATGCGCATCGTCACGCCGGACGGCACCCAGGAGACGCCCGGCTCCTACGGCCAGGAGGGCTACGTCTACCAAGGGTTCGACGCCCTGCCCGACTTCGAAGGCGAGCGGCCGGTGCTCGGCGCCTGGGTGATCGCCGACGAGGCCGCCGGAATGGGTATCAGGGAGACTACTGGCCTGATCACCGACGACACCTCTTCCTTCGTTCCTCACCGAATCGAGCACCCATGACCCTGCTGGAAACCCTCGCCCGCGGCGCGGGCGCCATCGCCGCCTACGCCGCCGTGGGCGTCGTGCTGCTCATCGTCGGCTTCTACGTGATCGACCTCGCCACGCCGGGCAAGCTGAGCTCGGTCATCCGCACCGAGCGCAACCCCAACGCCACCCTGCTGGCCACCTCGGCGCTGGCCGCGGTGGGCCTGATCGTCGCGGCCTCCATCTGGTCCTCGGGCGGCCGGCTCACCGAGGGCCTGGCGGGCACGGTGGTCTTCGGGCTGGTCGGCATCGTGGTGCAGACCGTCGCCATGCTCGTCTTCGACAAGCTGGTCGGCATCTCAGTACGCGACCTGGTCAAGGAGCCCGAGCTGCAGCCGGGCGCCCGGCTGCTCGCCGTCACCCACGTCGCCATCGGGCTCATCACCGCCGTCGCGGTCATCTGACCCGGCCCCGCTGTCACCCTGGCCGTGCTCGCGTCGCGGCCATCTGACTCCACCTGGCACTCTAGGAGGCGTGACAGATCGGACCCGGGAGGACACCACCCGCAGGCTGGAGCGGGCCATGGGCTCGCTCGGCACTGCGGCCATGGCGCGCATGGACGATCAGCTGCCGTGGTTCCGCGCCCTCAGCGCCGAGGACCGCTCCTGGGTGGGACTCGTGGCGCAGGCCGGCATCGCCGCGTTCGTGGAGTGGTTCCAGCACGCGGGCGAGAACCGGCCCACGCCCAGCATCGAGTTCTTCGGCACTGCGCCACGTGAGCTGAAGCGGTCGATCTCCCTGCAGCAGACCGTCGACATCGTCAGGGTCGTCGTGGAGGTGGTCGAGGCGCAGACCGACGAGCTGGCCGCGCCGGGCGGCGAGGACCAGCTGGAGCAGGCCATGCTCCGCTACACCCGCGACGTGGCCTTCGCCGCCGCCCACGTCTACGCCCGTGAGGCGGAGGCCAGGGGCTCGTGGGACGCCCGGCTGGAGGCGCTGATCGTCGACGCCCTGGTGCGCGGCGAGGTGGACGACGGGCTGCACTCCTGGGCCGCCGCGCTGGGCTGGACCTCCTCCCCCGTCGTCGTGATCGCCGGCCGCGCCCCTGAGGGCGACCCGCGCGCGGTGATCGACGGGCTGCGCGAGAAGGGCCGCCGGATCGGCATGGACCTGCTCGCCGGCGTGCAGGCCGACCGGCTGATCGTGATCGTGGGCGGCGCCGACAGCGTGGACGCTGCCGCCAAGCAGGTCGTGGCCCGCTTCGGGGAGGGGTCGATCGTCATCGGCCCGGAGGTGCCCGACCTGCACGCCGCCGCCAGATCGGCCAAGGCGGCGCTGGCCGGGCTGAAGGCGTCGTCAGGCTGGCCCGACGCGCCCCGCCCAGTGCACGCCGACGACCTGCTCGCCGAGCGGGCGCTCGACGGTGACGACGACGCCAGGGAGCAGCTCATCGAGAGCGTCTACCTCCCGCTGGCCGGCACCCCGCTGCTCGATACGCTGGCCACGTACCTGGAGCAGGGCACCTCGCTGGAGGCCACCGCCCGGCTGCTGTTCGTCCACCCCAACACCGTGCGCTACCGGCTCAAGAAGATCACCGAGCTGACCGGCTACCAGCCGACCGAAGGCAGGTCGGCCTTCACCTTGCAGGTGGGGCTGATTCTCGGCAGGCTTTCGGAGAGCGCTGCCACCTGGCGCGCCCTAACGTAATAGCCCCGAAACCCCCACTGTAGGGTTCCTACAAAACCCCTGGGACGAAGTTCGTACGGATCCTTATCCGCGTGTCGAACCTCTACAGGGCAGTGTGGATTTCGTGCTTGTACTCGTCGCCCCGGGCCAAGGTGCCCAGACTCCAGGCTTCCTGACACCCTGGCTCGAACTCCCCGGCTTCGCGGATCGGCTGTCCGCGTGGTCCGAGGTCGTGGGCCTCGATCTGATCACCTATGGGACCAAGGCCGACGCCGACGAGATCCGCGACACCGCGGTCGCCCAGCCGCTGCTCGTGGCCGCCGCGATGGCCTCCGCCGAGGTGCTCGACGTAGCGCCCGACCTGCTGGCGGGCCACAGCGTCGGCGAGTTCGCCACGGCGGCGCTGGCCGGCGTGCTGACCCCCGAGCAGGCGCTGTCGCTGGTGCGTGAGCGCGCCCAGGCCATGGCCAAGGCCGCCGCCGTCACCGAGACCGGCATGACCGCGGTGCTCGGCGGCGTGGAGGAAGAGGTGCTGGCCGCCATCGACAAGCACGGCCTGACCCCCGCCAACGTCAACGGCGCCGGCCAGATCGTCGCGGGCGGCACGCTGGAGCAGCTGGCCGCCTTCAAGGAGGACGGGCCGGCCCGCGCCAGGCAGATCGCGCTCTCCGTCGCGGGCGCCTTCCACACCGTGCACATGGCCCCGGCCGTCGACCACCTGCGCGTCGCCGCCGAGGGCATCGCCCCCGCCGACCCGCGGCTCAAGCTGCTGTCCAACGCCGACGGCGAGGTCGTCACCGACGGCGCCGTGCTGATGCGGCGCCTGATCGACCAGGTCAGCAGCCCCGTCCGCTGGGACCGCTGCATGGCCACGATGGCCGACCTGGGCGTCACCGGGATGATCGAGCTGCTGCCGGGCGGCACGCTGACCGGCCTGGCCAAGCGCGCGCTGCGGGGCGTGCGAACCGTGGCGCTGAAGACCCCCGACGATCTCGACGCGGCCAGGGAGCTGACCAAGTGAGGATTCCCGACATCGCCCCGGGCGCCAAGGTGCTGGCCCTCGGCCACTACCAGCCGTCCAACGTCGTCACCAACGACGACCTGGCCAAGACCATGGACACCAACGACGAGTGGATCCAGTCCCGCGTCGGCATCAAGGAACGCCGGGTGGCCGGCGCCGAAGAGTCCGTCGAGGACATGGCCGTGCAGGCCGGCGGCAAGGCACTGGCCGCCAGCGGCCTGTCGGCCGGTGACATCGACCTGGTCATCGTCGCCACCTGCACGCTGGAGAGCCAGATCCCCAACGCCGCGGCCGTCGTGGCCCACCGCCTGGGCATCAAGTCGCCCGGCGCGTTCGACGTGAACGCCGCCTGCGCCGGCTTCTGCTTCGCGCTCGGCGTGGCCAGCTCCGCGATCCGCGCCGGCTCGGCCAGGCACGTGCTGGTCATCGGCGCCGAGAAGCTGTCCCAGTGGATCGACTGGACCGACAGGTCCACCGCCGTGATCTTCGCCGACGGCGCGGGCGCCGCGGTGGTGGGCCCCTCCGACACGCCCGGCATCGGGCCGGTCGTCTGGGGCAGCTCGGGCGACAAGTCCGACGCGATCATCATCAACGACCGCAACGACTCCCTCCACCAGGAGGGCCAGACCGTGTTCCGCTGGGCCACCACCGCGCTGCACCCGGTGGCCAAGGAGGCCTGCGAGCGCGCCGGGGTCGACCCCTCGGAGCTGGCCGCATTCGTACCTCACCAGGCCAACCTGCGCATCATCGAGGCGATCGCCCGTAAGATCGGCGCCGACCAGGCCGTCATCGGGCGCGACATCGTGACCGCCGGCAACACCTCCGCCGCGTCCATCCCGCTCGCGCTCTCGCGCATGCTGGAGCGCGGTGAGGTGCGCTCGGGTCAGCTCGCGCTCATCCTCGGCTTCGGCGCCGGCCTGACCTATGCGGGTCAGGTCATCGAGATTCCGTAGGATCCGGTACGACTCATGCCGTACCAATCAGTGCTTGTACGGCCTGAGCCGTACAGAACCAGAAAACAGCAAAAGGAGAAATAGCGACATGGCTGCCACCGAGCAGGAGATCCTCGAGGGCCTCGGCAAGATCATCAACGAGATCACCGGGATCCCGGTGAGCGACGTCACTCCCGAGAAGAACTTCGTGGACGACCTCGACATCGACTCCCTGTCCATGGTCGAGATCGCCGTGGCCGCCCAGGACGAGTTCGGCGTCGAGATCCCCGACGACCAGCTCAAGAACCTGAAGACGGTCAAGGACGTCCTTACCTTCATCCAGAACTGATCTCACACCCAACCTGATCGACAAGGAGCGCGAAACGTGAGTGCAAACCGGGTACGTGTCGTGGTCACCGGGCTCGGCGCGACGACGCCCGTCGGTGGAGACGTCACCTCGACCTGGTCGGCGCTCCTCGCCGGTCAGTCGGGCGTCGAGACCATCAACGCGGACTGGATCGACACCGTCCCCGTGAAGTTCGCGGGGACGGCCGCGGTCGATCCGACCGAGGTGCTGCCCAGGCCCGAGGCCCGTCGCCTCGACCGCAGCGAGCAGCTGGCCATGGTCGCCGCTCGCGAGGCCTGGCAGGACGCGGGCGCCCCCGAGGTGGCGCCCGAGCGGCTCGGCGTCGTGGTGTCCTCCGGCATCGGCGGCATCACCACCACGCTGTCCGCCTACGACACCTATAAGGAGCGGGGCTGGAACCGGCTCTCGCCCTTCACCGTGCCGATGCTGATGCCCAACGGCCCGGCCGCCTGGATCGGTCTCGATCGCGGCGCCCAGGCCGGCGTGCACGCGACCGTGTCGGCCTGCGCGTCCGGCGCGGAGGCCATCGGCTACGCGATGGACATGATCAGGTCCGGCCGCGCCGACGTGGTGATCGCGGGCGGCACCGAGGCGGCGATCCACGGCCTCAACGTGGCCGCCTTCGCCGCCGCGCGCGCCATGTCCACCCGCAACGACGACCCCGCGGGCGCCTCGCGGCCGTGGGACCGCGATCGTGACGGGTTCGTGCTCGGCGAGGGCGCGGGCATCATCGTGCTCGAGTCCGAGGAGTACGCCCGTGCGCGCGGCGCGCGGATCTACGCCTACGCCTCGGGCGTCGGCTACTCCGCCGACTCCCACCACATCACCCAGCCCGAGCCGGAGGGCCGGGGCATCAGCATGGCGATGACCCAGGCGCTCACCGACGCGGGCATCACCGGCCAGGACGTCAAGCACGTCAACGCGCACGCCACCTCCACCCCGGCGGGCGACGTCATCGAGGTGCAGGCGGTGGCCAAGGCCATCGGCACGCACCCGCTGGTCACCTCGACCAAGTCCATGACCGGCCACCTGCTGGGCGGCGCGGGCGGCATCGAGTCCGTCTTCACGATCAAGGCGCTCCAGGAGCGCATCGTGCCGGCCACCATCAACCTGGACAATCTCGACGACGGCATCGAGGTGGACCTCGTCTACGGCGAGAACCGCCCGTTGCCGCAGGGCGACATCGCCGCGGTCAACAACTCGTTCGGCTTCGGTGGTCACAACGTGGCAGTCGTGTTCAAGGGGGCTTAGATGACTGTGCTCGACAATCGAGTGGCGTCGCAGGAGTCCGATCAGGAGCCCGCCGATCCCCGCGATCCGGTCGTCAGGCTGACCGCGCTGCTCGACGAGGGCACGCTGCGGTTAATCACTCCTGAAGACAAGAGCGGCGTACTTGCCGCCATGGGCCGCGTCGAAGGTGTGCCCGTCGTCGCTTTCTGCAGTGACGCCCGCTTCCAGGGCGGCGCGATGGGCGGCGAGGGCTGCGAGCACATCGTGCACGCCTACGACGTGGCCGTCCGCGAACGGGTGCCGGTCATCGGGATCTGGCACTCCGGCGGTGCGCGACTCGCCGAAGGCGTCGAGTCGCTGCACGCCGTCGGCCGGGTCTTCGCCGCGATGACCAAGGCCTCGGGCGTGGTGCCGCAGATCTCCGTGGTCGTCGGGCCCGCCGCCGGTGGCGCCGCCTACGGCCCGGCGCTGACCGACCTGGTGATCCTGGCCGACTCCGGCCGCATCTTCGTCACCGGCCCCGACGTGGTCCGCAGCGTCACCGGTGAGGACGTCACCAGCGCCGCGCTGGGCGGCCCCGAGCCGCACAGCAAGCGCAGCGGCGTCGTACACGTCGTCACCAAGTCCGAGACCGAAGCGCTGCTACGCGCTCGGCAGCTGGCCGTGCTCCTCGGCCATCAGGGACGGGTGCGCACGACGGGCATCGGCGAGGTCGACTTCTCCACGCTGCTCCCGGAGTCGGCGCGGCGGGCATACGACGTCAAGCCGCTGGTCAACGGCCTGCTCGACGAGCCGGGCATCGAGCTGCACCCCAAGTGGGCACCGAACATCGTCACGTCGCTGGGCCGCCTCGGTGGCCGGACGGTCGGCGTGATCGCCAACAACCCGATGCGGCTGGGTGGCTGCCTCGACGCCACGTCCGCCGAGAAAGCTGCCCGCTTCGTTCGTATGTGTGACGCTTTCGGCGTCCCATTGGTTGTCCTCGTCGACGTGCCCGGTTATCTCCCTGGTGTCGGACAGGAGCACGACGGCGTGGTCCGCCGCGGCGCCAAGCTGCTGCACGCCTTCGCCGAGGCGTCGGTGCCGCGCGTCACGCTGGTCACGCGCAAGGCGTACGGCGGCGCGTACATCGCCATGAACTCCCGCGCGCTGGGCGCCACCAAGGTGTTCGCCTGGCCGACGACCGAGGTCGCGGTCATGGGCGCGGTCGCGGCGGTGCGCATCCTGAAGCGCCGCGAGCTGGCCGCGGCTCCCGAAGAGGAGCGGGCCGAGCTGGAGCAGCGGCTGGCCGAGGAGCACGAGAAGCTGGCCGGCGGGCTCGAGCGGGCGCGACAGCTGGGCGTGATCGACGAGGTCATCAAGCCGGAGGAGACCCGGAGGGCGATCGCCAAGGTCCTCGCCCAGGCCACCCCGGCCAGGGGCGCCCACGGGAACATCCCGCTGTAGCCGCCCCTTGTAGCCGTATGAGTTGGGCCCCGCACCTCCTTTGGTGCGGGGCCCCTTTCATGTTCAGGCGGGTGTCCCTCGGACGTTCTGGCGGGTGCCTCTCGGACTTTCAGGCGGGTGCCCGTCGGACGTTCTGGCGGGTGCCTCTCAGACGGGCGCCGGCGTGTGTGCCTCAGGCGTTGTGGCGTGTGTGTGCTTCAGGCGGCCTCGTGCGGGTCTCAGACGGCGGCGTGCAGCCAGCGGACGGGTGCCCCGTCGCCCGCGTACCTGAACGGCTCCAGCTCCTCGTCCCACGGCCGGCCGAGCAGCTTGTCCAGCTCGTCCTCCAGCACCGCGCGCCCCTGGGCGGCCATCATCATCGCGGTGCGGAGCCGGTCCTCGGGGATCATGATGTCGCCCGCGGCCCCGACGACCGCGCTGAAGGCGCCGAGCGTCGGCGTATAGGCATGCCGGGACCCGTCGACCCCCGGTGAGGCGTCCTCGGTGATCTCGAAGCGGATCCGCTGCCAGCCCATGAGGGAGGAGGTGATGGCCGCCGCGATGCCCGGACGACCCTCCCACTCCGCCTGCGCCCGCACGACATTGGGCGCGGCGGGTTGCGGCGTCCACGTCAGGTCCACGGGTACGCCAAGAACACCCGCGACCGCCCATTCGATATGAGGGCACAGCGCGGGCTGAGCTGAGTGGACGTAGAGCACGCCACAAGCAGACACCGGACCTCCCGATTCGGTACGAGGTGCGCCTTCCCCAACGGCCTCGCCCCGGGATGATCACAAGTGACTAGGGAGAGACTACCGTCGGTCGCTACCGGGCACCAGAGGGGGGCCATACCAACTTGGTGCCGCAGTGGCGTGTGACACGCGGGTGAGCGCGGAAAGATACCCGCTCATGGACATCCAATCTGTCGGCGAGTCGCTCATCCGGCCAGGTCAGATACTGACCGACCGGGGCGCGCTGTCCGCCGCGGCTCGCTGGACTCAGGCCGTCGCCGACGCCGACGGCGTCTGCGTGATCCACCTGTCACCTGGCGTCGACCCCATCGAGATCACCATGGATCTGCGGGAGCGCGGCTTCAGAGCCTCCCCCAACCATCTGCTCACGGGGCAGCCGCTGTTCTGGGGCGGGCCGGCGTCCCGGCCGTTCCCCACCTCGACCGTGCCGTACAAACCGGGCAGAGCGCGCTCGGACGTCGTCGTGGGCCTGCTCGACACCGGGATCGCCCCGCACCCGTGGTGGGCCGACAGCGATTGGTACAAGGAGCAGCCCGGGGACGACGCCGAGATGCTCGAAGGCCCCCAGGCGGGACACGGGACCTTCCTCGCCGGGCTGCTGCTGCGGCAGGCGCCGGGCGTGTCGCTGCGGGCGTGGCGGGTGCTCGACGGCCAGGGCGTCGGCGACGAGGCGGGCGTGGTCCGCGCCCTCAACCGGCTGCGCGAGCGCCCGCCGCAGATCCTGAACCTGTCATTCGGCTGCCACACCTTCGACGACCGGCCGCCGCCCCTCCTGGCCGACGCGCTGCGGAGCCTGACCGACACCGTCGCGGTGGCCTGCGCGGGTAACACCGCCGGCGACCGGCCGTTCTGGCCGGCCGCGCTGTCGGAGGTCGTGGGCGTGGGCGCGGTCGACGCGACGCAGGAGCACCGGGCGCCGTTCTCGGCCTACGGCTCCTGGGTCGACGCGTGCGCCCGTGGCGAGTGGCTGGCCAGCAGTTTCCTGGAGCGCGACGACTTCTCCGGCTACGCCGTCTGGAGCGGCACCTCCTTCGCCACCGCCCTGGTCGCGGGCGCCATCGCGAGCGCCGCCAAGGACCTGCCCGTCAAGGAGGCGGCCGGGCGAGTCCTTGACCCTGAGACGACCCGGCAAATTCCCGATCTGGGAGTTCTCATCAGGTCGAGTCTGTAGAGTTTACGCTCAGTCCTCGGCCAATCACGAGGAGGCAGGGTGGCCTCCTCGTCCGTCACGGCGAAGGAGGCCGCATGCACGAGCCACGCGATCCCGCGGAGCTGCTCAAGGCCGCGGCCGAAGGCGACCACACGGCCTGGGACCAGCTTGAGTCCAGGTTCGGCTCGCGCATGTGGGCGGTCGCCCGCGCGTGCGGGCTGAACGAAGCCGACGCGGCGGACGCGGTCCAGGGTGCCTGGCTGCGGCTGCTCGAAAACCTCCACACCATCAGGGAACCATCAGGCGTCGGCGCGTGGCTGGCGACGACCACGCGTCGCGAGGCGCTTCTGATCATCAGGAAGGAACCACCCGGATTTCCCTCCTTCGACGTCGTACACGACCCTGATCCGGCGTCTGCCGTCCTGGAGGCCGACGGCAGGCACCTGCTTTGGAAGTCGGTCTCCGCCATGCACGAGCCTTGCCGCACCCTCCTCCAGCTGGTGGCGACGGATATGGGGAGCCAGCAGGTGGCGATGCGGCTCGGCATGCCCGTGGGCACCGTGGGTCCAACCAGGATCCGGTGCCTGGAAAAACTGCGCACCCTGCTCTCACTACAGGAGACGGTGCAATGATCAACGATGAGTATTTCCTGGCGGCTCTCCGGCTCGCCGCCGGGAGTGATCCGATCCCTGGGCATGTTTCCGCCGCCGCACGCGATGCCTTCGGACTCCGGGTCTCTCAAGCCGTGACCGCCCCGCCCGCCGACTGCGCCGCACCCCGTGGCGTACGAGGCGGCGACGGTCCCGGCATGATCCGCTTCGTCGCGGCCGGCCTCACCTTCGATCTGGAGGTGACGGTGGGCGACGGACTCATCGACGTCGCGGGACAAGTGTTCCCGCATCCCGGCGAGGGCAGCCACGTCGATGTGAGGACCCCGCATCTGACGCTCACCAGGCGTCTTTCGCGTTCGGGCCAGTTCGCGGTCACCGGCCTGCCTCCGGGCTGGCTCAGCGTGGTCTGCCACCGGCCCGGCTTCGCACCCGTCCAAACCAGGTGGGTGCGGATCCGCCCATGACCAGCCGGGAGCCAGGCACCGCGTCCCACCCCCTGGCTCCCAACCCCTCCCCTACGAAGCCCAAGGCGCCATGATCGCAACGTCGGACGACCGTTCCGCCCCCGACACCATCGGGCCGCTGGTGGTGGCGGCCGAGACGGCGGTGCTGCGTTCGGTGGTCGATCCCCAGCAGGCGCTGCACGCCGGCCGCACCGTCCTGGCCGCCGCCCGGGCGGCGGACTGCGCCGAAGCCGCGGTGGTCGCCCACAGAGCGATGGCCCTGGCCGCCCGCGAGCTAGGCGATCTCGAAGCCGCGGAAGACCACCTCCGGCTGGCCATCGGCACTCCCGGCGCCACGCGACAGCGTCTGGCCCAGGCACGGCTGTCCTTGGTGACGGTACGCACCGAACGCGGCCATCCCCTGCAGGCGCTCCGGGTCGCCGCCCTGGCCTGGGCCTACCTCTCCCCGCTCGACCGGGCCAAGCTCGACACCCAGCGCGCCGTCGCGCTCGCCCACCTGGGCCGCTACCAGGAGGCCATCGCCTCGTGCGACCGCGCGCTCCAGGCGCTCGTGGCCGCGCCGGGCACCATCGACGACCGCCGCTTCCTGGCCGGCGGCCTGCTCAACCGCGGCCTCGTCCACGCCTACCGGAGCGACTGGGACGCCGCGACCCGCGACATCACCGCCTGCCTGGAGATCTCCCGTCACGCCAGGCTCGACCACCTGGCCCGCCTGGCCGCCGCCAACCTGCCCTTCCTCGCGGTCCGCCAAGGCGACATCACCGGAGCCTTCGCCCACTACCGGGCGGCCGAGAACACCCTGTTCGGCTTCCCCGAGCGGCTGGCCACGATGCGGGCCGACTTCGCCGGGGCCTTGCTCGCCGCACACCTCCCCGGCGAGGCCAGGGCGCTGCTCAGCCTGGCCGTACCCGATCTGGAATCGTCGGCCGCGCTGGTGGCGCTGGCCGAGGCGCGGCTGAAGCTGGCCCAGGTGGAGCTGCTCACCGGCGACGCGCGCCGCGCGCTGGCCGTGGCCGAGCAGGCGGCGGTCGAGCTGGCCGAGCAGGACCGCCTCTCATGGCTGCCGCTGGCCACGGAGGTGGTGCTGCGGGCCCGCCTCACGCTGGAGGGCTCCTCCCCGGACCTGCTCGACCAGCTGATCGCGTGCGCCGACGACCTCGAGAACGGTCCCGCCTTCCTGGCGGGCGCCGCCGCGCTACGCCTGGTGGCGGCGGAGGCGGCGCTGGCGCTCGACGACCACCCGACGGCGTCGGCGCAGCTGGCCCGCCTCACCGTGCACGCCCAGCGCGTCGAGCGCTGGGTTCCCGCCGGGACCCGTCTCACGTCATTGGCCTCGGAGTTGCAGGCCAAGCATCTCGAGCAGGTGTCACAGATCCCGGTGCTGGTGCGTCAGCACGCCCTCGCGCTGGAGGCGGCGCTGCGGGAGGACGTCACCCAGGCGTTCCGCGCGGTCCACGACGGGCTGGCCGACATGGGCGGCAGCATGGACTCGTTCGAGGATCCTTCGCTGCGGGCCCACGCGGCGCGGGCGGGTGAGCGGCTGGCGGCGTTCGGGCTGACGATGGCTGTGCGTGACGGGTGCGCCCGGGAGGTGTTCGACTGGGCCGAACGCTGGCGGGCGGTGGCCGCTCCCGCGCACGCCTGCGGGCTGGCCGATCCCGACGCCGTGCGGGCCGGGCTGGGCGGCGCGGCGCTGGTCGAGTTCGTCGTCGAAGGCTCCTCGCTGCTGGCCGTGCTGATCATCGGCGAACGGCTCACGCTGCGGCGGCTGGGCGATGTGCGGCCGATTCGCGAGGCGCTCGTCCGCCTGCGCTACGCACTGCGCCGGGCCGCGCTCGGCGACGGCGGCGCCGCCGCTGCCCGGGTCGAGCCGGCCGCGGCGGAGCTCGAACGCCTGCTGCTCCGGCCGCTGCACCCCGAGCTCGCCGACCGGCCGCTGGTCCTGGTGCCCGCCGGCCCGCTGCACACGGTGCCGTGGGGGGCGCTGCCGAGCCTGCGTGATCGTCCGGTGTCCGTGGCCGCGAGCGCGGCCGCCTGGCTGGCGGCTGGGCGGCGCGCCACCGTACCCGCTGAACGGCCCGTGATGATCGCCGCGGCCGGGCCGGGGCTGGCGCATGCGCGCGCGGAGGTCGCGCAAGTGCTCGCCTGTCATCCAGGGGGACGCGAGGTGCCCGCCCGCTCCGGGGCCGTGCTGGCGGCGCTGACCAGCGCCGACGTGCTGCATCTGGCGGCGCACGGGGTGTTCCACGCGCGTAGCCCGCTGCTGTCGGGCATCACGCTCTCCGACGGGCAGCTCATGGCGTACGACCTGCTCGGGCTGTCCCGGACGGCCGGGCTCGTGGTGCTGTCGGCGTGCGACTCGGGAATGGCGCACACGCCTACGGACGGCGCACCGCTCGGACTGGCCGGAACGTTCCTGGCCAGGGGTACGTCCTGCGTCGTCGCGGGGATGGTGCCGGTGCGCGATGAGGAGGCGTTGGCGGTGATGTCCGCCTTCCATGAACTCCTCGCCGACGGCCGGGCTCCCGCCTCGGCCCTGGCATCGGCCTCGGCCAAGACGGGAGTGCTCGGCTTCGTGTGCTTCGGCGCGGGAAACCGGCGGTTCACCAGAGGCCGGGCAGGGGCTCAGCACACCGGGGACTGGGCGGGAGCTCAGCCGGTGACGACCGACGCCGACGCTCAGCCGATGGCGATCGGCGCTCAGCCGATGGCGATCGGCCGGGTGGGGTCGGCGACCCACTCCGACCACGAGCCCACGTAGAGCGCCGCGGGCAGGCCCGCCACCTCCATGGCCAGCAGCTCGTGCGCGGCCGTGACGCCGGAGCCGCAATAGGCTCCAGCCCGCACTCCCGCACCCACCCCGAGGGCGGCGAACCGCTCGCGCAGGTCGGCTGCGGGACGGAACCGGCCGTCGGGGCCGATGTTCTCCGTGGTCGGCGCGCTGACGGCGCCGGGCACGTGCCCGGCGACGGGGTCGATGGGCTCCACCTCGCCCCGATAGCGCTCACCCGCCCGCGCGTCCAGCAGCACTCCCGACGTCGCGAGCGCCCCGGCCTCGGCGGCGCTCAGCAGTGGCATCCCGCCCGGCCTGGCGACAAAGTCACCGGGCGCCACCTCGGGCGTCTCCTTGACGACCGGCAAACCCGCGTCGGCCCAGGCGGACAGGCCGCCGTCCAGCACCCGGACGTCCGGGTGACCGAAGTAACGCAGCGTCCACCAGGCCCGCGCGGCGGCCATCGAGCCCGTGTCGTCGTAGACGACCACCGGCCGTTCGCCGGACACCCCCAGCCGCCGCATCGCGCTCTCGAAGTCGTCCGGCTCCGGCAGCGGATGCCGCCCGCCCGCTCCGGCCGGCGCGGCGAGGTCGGCGTCAAGGGCGCAGAAGACGGCGCCCGGCAGGTGCCCCTCGTCATACATCTCGATCCCCGGCGGGCCGCCGAGCCGCCACCGCACGTCGAGCAGGGTCACGCCGTCCAGCGTGGCGAGCTCCTCGGGCGTGATCAACGGGCTCATCGGGTGCTCACCCCAGTTGCCATGAATGACGTCATCGACTGCTTACCTCCAAGAGTGGTACGTGCTGTTCGGCCGTCGTCATCGAACCGTGGTAGCCGGTGAACAGCGCCTCGATCGGATGCGCGCTCGGCGCGGTGAGCGCCAGGTCAGCGTATGGGACGGCCACGACGTCGCCGATGCGCTCCAGCCATTCGGACCGCACGCGCGGCCCGAACCAGCCGGACTCGACCGCCTCCTGCCTCGACACCACCCATGCCCTGCCCGCCAGGGTCTCACGCCACGCGTCGAGCACCTCGGAGGCGGCGCCCGGCTCGGCGTACACATGCCTGGCCCGCGCCTCCCCGCCGAGCATCGCCACGCCCCGGCTCAGCGCCGGGTCGGTCTCGGCGTCGACCTTGTCGGTCACGTTGACCATGCCGTGGTCGGCGGTGATGTAGAGGGCGGAGCCGGCAGGCAGGTCCGCGGCCATGCGCTCGGCCATCCGGTCGACGATTTCCAGCTGGTCGAGCCACTCCTCGCTGCCCCAGCCGGTCATGTGGCCCATCGCGTCGAGGTCGCCGTAGTAGACGGTGACGTGGGCCCTCGGCTCGGCCATCGCCGCGCGTACCCTGGCCACGCGCTCGTCGACGCTGTCAGCGGCCAGATAACGCACGCCGCGGTAGACGGCCTCGGTCAGGCCGCTCCCCTCGAACTGGGCCGGAGCCACATAACTCGGCACGATCCCCGCGGCGGCGGCGCGCTGGAAGACGGTCTCGGCGGGCTGCCATCGGCTCGGCTCCATGAAGGCGCCGCCGGGCAGCGTCCAGCGCAGGCAGTTGAACAGGTGCCCGGCGCCCGGCACGGCCAGCATCAGACCCAGCATGCCGTGCTCACCCGGCGACACACCGGTGCCCAGCGAGCACAGGCTGGTGACGGTGGTGGCGGGGAACCCGGCGGTGAGCGTGGTCCGGGTGGCGGCGGCGAGGAAGGGCGCCCGGTCGGCGTGCGCTTGGAGCAGCTCATCGCCGAGCCCGTCCACGAGGAACAGGCAGACGCGGTCGGCGGGGGCGAGCTGGAGGGTGTTCGGCTCGGCCATGCCCAGCGCCGCGAGCAGCGCCCCGGGCAGCTCGGCAAGCGACGCGGTGCCGTAGCTGGGAATCAGTGGCGCGTATCCGCCCATGACGCTCCATTCCGTTCGTCCGAAAACTCGATCATCCAATCCCCCGAACCCGCTTGATCGCCGCAAACCCAAAAGCTGATCTTGTTGTACGGCACGGCCAAGTGGGCGCCACCCGCCGCACGGCCACTCCCAGCAAACCCCAGAAACCGACCTTCTTGTACGGCACGGCCAAGTGGGCGCCACTCGCCGCACGTGGCTGGGGGCCTCCAGGAAAACGGCCGCTGAGCCCGCACATGGCTGGGCGACGTTACGTGCGTATTCTTGGCCGTCTTCTTCGCCTGATCGGCTGGGCGCCGTACATATGGTGCGGGACCGTTCGTGGGGAATGTCCGGCTGGAGCGGCGCGCCCAAGCGCGGCCGCATGGGCACCGCAGACACCGTGGATGCGGTAGACACCGTGGATGCGGTAGACACCGTGGATGCGGTTGATGCCGTGGAAGCCGTGGCCGTGGAAGCCGTGGCCGTAGATGCCGTGGGGCAGCTGGGGCAGCCGCCATCGCAGGCGCACGGCCGCCGCCGTGGACTGGACGGCGCCGCCGGGACGCTGGTGCCTGGGCGTGGCTCATCTACCCCGCCCGAGAGCGCCGTGCGCTGTCGCCGAGGTTCCCTCCTGGGCGCGGTCCCACGGACCGGAGTGCGCGTTGTCTGCATGCCTCTTGCCCTGGTGGCGCCGAGAGGGTGGGCGCCTGGGAGTGGTCTTGTCAGGTCGTGGCGCGGGCGGTGGCTTCGGAGAGGGACTTGGAGAAGGCAAGGACGTGGTTGACCGCGTCGGGGCCGTCGGCCGCCTCGCTCACCCGGAGCGAGAGGTCGTCCGCGGTGATGGCGCCCGTGTAGCCGTGGTCGGCCTCGCAGTTCTCGTCGCCGCAGGTGGCCGGCTCAAGATCGACGTGGGAGATGGCGCCCCAGCCGATCGTGAGCGTGACCTCCGTGGGAGGGACGCCGGGCACGTAGGACGCGGGGTCGGGGACGACACGGGTGACCGCGACCGACTGGACGCGGCTCAGGCGCACCGCCTCCG
Source organism: Nonomuraea sp. NPDC052129 (assembly GCF_040680095.1). Lineage (NCBI taxonomy): Bacteria > Bacillati > Actinomycetota > Actinomycetes > Streptosporangiales > Streptosporangiaceae > Nonomuraea > Nonomuraea sp. NPDC052129. The sequence continues at coordinate 328,762 of NZ_JBFAVX010000007.1, read as the reverse complement.
TGGTCGTGGAGGCGTGTGAGGTCGAGACGCCTTCCACCGCCGGGTGTTCGTCGGTGTGGCAGACCAGCAGCCTCGTCGTCGACAGCACCAGTACGGTGACGTGTCTGCGCACTTCCATCGCGGGATCGAAGGTGGCCTCATGATGGACCACGAATGCGGTCACAGCCTCCTTCCCCAGCGCGGATTCGACCGCATCGGTGACGAGGTCGGGGTAGTAGCCGCTGCGCTCGATCGCTTCACGCAGGCCCGCGGCTGAGACTCGGGTTTCCCTCATGGGTCCATCCTGCCAGGACCGCGCAGTGCACTCACCCACCAGACATAACGCTCTATAACGTCTTTTATCCGTTATCTACGCGTACGGCCATGTGCAATTACCGGACGTGCCATTGCGCCTCATCACTGTCGCCACGCCGACCACTCGAGTGACAAATGGTGAAATTTCATAGAAATGAGGTTTGGCGAGCCTCCGAGAACCACCGTCCAGGCGGACGCCTGGGAACCCCAAGTTCGCGAACAGTGAAACGATCACAAGCTCTCAGAAGGAGCTAGTTACGGTCAAGACCCAAATTTTCCCGCAACGAGTCGTCTCCGCCACGGAGCACTGTGCACCCTATTGACGAGGCGTGCGTCAAAAGTTACGGTCGGGGCCGAAACTGAGCGAAATCGAACACGCTCGCTGGAGGTACGGACATGCCGCGATCCCCTCTGGTAACCCTGGCCGGGTTCATCCCACGCTTGTCGTCACCGCCACCGCCTGAAGCCGACGGCCGGAACCCGGCCGGCCTCAGGCCCGATGAGCACCGTCTCGCCGTGAGGGGGACGTTATGAGGCGCCTGCTGGCGGGGGCACTGTCGACGGCTCTGCTGGCGGCGCTGCTCACCGTCCCGCTCGCGCCGGCGCAGGCCGCCGACCTGCGGATCGTCAACGGCGGTTTCGACGACGGACTGACCGGGTGGAGCGGATCGCACAGCCCGGGCGGTGTCACGGCCGTGGCCTGGGACGGCCGCAGCACGGCGCGCATCGCCGACACCGAGCCGGGCAACGCGTACGGCAGGGAGAGCCAGCCGGGCCTGCCCGCCACCGCGGGTACGCGCTACACCGCCTATGCCCAGGTCTGGGCCGACAGCGGTAGCGCCGAGCTGTACCTGCGCTTCAGGGGAACCTCGGGCCAGCTCCTCGGCAGCGCGAACGCCTCGGTCACGGGCAAGCGGTGGAACGGCGTCACGGCCTCCGGCGTCGCGCCCGCCGGCACGGCCACGGTCTCGGCGCTCATCTACTCGGGCGTCGCCAATGTGGGCACCGCCTACTGGGACGAGGTGCTGATCACCAAGGACACGACCGATCTCGGCGTGCAGCTCGAGAGCAGCGTGCCCAACGCCACCACCTTCGCGGGAGGCGACGCGTACGCGATCTACACCGGCACCGCGGACGCCAACCCGCAGCTCGCGGAGATCGACCTGGCCACCGAGAAGGTGACCAAGAAGATCACGATCCCGGACAGCGCCGCCACGCCCACGGTCGGCGGCTGGGCGGCGACCACGGCCACCGACGGCAGCGTCTACCTCGGCACTTACCCCAACTCCAAGCTCTACCGGCACGTCCCCGGCCAGACGACGGTGACCGACCTCGGCAGGGCGGAGGGCGGTTACTCCTTCATCTGGGACCTGGAGGCGGGAGCGGGCGGGAAGGTGTACGGAGGCACGTACAACGACGGCCGCTACTTCAAGTACGACAACGGCGCCTTCACCACGATCGGCAGCGTGCCCATCGTGGCCGGTGCGCAGTACGTGCGCAGCCTCGCCCACGATCCGGTCGCCAACGCCACCTACCTGGGCACGGGGACGAATGCCGCGCTGGTCAGGTTCGACAACGTCACAGGGCGGACCGACAGCCTCCTGCCCGCCGCCTACGCGCACAACTCCATGGTGGGCGGCCTCACCTGGACCGGAGGCAGGCTGTTCGCCTGGATCGACCGTACGCTGCTCGTCCTGCAGATCATCAAGAACGCCGACGGCTCCTACCGGGCCGTCACCGACGCCACGATCACCGATGTGGACCTGCACCACTCACCGGCCGCCGACGGCAAGGTCTGGCTGGTCAAGGACGGCCTGCTGCAGTCCTATGACCTGGCCGCCAAGGCCGTGCAGGCGACGACCGTACAGCCCGGCTTGGACGTCACCGGCTACACCTGGGTGGACGGCACGCTCATCGGTCTCGGCGCGGCCGGCGACGGCACCAGGATCTTCAAGTACGCGCCCGCGACCGGTCAGTGGAGCAGCCGGGTCGTCGGCGGCACCCCGGTCCTGCCCGCCGCGATCAACGCGCTCGGCGCCGGTCCCGACGGGAAGATCTACACCGGCGGCTACCTGACGGGTGGCACCGGCGTGTACGACCCGCTACGCGGCGACGCTGACGATGGCAACCCGGACACGCCCACCCGTACCGGACTCACCCAGACCGACAGCCTGCTGGCCCACGACGGGCGGCTCTACATCGGCGCCTACCCCTCGGCCAAGCTCTACAGCTACGACCCGGCGGGACCGTGGCCGCCCACTCTCAAGTACACCGGCGGCGCGGTGGGCGACAAGGCCGACGACTGCGAGCCGGGTAACGGACCGCCGCCGCAGGACCGCCCGTACGCGCTGGCCGGCGGCCCCGACGGCACGGTGTACATGGGCACGGTGCCCAAGTACGGCAAACGCAGCGGCGCGCTCACCATCTGGAAGGACGGCACGGCGGGCCGGACCGTGTGCGTGGTGCGGGACCAGGCCGTCGTCTCGCTGGCCTACGCGGGCGGCAAGGTGTTCGGCGGCACCTCCACGCGCGGGGCGCTGGGCGTCGACCCTGTCTACGCCCCGGGAGCCTCGGCCACCCTGTTCTCCTACGATCCCGCGAGCGGCGCCGTACGCACCCACCCGCTGCCGCTGACCGCGCCCAAGGCCGTCACGGCCCTCACCGAGGTGGACGGCGGGCTCTGGGGCCTGGCCGGTGGGTCGCTGTTCACACTCGACCCGGCCAGCCCCGACGCGATCACCGTGAAAAGGCTGTTCGCCGACCCCGACTACACCGCCAAACCCAGCCTGGCCTGGCGCGACGGGGTCCTGCTGACCGTGGACAAGGATCCGGGCGGTGTGTACGGCACCTCCGGCGACCAGCTCTTCCGGATCGACAAGTCGACCAAGGCCATGACGGTGCTGCTGACCGACCCGGGGATGGAAGGGCTGACGGCCGACCGGTTCGGCAACCTCTATTACAAGATCAACGAGCGGCTGCACAGGCTCACGGTGACGGCGCCGTAACCGATCTCCCCCTGCACCACGTCCCAGAGAAGGACTTGAGCCCGTGAAAAGATTGCTTTCGGCGTTACTCTCGCTGCTGGCAGGCGTGGCACTCGCGGTGGTCGCCGTGCCTGCCCTCCCAGCCCAGGCCGGAATCTGGCACGAGTATCCGTCCGCGGCCAACAGAACCTGCAATGACACCCAGACGTACAACGGGACCGCCTACCAGGTGTGCCTGGAGTTCAACGACCACCGTACGCAGGTACGCGCGGTGGCCTTCATCAACCCGGGCGCGTACACCAACTTCCAGGTCAACCTGACCCTGAAGTTCGGCGGGGGCGGCCCGACCATCTCCGATTCGTGCCCGACGATGACCACGAACGCGAGCCGGGCGTGCTACACCGCGTTCACCGATCTCAGACGTCCCTACGCCGTCGCCGACGCCACCTTCGGCATCGCCGGAACCTGGCGGCCGACCGTCAGGGCCCTGGACATGAGGCTTTCGCTCAAGCAGCAGGAGAAGGCGAACTGGTGCGGGCCCGCCGCCGTGCAGATGACGCTGGCCACGATGGGCTACTCGGCTCCGCCGCAGGCTGAACTGGCCGACAAGCTGGGTACCGACGAGGCGATCTACGGCATCACCTGGCCGGGACGGATCCCCGGCGTCATCAACCAATACCTGTCGGCCTCTGACTGGCAGTATTCGTTCGAGGGGCTGGACGTCAGCATCGACCAGACCCGCAAGATCGTCTTCGACCGGATCATCACCTCCCTGTCCCGCGGCAATCCAGTGATGATCATCGTGAAACCTGGCGAGTTGCCATGGAACAACCACGCCTCTCTCTTGCGGCACTACCTCGTCATTCACGGATACGGCGGCTTTTACGCCGACGGGTCCTTCTATCCCACGACGTTCAAGGTCGCCGACCCCGCGGACGCGACCGAACACTCCATCGACGCGCTGAACCTCGTCCTGGACAACGCGGGCACGGCGTGGAACTGGATCGACAACGTCGCGATCGTGCACGGCTGACCGAGCCCTTGGCCGCCCTCGGGGCTCCTCGAGGGCGGCGGACCTCCAACTAGCAGGGGTGATCAGGCCAGCCTGCGGGGGCCGCCGTCCGGGCGGGGGCCGGGTGGGGTGCGGATCGTGGCGCGGGCGCCCAGGATGATGACGCCCTCCCTACCCACCAGGACCTGGTCGAGCTCGAGACGGGCCACCTCCGGCAGGTCGTTGGCCAGGCGACCCACCCTGACCAGGAGGTCCTCCAGGGCGTCGACCGCGACGGGCGGGTAGCCGTACTCGCCGAACAGCAGCGGGGCCCCGCGGACCGAACGCACCAGCCCGGCGGCGTCCTCGCCCGTCAGTGGTGCGAGCCTGAAGCCCTGGTCAAGGAGGAGTCGCGCCGTCACCTCGCCCAGCCCGAACGACACGACGGGGCCGAACGCCGGGTTCTCGGTGACGCTCACCACGGTCGGTACGGCGGGCTGCGGCGCCATCCGCTGGACCGCCAGCTCCACGTCCTCGCCGAACTGGGCGACGAACTCGGCGTGGGCATGCCGCACGCTGTCAGGCCCCGCGAGCCCGAGGCGTACGGTCCCGGCCCGGCGGGCGGCCTCGGCGCCGGCCACCTTGAGCACCACCGGCCAACCCAGCCGTTCGGCGGCCACCACCGCCTCGTCCGGGGATCGCACCACCTCGGCCGGCCAGACGCTCAGCCCGTAGCAGGCGAGCAGCTCGGCGACATCGGCCGCGTCGGCCTCGACCGGCGGGCCGGGCTCGGCGAAGAAGCTCCGCGCGGACGGGGACGCAGCGGAAGCGGAAGCGGAAGCGGAAGCCGCAGAAGCGGGAGTCGTGGATACGGAAGCCGCGTCAACGGCGGGGGCAGCGGTGACGGCCTGCTGGAGAGCGTGGTGGATCAGGGTGCGGGCGCGGTGGGGGTCGATGTCCGGGAGTTCGGGGGGCGGTAGAGACGGCCGGGCGCGCCATCTCGCGTAGCGGACCACGTACTCCAGTGCCCTGACCGCCTCCTCCGGCGCCGCGTACGAGGGAATGGACCCCCGCGAGGGCACCGAGCCCACCACCAGGTCGGGATGCATGCCGAGATGCCCCTGGAAGGTGGCGAGCACCGGCTTGGCCGAGTCCTGAGACACCCGCAGCAGTTCGGCCGCGACCGCCGAGTCCTCACCGGGGATCGGCGGCATGTAGATCACCACCACCGCGTCCACCGACGGCGAGTCGAGCCGGTCCGCGAGGGCCGTACCGAAGGCGGCGGCCCCGGCGCTCGCCCCCAGGTTGACCGGTGGCAGGGGCTCCAGGCCCGCGGCGACGCAGGCGTCGGCGGCGAGCAGGCCCAGGGCGTCGGAGTTGGTGACCAGCCCGACCCGAGGACCGGCGGGCAGCGGCTGATAGGCCAGGAGCTGGCCCACGTCGAACAACTGGATGAGGTCGTCCACCCGGATCAGCCCCGCCTGCGAGAACAGCGAGCTGACCGCCGAGTCGGGCAGCCCGAGCGCCTCGGCGGAGTGACCGGCGGGCGTGCCGCCGCTCTTGACGACCACGATCGGCTTGCTGCGGGCCAGGCGCCTGGCCAGGCGGGTGAACTTGCGTGGATTGCCCAGTGACTCCAGGTAGAGCAGGATCACCTCGGTAGAGGCGTCCTCCTCCCAGTATTGGAGCAGGTCGTTGCCCGACACGTCGGCCCGGTTACCCGCCGAGACGAACGACGAGATGCCCATCCCCCGCTGCGCCACCCGCTGGAGCAGGGCGGTGCCGAGCGCGCCCGACTGGCTGAAGAAGCCGACCCGCCCCCGGCCCGGCAAGGTCGCGGCGAGTGTGGCGTTGAGCTTGACGGCCGGGTCGGTGTTGGCGATGCCGAGGCAGTTGGGCCCGACCACGCGCAGGCCGTACGCGCGCGCGATGCGGGCCAGCTCGTCCTGCCGCTCACGACCCTCGGCGCCCGTCTCGCCGAACCCGGAGGAGACCACGACCAGCCCGTGTACGCCCTTCTCCGCGCATTCCTTGACCACCTCGATGACGCCGGAGGCGGGCACGGCCACCACAGCCAGGTCCACCTGGTCGTCGATGGCGCCCACGCTCGGATAGGCGCGTACGCCCGCCATGGCGCGTACCTCACGGTGAACCGGGTAGACGGGACCGCTGAAGTCGGCGGCGAGCAGGTTGCGCAGCACGGTGTGACCGACTCCGCCCGGCTCGCGCGAGGCGCCGATGACCGCCACCGAGCCGGGCGCGAGCAGGCGGGCGATGGACCTGGCCTCGGCGCGGTGTTCGCGGGCGGTCGTCACCCCGGTCGAGGTCTCCGTGGGGGTGAGGTCGAGCGTCATGCGGACGACACCGTCGGCGAAGGAGCTCTCGGCCGTGTATCCGGCCTGGCGCAGGACGCCCATCATCTTCATGTTGGCCGGGAGCACGTCGGCGACGAAGCGCTCGATGCCGCGCTCGCGGGCCGTGGCGGCCAGGTGCTCCAGCAGCACCGAGGCCACTCCCCTGCCCTGGTGGGCGTCCTCGACGAGGAAGGCCACCTCGCCCTCACCGGGCCCCGTCTTGTCGTAGCGGATCACGGCCACCATCTCGGTGCCGATGGTGGCGATCAGCGCGACCCTGTCGACGTAGTCGACGGTGGTGAACCACGAGACCTCCTTGTCGGAGAGCCGTGGTCTGGGGCCGAAGAACCGGAAATAGATGGATTCGTCGGAGAGGCGAGAGTAGAAGGCGCGCAGTCTGTCGGCGTCGGCGGGCTTGATGGGACGCACATGGGCGGTGCCGCCGTCCGCCAGGACGACGTCGGCCTCCCAGTGTGCCGGGTACGGAGCCTCCACAGTCCCGAGCGTAGACCCGCGTCCCGAATGCCACGCCCGGCAGGGCCTATTGGGCAACGCTTGTGCATCGACTGCCCCCCTGTGTCCGGGGTCCGCCCCACGGGTAGGCCGGAAGCTGTTAGTTTTGCCGTGGCCAGGCTCGTTCTGAAGGCAGCAAGGTGGTGGCATCATGACGCGGGTCGTCGTGGTGGGCGATCTCATGACCGACGCGGTCGCTCGCGCCCGTTATGCGCTCGCCAGGGCGAGCGACACTCCGGCGATCGTGACGATGCACGGCGGTGGATCAGGGGCGAACATCGCTTCCTGGCTGGCCGTCGAGGGTGCCGAGGTGGCCTTCATCGGCCGCCGGGGCGCCGACATCACCGGTCGCAACCGTGACATGGAGCTGATGGGTTACGGGGTCGATGCCCGGCTTGTCATGGATCCTGAGCGGCCGACCGGCACCTGCGTGGTGCTCGTCACGCACAAGGGTGAGCGGACCATGCTCTCCGACCCGGGTGCCAACGCGGCGCTCTCGCCGGAGGATCTGCCGCGCGACCTGTTCGGCGGCGGTCATCTGCATCTGTCCGGCTACACCCTGATCAACGAGGGGTCCCGCGACGCGGGGCTGGCCGCGCTCGACATGGCTCGCCGGTCCGGGATGTCCATCTCGGTCGACTGCTCGTCGTCCGCGCCGTTGGAGCGTACGGGGGCGGAGCCGTTCCTGGAGTGGACCAACGGGGTCAAGCTGCTGTTCGCCAACGTCGATCAGGCGAAGGTGCTGACCGGCCGCGACGATCCCGAGGCGGCGGCCAAGGTGCTCACCGCCTGGTTCCCGCAGGTCGTGATCAAGATGAACGATGAGGGCGCGCTCTGGTTCGGCAACAGCCGATCCGAGCCGATCCGGGTGGATGCCGAGCCGGTTGAGCGGATCGTCGACGGCACGGGGGCGGGCGACGCGTTCTGCGCCGGGTTCCTGCCGCCGTGGCTGGAGGGCAAGCCGCCGGCCGAGGCGCTGACGGACGGCTGCCGCCTGGCGGCCAAGGCGATTGTTCATCTGGGAGCGCGCCCGCGCCTCTAGTGCGATCTTTCCGGCGCCCTTTATCGTAAGAATCCTTATCGTAAGAAGCCCCGATAAGGGGCGATCCCCGATAAAGGACGATAAGGAGCCGGATGCTGGGCGTGCGTCCGTTACGGCCAGGCGACCCCGTGTCGGTTGGCTCCTATCAGGTCACCGGGTTCCTCGGCGAGGGCGGCCAGGGCAGCGTCTATCTGGGGACCTCCCCGAGTGGCGAGCGGGTGGCGATCAAGCTGCTGCACGCCAGGTTCGCCGACGATGAGCAGGCCGTACGACGCTTCCGGCGCGAGGCTGAGGCCGCCCGGCGGGTGGCGGAGTTCTGTACGGCCCGAGTGCTTGAGGTGGGCGCCGTCAACGACCAGCCGTACATCGTCGGCGAGTACGTGGACGGCCCGTCGCTGCAGCGCCAGGTGTCCGGGGAAGGCCCGCTGCGGGGCCAGGCGCTGGTACGGCTGGCCATCGCGACCGCCACCGCGCTGGCCGCGATCCACCGGGCCGGGGTGATGCACCGCGACTTCAAGCCGAGCAACGTGCTGCTGGCTCCCGACGGCCCCCGGGTGATCGACTTCGGCATCGCGCGGGCGCTGGACGTGAGCCAGAGTCTGACGACCAGCGTGGTGGGCACGCCCGCGTACATGGCGCCGGAGCAGTTCCACGGCGAGCCGTCACCGGCCAGCGACGTGTTCGCGTGGGCCGGGACGATGGTGTACGCGGCCACGGGGCACAGCGCGTTCGGGTTCGGGGCGCTGCCGGTGGTGATGCACCGGATCCTGAGCATGGATCCGGACCTGTCGGGAGTGCCGGAGCCGCTCGGGGCGCTGCTCTGGACGGCGCTGGTCAAGGATCCCCGGCGGCGGCCCACGGCGGAGCAGGTGCTGGGAGAACTCATCCGGACGAGCGCCCCTCCTCCACCGCCACCGGCCATGGCCTACCCACAGGCCAGGCCCCACCGGCAGTCCGGGCCGCAGGCGCCTGCCGGGCCTCAGGTGCCTGGGCCGTACCCGCGACCCACGGATCCCGGTGGTGTCACGCCCGTGACCGCGCCCGGCGTCCGGCGGCGCGGTGTGCTGGTGTCGGTGGGGGCGGTGGCCACGGCACTCGTGGTGGGCCTCGCGGCGTGGATCTTCATCCGCAACCTCCCTGAGACGGGACCGAATGGCGGGCCGACGACCCCGGCCACGACAGGGCCCACCGGCTTCGACGCGGCGGTCGCGGCGGTCGCCAACCCGTCCACCAAGACCGGCGGCACACTCCACCTGGCCTCGGCCTACAGCCTGGACTCCGCCGACCCGGGCAACACCTACTACCCCGACGCCATGAACGCCATCCGCCTCTACGGCCGGTCGCTGACGATGTTCAAGCCCGCGCCCGGTCAGGCCGGCACCCAGCTCGTTCCCGACCTGGCCGAGTCCCTGGGGCAGGCGAGCGACGGCGGGAAGACGTGGACCTACCGGCTGCGCGACGGCGTGAAGTTCCAGGACGGCACGCGGATCACCGCGGCGGACGTGAAGTACGCGGTGCTGCGGAGCATGGACAAGGCCACCTTGAGCAACGGCCCCACCTACTTCGACACCATGCTCGACCTGCCCGCCGGTTACCAGGGACCGTACAAGTCGCCCGACGCGAACACGGACTCGGCCATCCAGACGCCGGACGACCGTACGATCGTGTTCCATCTCAAGCAGCCGTACGGCGCCTTCGACAACCTCGCTCAGCTGCCCGAGACCGTCCCCGTACCCAAGGCCAAGGACACCGCCGCCAAGTATCGGTACGCGGTGATCTCGTCGGGACCGTACAAGTTCGAGAGCGCGACGGACAACAAGATCGTCCTCGTCCGCAACCCGAACTGGGACCCCGCGACCGACCCGAACCGCAAGGCCCTCCCGGACCGGTACGAGCTCCAATTCGAGCTGGCCGCGGCCGACGCGAGCGCCAAAATGCTGATCGGCCAGGCGGAGGTCAGCTCGCCGATCGCGACCTTGGACTCGACCAAGATCTACGACAACCCCGCGTACAAGAGCCGCGCCGACGCCCCTGTCGGCTCCCGGATCCGCTATCTGGCGATCGATCCGCAGGTGCCGCCGTTCGACCAGGTCGACTGCCGCCGCGCGGTGATCCGCGCCCTGGACCTGGCGACGATCAACCGGGCCTCCGTCGGCGGGCTGAACCAGGGCGGCCAGATACCGACCTCGCTCGTACCGCCGCTGATCCCCGGCACGCACGCGCCCCTGCCCGGCCTCTCTGCGTCCGGCGACACGACCGCCGCCAAGGAGTCACTCGCCGCCTGCGGCAAGCCCGGCGGGTTCAGCACCACCTACATCTACCGTGACACCTTCGGGGAGTCCGCCGTCGCGCAGGCCGTGCAGGCGTCACTTGCCAAGATCGGCATCAAGGTGCAGCTGCGGGGCTACCCGATCGCGGACTTCCACGCGAAGTACGGGGGCAATCCCGAATATCTCAAAAAGGCGGGTGTCGGCCTGATCGCCAGGGCGTGGGCGCCCGACTGGCCGGACGTGGAGACGTTCGTCTCCCCGCTGGCCGACAGCAGGGAGATCCTGGAGAAGGGTAACTCGATCAACGTGAACGTCCGCCTGCCCGCGCTCGACGCCCTCATCGACACGGCCAAGCGCGAACTCGACGCCACCACGCGCGCCCGGCGCTGGAACGAGGTCGAGCAGAAGATCGCCGACGAGGCCGTGCTGGTGCCGCTCTCCTGGGAGCGGTCACTGCTCGTACGCGGCCTGAAGGCGACCAACGTGCACGTCAACCCGGTCTACGGCGGCTATGACCTGGTGACGATGGGCGTCAGCTGACCGTCGCCAGGGCGAGCGGCAGCACGGCCGGGGCGCCCGCGTGGCGGACGAGCGCGGCGGCGAGCGTCATCGTCCAGCCGGTGTCGATGCGGTCGTCGATCAGCAGGACCGGACCACCGCACGCCGCCACGGCGGCGCCGACCTCCTTCGGCATGGCCAGCGTCGCCCTGACCGCCTGAACCCGCTTGGCGCTGTTGAACTGCTTGCCCGGCGAGCCGTCGCGGTAGCCGAGCTCGCCCAGGTAGGTCAGCCGCCCGACCTGCGCCAGCCGCTCGGCGAAGCCGCGCACGAGCAGAGGCCGCGACGTGGACGGCACGTTGACCACGGCGACGGGCCGCTCCCGCCAGTCCCAGGCGGACAGCACCTGGATCACGGCCTTGAACATGTCGTCGGCCATCGGCCCGTCGGCGCCGTTGAACAGCTCGCGCAGCCGGTTGCCCCAGCCGATGTCGGTGAGCCGCCCGAGCGCCCGGCCCGGCTCGGCGCCGAGCTCCGGCTTGATGCGGCCGGACAGGTCGGCCAGGCCGGTCGGCCACTGCCTGCGCGCGTCGATCTCGACGCCGGGCCTGGTCAGCCGCTCGCGGGCGCCCGCCACGGCCTGCTCGGCGATCTGCGGCGAACGGTGCTCGCCGGTGCAGTTGTCGCACCTGCCGCATGGGCCGGCCGTCTCGTCGTCGAGGTGGCCGCGCAGGTAGCGTTCGCGGCACTCGGTCGTGGTCAGGTAGCCGAGCATGGCCTCCTGCTCGGCCTTGCGCTCTCCGGCGATGCGGGCGTAGCGCTCGGCGTCGTAGTCCCATGGCTCACCGGTCGCCTCCCAGCCGCCCTTGACCCTGCGGACGGCGCCGTCGACGTCGAGGACCTTGAGCATCATCTCCAGCCGACTCCGGCTGAGGTCGACGGCCGACTCCAGCGCGGGGGTGGAGAGCACGCCCCGCTCTTCGAGCGCCTGGAGCGTGGCCCGCACCACCGGCTCTGGCGGGAACGCCAGTGAGGCGAAATAGGCCCAGATATCGCGGTCTTCGGTGCCGGGCAGCAGGATCACCTCGGCGCGTTCGACGCCACGCCCGGCCCGGCCGACCTGCTGGTAGTAGGCGACGGGCGACTGCGGCGCCCCCACGTGGACGACGAACCCGAGATCGGGCTTGTCGAAGCCCATCCCGAGCGCGCTCGTCGCCACCAGCGCCTTGATCTTGTTGTTGAGCAGCGCCTCCTCGGCCGCCAGCCGCTCGGCGGGATCGGTCTGCCCGGAGTAGGAGGCGACCTCATATCCCTGGTCACGCAGATATCCGGCGATCTCGTGGGCCGCGGCCACGGTCAGCGTGTAGATGATCCCGGAGCCGGGCAGCTCACGCAGCGCCTGGGACAGCCACGCCAGCCGCTGCTCGGCGGTCGGCAGCCGCACCACGCTCAGGTGCAGGCTCTCCCGCTCCAGCGGCCCCCGCAGGACCAGCGTGCCCTCGCCCATCTGCTCGGCCACGTCCCGCGTGACCCGCGCGTTGGCCGTGGCGGTGGTGGCGAGCACCGGAATGCCCGGCGGCAGCTCGTTGAAGAGCGTGGCGAGCCTGCGGTAGTCGGGCCGGAAGTCGTGCCCCCAGTCGGAGATGCAGTGCGCCTCGTCGACCACGACCAGGCCGGCGCTCTCGGCCAGCTCGGGCAGCACGTTGTCGCGGAAGTCGGGGTTGTTGAGCCGCTCGGGGCTGACCAGCAGCACGTCGATCTCCCCGTCGGCCACCTGCCCGTAGATCTCCTCCCACGCCTCGGGGTTGGCCGAGTTGATGGTGACGGCCCGGATCCCGGCCCGCTCGGCTGCGGCGATCTGGTTGCGCATCAGGGCGAGCAGCGGCGAGACGATGACGGTGGGCCCATCGCCGAGCTCGCGCAGCAGGGCGGTGGCCACGAAGTAGACGGCCGACTTGCCCCAGCCGGTGCGCTGGACGACGAGGCACCGCCGCCGGTCGATGACCAGCGCCTCGATGGCGGCCCACTGGTCATCGCGCAGCCGAGCGTGCTCACCGGCGAGCGCTCGCAACCGGGTCTCGGCCTCTTCACGCAGCATCTCGGCGTCTGGGGCGTCAATCATGAAGTCCTTGTTACCAGCTCCCACCGACCATTGGCGCATTGTTACTGTCCTGACAACCCTTTTCATCCGTTACGGCAAGCCACACCCACCGCCACCCACGTTGTTACGGCCCCAAACCCCTTCCATCCGTTACGGCAAGCCGCACCCACCGCCACCCGCCGCACATGGCTGAGGGCCTCCAGGAAAACGGCCGCTGAACCCGCACCGGGTCGGGCGCCGTTACGTGCGCATTCTTGGCCGGTGGCGGCCAGTGGTTCAGCCGGTGGTTCCCCCAGCGGCTCGGCCGGTGGGGCGGCTTGTCGTAACGAAAGACGACGGTTTATTGGTGTTCTGGGAAGGCGTTGATAGTCACGCGGTGCATGCGGCGGCGCTCCGTGTAGTCGGCCACCGCGTAGTGCTGAGTGGGGCGGTTGTCCCAGAACGCCAGTGTGCCCGGACGCCAGCGGAGTCGCAGCTGATACTCAGGCGACCGTATGTGGTCGATCAGCAGCGGCAGCAGCGCCTCGTTCTCCCGGTCGGACAGCCCCACCAGCCGGGTCGTGGACGCCCGGTTGACGAACAGCGCCTTACGGCCGGTCTCGGGGTGTACGCGTACGACGGGACGTTCGAGCGGCGGCCACTTCGCCTGGACCTCCGCCAGGTCGAACGGATGCCCCTTGGAGATGGCCTTCTTCATCGACATCGTGATGTCGTGCACCGCAGTGAGCTCGTCGCAGAGCCGTTGCAGCGGCGGGGACAGCGTCTCGTAGGCCAGGTAGGTGTTGGCCCAGCACGTGTCGCCGCCCACGCTCGGCAGCTGGACGCAGCGCAGCAGTGACCCCATCGGCGGCGTCGGCTCGAAGGTGTTGTCGCTGTGCCACTCGTCGCCGCCCTCCCCCTTGGGGTCGGTCTGGTCGAGTACGTGGATCGGGCTGGCGCTGTCCTTCTTGAAGGCCGGATGGTTGAGCGTGCCGAAGTTCAGGGCGAACTGCAGGTGCTGCTCGTCGTCGATTTCCGCGTCCCGGAAGAACAGCACGAGGTACTTGAGCCAACCGGCCCGCAGGGTCTCCACCTGTTCCTGGGACAGCGGCTTGCGCAGGTCTACGCCTGTCACCTCGGCGCCGATGTGCTTGGTCACGGGATGGAATTCGATCATGACGCCTCCGGAAGCGAGTCTGCCGCTTTCATTTCCGAACGTAAGCCCCAAGCAATTGCTTGGTCAAGGACACTTATCCGGACCGGCGCGGCCGATGCGTCGCGGGCACTCAACTTTCTTCGGCACAATGTTCGACATGGCCCGACGTACGACTGCACCCCCACCCGAGGACTTCGAGGAGCGGATCGTCGACATCGACGTCTCCTCGGAAATGCGCGCAAGCTATCTCGAGTACGCCTACTCGGTGATCTATCAGCGCGCGCTGCCCGACGCACGCGACGGTCTCAAGCCCGTGCAGCGGCGCATCCTCTATTCGATGAGCGAGATGGGCTTGCGTCCCGAACGCGGCCACGTCAAGTGCTCGCGGGTGGTCGGCGACGTGATGGGCAAGCTCCACCCGCACGGCGACGGCGCGATCTACGACGCCCTCGTCCGGCTGGCGCAGCCCTTCTCGATGCGCCTGCCCCTGGCCGACGGCCACGGCAACTTCGGCTCCCCCGACGACTCGCCGGCCGCCATGCGTTACACCGAGGCCAGGCTGGCCCCGGCAGCCATGCTGATGGTCGAGTCGCTCGACGAGGACACCGTCGACTTCAAGCCCAACTACGACGGGCAGGAGACCGAGCCCACGGTCATGCCGTCGGCGTTCCCCAACCTGCTGGTCAACGGCACGACCGGCATCGCGGTCGGCATGGCCACCAACATGGCGCCGCACAACCTCGCCGAGATCGTGGCCGCCGCCCGTCACCTGATCAAGAAGCCCGACGCGGGGCTCGACGAGCTCATGCGCTTCGTGCCCGGCCCCGACCTGCCCACGGGCGGCACGATCATCGGCCTGCAGGGCATCCGCGACGCCTACGAGAGCGGCCGCGGCACCTTCCGCATGCGGGCCAAGGTCAGGGTCGACCAGATCACGCCGCGCCGCAAGGGCCTCGTCGTCACCGAGCTGCCCTACAACGTCGGCCCCGAGCGGGTCGTCGCCAAGATCAAAGAGCTGGTCACCAGCAAGAAGCTGCAGGGCATCGCCGACCTCAAGGACCTCACCGACCGGCACAAGGGCCTGCACCTGGTCATCGAGATCAAGAACGGCTTCATCCCCGAGGCCGTGCTGGAGGAGCTCTACCGGCTGACGCCGATGGAGGAGACCTTCGGCATCAACAACGTGGCGCTCGTCGACGGCGAGCCGCGCACGCTGGGCCTGTGTGAGCTGCTGCGCGTCTACGTGGAGCACCGGCTCGAGGTCGTACGCCGCCGCTCGGAGTTCCGCCGCCGCAAGCGCGAGGAACGCCTGCACCTGGTCGACGGCCTCATCATCGCGCTGCTCAACATCGACGAGGTCATCCAGGTCATCCGCACCTCCGACGACTCGGCGCAGGCGCGCGCCCGGTTGATGGAGGTCTTCGACCTGAGCGACATCCAGGCCGCCTACATCCTCGACACGCCGCTGCGCCGCCTGACCCGCTTCGACAAGCTGGAGCTCGACCGCGAGAAGCAGACGCTCTCCGACGAGATCGCCGAGCTGACCGGGATCCTGTCGTCGGACACCCGTCTGCGCCAGGTGGTCTCGGGCGAGCTGGCCGACGTGGCCAAGAAATACGGCACGCCGCGCCGTACGGTCCTGCTGGAGGCGTCGGGCGTGACCCGTACGGCGGCGGTGGACCTGCAGGTGGCCGACGACCCGTGCCTGGCGATGCTCTCGTCCACCGGGCTGCTGGCCCGCACCTCCGACGCCTCGCCGCTGTCGGGCGGCGACGAGCGATCCGCGCACGACGTGCTGGTCTCCGTGGTCCGCACCTCCGCCAGGGGCGAGGTCGGCGTGGTGACGTCGGCGGGCCGGTTGATCCGCGTCGCGGTGGTCGATCTGCCCATACTGCCGCCCTCCGCCAACCCGCCGTCGCTGTCGGGCGGCCATCCCGTCTCCGAGTTCGTCGCGCTCGAACCGGACGAGACGGTCGTCGGGCTCGGTTCGCTCGACCCCGACGGTCCCGGCCTGGCCGTCGGCACCGCGCAGGGCGTGGTCAAGCGGGTGGTCCCCGACTATCCGACCAACCGCGACGACTTCGAGGTGATCACCCTCAAGGAGGGCGACACCGTGGTGGGCGCCGTGGAGCTCGAATCCGAGGAGCACGACCTGGTGTTCGTCTCCTCCGACGCGCAGCTGCTGCGTTTCCCGGCCTCGCAGGTACGCCCACAGGGACGTCCGGCGGGCGGCATGGCGGGCATCCGGCTCGACGACGCGGCCCGGGTGATCTGGTTCGGCGTGGTCGATCCGTCGCGTCCATCCCAGGTGGTGACGGTGGCGGGCTCGTCCACCGCCCTGCCGGGCACTCAGGTGGGGGGCGGCAAGGTGTCGGACTACGCGGAGTTCCCCGCCAAGGGGCGGGCCACCGGCGGAGTCCGGGCCCAGCGCTTCCTCAAGGGCGAAGACGTGCTGCTGCTGGCCTGGGTGGGGCCCGCGCCGGCCAAGGCGGTGTCCTCGGTGGGCAAGCCGGTGCCGCTGCCGGACGAGATCGGGCGCCGCGACGGCTCGGGCGTCCGCCTCACCAACACCATCGGCGCCGTCGGCGGCGCCCTGGCGGCGGGCCCGGCCGACGACTCGGCCGAACCCGCTCAGCCGGAAGACGAAGCGCCACTGTACTAGCGTGCGGGCCGCCCGGCCTGCGGACAGCCGGGCGGCATCACACAGGTTGACGGGGGTTGTTATAAATCGCTCCCGTGACACGATCCCCTCTAGGAGAGAGCGCTCTCTGCCTTCTTGGGAGGATCCATGTTCCGATTAAGGACCCCGCTTTGGGCGGCGGTGGCCCTGGTAGCCGCGCTGGTCACCGCGCCTGCGGCCCAGGCCGCCGCCGAACCGCTGACCGTCACCGACTTCGAGTCCGCGACCCTGCCCGCGGGCGTCTCCGCCTGGGGCAACGACACCGCCTCGACCCCGGCCCTGACCGTCGAGCCCGACGCGACCCGGCCCGGCGCCCCCGCGACCAATCAGGTGCTCAAAGCGGTCTACAACGTGAGCCAGTGGGGCGGCTGGTCCCACGATCTGACGGCCGCCCAGGACTGGTCCGCCTACGAAGGGTTCTCCTTCTGGGTCAAGGGCACCGGATCCGGGCAGAAGGTGTTCTTCGAGATCAAGGATGGCGGCGGCGGAGCGGGCAGCGCCGAGCTGTTCGAGTCGTCCTTCACTGATGACACGGCCGGTTGGCGGCAAGTGCAGGTGCCGTTCGCCGACTTCACCCGCCGCGGCGACTACCAGCCGGGCGGCGCCCCCACCGACGGCCAGCTCGACCTGGTCGCCATGTGGGGCTACTCGATGCGGCTCCCGGCCGCCTCCGGCACGCTGTTCTGGGACGACGTGCAGGTCTACGGCACCGCCCCGCCCCGGCCGGTACGCCTGGCCACGGACAAGCCGGTCTACCCGGTGAACGAGAAGGGCACGGCCGAGGTACGCGTCTCGGTCACCACCGCCACCGGCGCCCCACTTCCCGCCGACCTGGCCGTCGGCTACCGCACCGGCACCGGCACGGCCACCCCCGGCCAGGACTACACGCCGGTCGAGGGCACGCTGACCTTCCCCGCGGGCACCGCTTCGGGCTCGGCCAAGGCGTTCACGGTCAAGACACTGGCCGACGGCGCGGCCGAGGTCGCCGAGACCATCCCGATCGAGCTGTCCGGCACGGGCACCAGACCCCCGGCCGAGGCTCCGGCCATCGTGATCAACGCGCACGGCCTGCCGTACCTCGACGCTCGTAAGCCCGTCAAGCAGCGGGTCGCCGACCTGCTCGGCCGGATGAGCACCGAGGAGAAGGTCGGCCAGATGACGCAGGCCGAACGCGGCGCGCTCGGCTCGCAGAACGACATCGCCACCTACCTGCTCGGCTCGCTGCTATCGGGCGGCGGCTCCACCCCGCCGACCAACACGCCGAAGGCGTGGGCCGACATGATCGACGGCTTCCAGCTGCGCGCCCAGCAGACGCGGCTGCAGATCCCGTTGATCTACGGCGTCGACGCGGTTCACGGGCACAACAACGTGGTCGGTGCGACGATCTTCCCGCACAACGTCGGCCTCGGCGCCACCCGCGACGCCGACCTGGTCGAGCAGGCGGGCAAGGTCACGGCGAAGGAGGTCAAGGCCACCGGCATTCCGTGGGACTTCGCGCCGTGCCTGTGCGTGTCGCGGGACGACCGGTGGGGACGCGCATACGAGTCGTTCGGCGAGGACCCGGCGCTGGTCTCGCGGCTGACCACGATCATCGACGGCCTGCAGGACAACGGCGTGCTGGCCACGGCCAAGCACTATGTCGGCGACGGCGGCACCACCTACGGCTCCTCGACCGGCGACTACAAGATCGACCAGGGCGTCACCCAGCTCACCAGGGAACAGCTGGCGGCCATCCACCTCGCGCCCTTCGCCGAGGCGGTCAAGCGCGGCGTGGGCAGCGTCATGCCGTCGTTCTCCAGCGTCGACTTCGGCCAGGGGCCGCTCAAGATGCACGCGCACAAGGAGCTGATCACCGACGTGCTCAAGGGCCGACTCGGCTTCAAGGGCTTCGTGATCAGCGACTGGCAGGCCATCGACCAGATCCCCGGTGACTATCCGAGCGACGTGCGTACCTCGATCAACGCCGGGCTCGACATGATCATGGTGCCGTACGCGTATCCGCTGTTCACGAGCACGCTCAAGGCCGAGATCGCGGCCGGAGGGGTGCCCATGGCGCGGATCGACGACGCGGTCTCCAGGATCCTGACGCAGAAGTTCCGGCTCGGCCTGTTCGAGCACCCGTACGCCGACCGTTCCGGCATCGGCGACGTCGGCTCGGCCGCCCACCGCGCGGTGGCCCGCACGGCCGCCGCGAAGTCGCAGGTGCTGCTGAAGAACGAGGACCGGCTGCTGCCGCTGCGCCGCGACGCCAAGGTGTACGTCGCCGGATCCAACGCCGACGACCTGGGCAACCAGAGCGGCGGCTGGACGATCACCTGGCAGGGCTCGTCCGGGCCCATCACGCAGGGCACCACGATCCTGTCGGCGATCCGTGGCCGGGCGGCCTCCGTCACCTACTCGGCCGACGCCTCCGCGCCGCTGGCCGGGCATGACGTGGGGGTCGTGGTGGTGGGCGAGAAGCCGTACGCCGAGGGCCAGGGCGACGTGGGCGTCAACGGGCACACGCTCGACCTGTCGGCCGCCGACCGGGCCGCGATCGACCGGGTGTGCGGGGCGATGAAGTGCGCCGTGCTGGTCGTCTCCGGCCGCCCGCTGCTGCTGGGCGACCTGTCCAAGGTCAAGGCGCTGGTGGCGTCGTGGCTGCCGGGCACCGAGGGCGCCGGCGTGGCCGACCCGCTGTTCGGGGCCGTGCCGTACACGGGGCGGCTGCCCTTCACCTGGTTCCGTACGGCGGAGCAGGTGCCGATCAACGTGGGCGACGCGACCTACGATCCGCTTTACCCGTACGGCTGGGGACTGCGCACCGACCGGGCCCGCGACCGGCTCAAGGCGACCTACGACCAGCTCGCCGGCGGCGACGGAGCCTCCAGGGCGGCTTCGGCGGCGCTGCTGGTGGCGCTGCTGGGCAACAACTGGCACGCCGACGGCTCCGTGCGGCAGACCCGCGTCGTGCTGGGCGCGATCGGCACGGCGGCGGCGCTGCTCGACCGTTCGAAGACGGACGCGTACGCGCAGGACGACGCCGTCGTCTCGGTGGCCAGGGACATCGCCCAGACCACCGGCAGACGGCCCGACCTGCAGGCGTCGGCCGACCATGAGCTGGCGGCCGGCAACGTACACAAGGCGGTGGAACTGCTGACACAGGCGGCCCGCTGACGGCGACGGCGGTGAAGCTGCTGCTAACGCGAGCGGCCCGCTGACGCGAGGACCGGCTTCTGGCGCCAGCTCGCCAGAAGCCGGTCCACTCGTCTGTCAGACGTCCCTGCAGAGGCAGAACGTGTGGCCGGCCGGGTCGAGGAAGACGCGGAAGGAGTCGTCATCGCTCGGCTGGTGCTCGTGCTTGGTGGCACCGATCTCCAGCACCTGGGCCTCGGCCTTGTCCATGTCGCTGACCGTCACGTCGATGTGCATCTGCTGGGGATGCTCCGCACCGGGCCACACCGGCGGCCGGTAGTCGTCGACGGCCTGGAAGGCCACCCGCGCGGGCGGGCCTCCATTGGTGACAACGGCCCACTCCTCGTCGGACCCCTCCAGGATGGGCCAGCCGAGCAACCGCGAATAGAACTGGGCCAGCTCCATCGGATGGGCACAATCGAGGACCGTGGTCCGGAATTCCGCGATGCCGTTCATTACCTACCTCCGAGACTGTTATACCGATGGCCACCGACGGTTTCGTCGGGGCCAACAGCGACAATGGATGCCATGGCTGCCAACTCGTTCATGGTCCCACTCGGCTCTCCAGCGCCCGATTTCCATCTGACCGCGATCCACGGCGGCAGCGTCTCGCTCGCGGATCTCAAGGATTCGCCCGCCATTCTCGTGGCGTTCCTGTCGAACCACTGCCCCTACGTGCGACACATCGAGCGCGGCCTCAGCACCCTGGCCACCGACTACGGCCCCAGGCTGTCGATGGTCGCCATCTGCAGCAACGACAGCGTGAACTACCCCGACGACGACCCGACACACCTGGCCGAGCAGGCGGCTCGGGCGGGCTTCCCGTTCCCCTACTTGCTCGACGAGACGCAGGAGACGGCCAAGGCGTATCGGGCGGCGTGCACGCCTGACTTCTTCCTGTACGACGCGTCGTTCCGGCTGGCCTACCGCGGCGAGTTCGACGATGCCCGGCCCGGCAACTCCGCACCGGTGACGGGGTCCTCGCTGCGCGCGGCGATCGACGCCCTCTTGGCGGGCGACCCGGTGAGCGAGGAGCAGAACCCGTCACTCGGCTGCGGCATCAAGTGGAAGCCGGGCAACGCACCCGCCTGACCACTGCCGGACGTCAGGCGGAGGTGACGGCGGGGCGTCAGGCGGAGGTGGCGATGGCGGCCGGCAGGGCGAGCAGGAGTTCGTGGGGCTCGCCCTGCCAGCCCCGGATCAGCCGGAAGCCGGCCTCTCCGGGGTCGAAGTCGTCACAACCCAGCGGCCCGAAGCAGCCTGCCTGGTCGAGCAGCACGATGAGCGGGTCGTCCTCGGGCAGGCCGCCCGCGTAGGCGGCCGCGTCGAGGAGCGCCAGCGCGCACCTCGCATTGAGGCCGTCGTCTCGGGTCTCCACACGGTCGAGGCGGCGCCAGGCATGGGTACGCAGGTACGCGGCGAGCGATTCGGACCTACTCACGACAACCTTCTTCGGTCACACATGGACTGTTCATACATTGGGCTACGACATCATCACGCAAAGTGAGCATCGCGTGTGGGACCTTGGGCAACTTCCGCCGTGTCGCCACCCCGGAAACCGCAACGAAACGGACGTGAGGGATCATCTGTCACATGAGCCAGTTCGATGACCTGATTTCCGCCAATGCGAAATATGCTGCTAAATTCCGGAATTCCGAACTGACCGGCCGGGCCGCTCGCGGACTCGGCGTCGTGACCTGCATGGACTCCCGCATCGACCCCCTTGGCCTGCTCGGTCTAGAGGCGGGCGACGCCAAGATCCTGCGGAACGCGGGCGCGCGCGTGACGGACGACGTCCTGCGTACCCTCGTCCTGGCCGTCTACCTGCTCGGCGTAGAACGCGTGCTGGTGATGCCCCACACCGACTGCGGCATGTCCAAGGTCACCGACGCCGATGTGTACGAGCTCACCCAGCGGCACGGGGTCGACACCCGCAGCCTGGAGTTCCACACCGTCCCCGACCAGGACGCGGCCCTGCGCCATGACCTGACGCGGATCCGCTCCTCGCCCTTCCTGCCGCCGGGGCTGCCGGTGGGCGGCGCGATCTACGACGTGCATTCGGGCGAACTGCTGCCGGTCGACCTGGTATGACTCTCCGCTAACCTGATAGCTCTACGTTTTGTGAGAAATATCGCACCAAAGCGATCCCTCACTTTGCCGTGCTGTTACCTGTGATATCCCTGTGACCCGTCGGCGATCTTGTCGCCGCGACAGAAACGGGGATGTCATGTTAACGATCAATCCGGTACCGCCTAACGATCGGTGATCGTCGCCGGGGGTCAGTCCCCTGCCCGACGCCCTGAAGTCAGCGCATTCGCGCGCTACTCCACACCCATCGATCGTTAGGACGTTGATTTTGCGTAAGTCTCTCAACCGTTCCATGGGCCGCCTGGCCCTCGGGCTCAGCGCCGTGACCGTGCTCACCGCCGCCACGGCCATCCCGGCTTCGGCCGCTCTGGCCGCCACCGGCCAGAGCGCGGAGGACATCGCGTCGGCCCAGGCCGCCGCCGACGGCAAGCCCGTACCCGTGCCGAGCCTGTCGGACGAGTCCAGCACCACTGTCGCCAACCCCGACGGCAGTTTCACCGCGACCATCACCTCGGGCCCGTCCCAGGTGCAGCAGAACGGCCAGTGGGTGCCCATCGACACCTCACTCGTCGCCGACGGCGCGGTACTGAAGCCGCGTGCCTCACGCGCCCAGGTCGAGGTCTCCAACGGCGGCGAGGGCACGCTGGCGAAGATGACCGACGACAACGGCCGCGTGTTCTCGCTCAAGTGGCCGACCGCGCTGCCCAAGCCGGTCGTCAAGGCGAACGTCGCCACCTTCACCGACGCGGCGGGCCCGGGGGCCGACCTCGTCGTCACTGTCCTGCCGACGGGATTCCGTCACGACGTCGTTCTGCGCGAGAAGCCCTCCGGTCCGCTGGAGCTCCGCATTCCCGTACAGACCGAGGGCGTCGATCTGTCCGAGTCGGCCGACGGCCGCCTTCTGCTGACCAGTACGGCCGGTGACAAGGTGGTCGCCGCCGGGCCGCAGCCGGTCATGTGGGACTCGAAGGGCCACGGCAAGCCCCGCGGCGACTCGCTCTCGAAGATCGACACCACGGTCGAGACGCAGAACGGCACCAAGGTCCTCGTGCTCAAGCCGGACGCCAAGTTCCTGGCGGACCCGGCGCGCGTCTACCCGGTGACCGTCGACCCGGTGATCACGCTGCCGAGCGTGACGGACACCGACGTCGCCACCTCCTGGGCCTCGCACCCCGGCGACCCGATGATCATCGCGGGCACGATGCCCTGGGAGAACGGCCAGGGCGGCGACGTCATGCGCAGCCTGGTCAAGTTCGACACCCACAAGCTGACCGGCAAGCGGGTCATCTTCGCCAACATGGCGATGTGGAACCTGGAGACGAACGCCTGCGGCCTCCGCGTGGGCTCCGGCCTCACCGCCCAGCGGATCACCAGCTCGTGGGACGAGACCGACCTGAACTGGGACAACAAGCCCACCACCACCGCAGAGGGCCAGGCGACGAACCGCGCGGGCCGCGGCCGCACCTGGACCGCACCGTGCGCCGGGGGCGCCGGCTACCTGTCGTGGCCGGTGACCACCATGGCCAAGGCCTGGGCCTCGGGCGCCGCCAACTACGGCGTCCAGCTGAAGGGCACCGACGAGACGGAGGCCACCAACTGGCGCGCCTTCGCCGCGTCGGAGAACAAGGACGAGGGCGTCAAGCCCCCGACCCTGACGGTCATCTACTGGCGCTGACCACCATCTGAAACCCCGAAGGGGGCCGGGCTCTCCCGGCCCCCTTCGGCATGTCCGGACGAGCCCGGCGCATGGGGACACGCTCGGCGTCCGGACGAGCCCGGCGCATGGGGACACGCTCGGCTCCGGACGAGCCCAGCGTGCCCAGACTGGCTCAGCGCGCCCGCAGAGTCGAGGGCGGGGGTGTCAGCTCGTCGGGCTGGAGCGCATCTGCTCGACCTCGTCCTGGAACACGGCCTGCGTCTTGTTCATGAAGTCGGTGATCACCTCAAGCTGCTCATCGCTGTAATCACTCAACGAAGCCCGCCACGCCTTGATCAGCGGCGTGAACACCGGCGCCACATCCACCGCCGCCCGCTCCAGCACGAGCGTCACCACGACCTTCCGCCGATCGGCGTCGTCCCGCTCCCGCCGCACATATCCCACCGATTCGAGCCGATCGATGACCCCGGTGACGGACGCGGTGGTGATCCCGGCCCGCCGCGCCAATTCGCTGGCCGTCAGGGCCCCTTCACTCAACAGGTTGAGGCAGTGGAGATCGGTGGTGTTGATGCCGATGCGCCCCGCAGCCGCCTGACTCATCGAGACCGAAAGCACGTTGGTCTTGCGCAGCGCTTCGAGCAACGCGGTCACCAACGTCGCACGTCTTGACATCGCCCACCAAACTCTCTAGCTTTTCAAATATCTAGGGAAACTAGAGATAAGCATCTCTAGCAACTAGCCAATCGGAAGGATATCCCGATGAAGGACGTCGTCATGCGCCTGTACGACGAGGTGCTCAACCAGGGCAGGTTGGACGTAGCCGACGAGATCATCGCCAGCGCCCTCTCCACCGACCCCAACGACCCACCCGGCCCGGAGCGCGTCAAGCAGATCTCCACCCACATCCGCTCAGCCCTCCCGGACATGCACTTCGACATCCAGGACATGATCGCAGAAGACAACAAAGTTGCCACCAGATGGACCTTGAGCGGCACCCACACCGGCACCTTCTTCGGCGTCCCACCAACGAACCAGCCCTTGGAGATCAGGGCCTGTGTCATCTTCGAACTCAAGGACAACCAGATCACCAACCTGTGGCCAATCCTGGACACCAGCACCTTGCGCCCCACCTGACAACAGACCGAACCCCCTCGGGATAGCCGGACCTGCCGGTGCGAGCAACCATCCTGAGCCGGAACGCGCGCTTCTCTAGGGATCGGCTGGACCCAGCTGAACGAGGTGGCCAGCCTCGAACGCGACCATCATCCGGCCTCCGCTGGCATCGACGTCCTCGGACATGTGGCGGTCAAATCCCGGCGAGCCTGAGCGGCTCAGAGCGTGCCGAGCAGGTCCTGGGTGCGCTCTGGAACGGGCCTGAGCGGCCCTGGAGCGCACAAACCAGGCCTAGGCATGCCCTCAAGACGGGCCTGACGCGCCAAGGCCTGCCCAGCCCGCTACGGCGTCTGGGGCTCACCGTGCCGGCCGTAAAAGAAAGCCCGTAAAAGAAGAGCGCGCAAAAACGGCGCCGAGCAGACAAGACCGAGCAGACAAAAAGGGTGTGCTAGGCGTCGATATGGTCGCGGTCGACTTCGGCGGCGCTGCTGACGATGAACTCGCGGCGCGGAGCCACGTCGCTGCCCATCAGCAGGCTGAAGATCCCCTCCGCCGTCTCCGCGTCCTCGATGCGGACGCGGCGCAGGATGCGGTGGCGGGGGTCCATCGTGGTCTCCGCGAGCTGGTCGGCGTCCATCTCGCCCAGACCCTTGTAGCGCTGCACCGGGTCCTTCCAGCGCCGGCCGCGTCGCTCCAGGTCGCGCAGGACCTTCTGCAGCTCGGCGTCGGAGTAGCAGTAGATGTACTTCTCCTTGCCCCGGCCGGGGTTGGTGAGCTCGATGCGGTGCAGCGGCGGGACCGCGGCGAACACCCGGCCCGCCTCGACCATGGGCCGCATGTAGCGGTGGAAGAGGGTCAGCAGCAGGCAGCGGATGTGGGCGCCGTCGACGTCGGCGTCGGCCATCAGGATGACCTTGCCGTAACGGGCCGCCTCGATGTCGAAGGAGCGGCCGGAGCCCGCGCCGACCACCTGGATGATCGCGGCGCACTCGGCGTTCTTGAGCATGTCGCTCACGGACGCCTTCTGCACATTGAGGATCTTGCCGCGGATCGGCAGGAGGGCCTGGAACTCCGAGTCGCGGGCCAGCTTGGCGGTGCCCAGCGCGGAGTCGCCCTCGACGATGAACAGCTCGCTGCGGTCGATGTCGTCGCTGCGGCAGTCGACGAGCTTGGCGGGGAGCGCGGAGTTCTCCAGGGCGCTCTTGCGGCGCTGGTTGTCGCGGTGCTCGCGGGCCGCGATGCGGGCCTTGGCCGCGGCGACGATCTTCTCCAGCACGGCGCGCAGGGGCTGCTTGTAGCCGCGCGGCGGGTTGGCGAACAGCTCCTTGAGCTCGCGGGAGACCACGTGGGAGACGATGCGGGTGGCCGCCGAGGTGCCCAGCACCTCCTTGGTCTGGCCCTCGAACTGCGGCTCCGGCACCCGGACCGTGACGACCCCGGTCAGGCCCTCGGAGATGTCCTCCCCCCTGACCGGGTCGTCGCCGTTCTTCAGCAGACGGGTCTCGCGCAGCAGCTCGTTGATCGTGCGGGCCAGGCCGCGCTCGAAGCCGGTGAGGTGGGTGCCGCCCTTGGGGGTGGCGATCACGTTGACGAACGAGCGGACGGTCGAGTCGTAACCCTTGCCCCAGCGAACGGCCACGTCGACGGTGAGCTCGCGCTGCACCTCGGTGGCCGTCATGTGACCCTGATCGTCGAGCACCGGGACGGTCTCGTGGAAGTGACCGACCCCCTGCAGGCGCAGCACGTCGCAGACGGCCTCGTCGCGGGCCAGGAACTCGGTGAACTCGGAGATGCCCCCGTCGAAGTGGAACTCCTCCTCGACCCGCTCCTCGTGCCTGCTGTCGATCACGGCCAGGGTCAGGCCGGGCACCAGGAAGGCGGTCTGGCGCAGGCGGACGTGGATCTCGTCGAGCGAGACCTCGGCGTCGGGCAGGAAGATCTGCTTGTCGGCCCAGAACCGCACCCGGGTGCCGGTGGTCCGCTTGGGCAGCTTGCCGCCGTAACGCAGGCCGGACTTCTTCTTGAACTTGGCCTTCGGGCCGTCGCCGTCGAAGATGCCGGGCACGCCGCGGCGGAAGCTGATCTCGTGGATCTGGCCGTCACGGTCGACCTCGACGTCGAGGCGCTCGGACAGGGCGTTGACCACGGAGGCGCCCACGCCGTGCAGGCCGCCGGACGCGCCGTAGGAGCCGCCGCCGAACTTTCCGCCCGCGTGGAGCTTGGTGTAAACGAGCTCGACTCCGGCCAGACCGCTCTTGGGCTCGATGTCGACGGGGATGCCGCGGCCGTCGTCGCGCACCTCGATGGAGCCGTCTGGATAGAGCTCCACCTCGATGCGGGTGCAGTGCCCGGCGAGCGCCTCGTCGACGCCGTTGTCGACGATCTCCCAGAGGCAGTGCATGAGCCCGCGGCTGTCGGTTGACCCGATATACATGCCAGGGCGCTTGCGGACCGCTTCCAGCCCTTCAAGCACCGACAGGTGGCGAGCCGTGTAACCCGCCTCCACTAGCGTCACTCCGGCTCCCCTGCGTCTAAGCGTCGAACGTCAAAGCGTCGAACCGAGCATCGAACATGTGTGCGTAGCCTATCGTTCTTCCCCTACGCACGCGTACAAGCTTGCCATGACGGCAGGTTTGGTGTTACCAGGCGACGGCTCTCCATCACTTCCGGCCACATTCTGCTCTCGGCGTAGCCGGGCAGTGATTGGGAACGTCCACGTCCGGTTAGATGTTGTCCAAGTGACTGACGCCAGATCCTCGCTTCGGCGGGGGTGACCCGAAAGGCGATACGTGACTGGAGCTCTCGCCCCCGTTAAGCCGCTGACGGCCCTCGACCGTTGCGACCGTTGCGGCGCCCAGGCCTACATTCGCGCGACCCTGCCCGTGGGTGGGGAGCTGCTGTTCTGCGCTCATCACGGGCGTCAGCACATAGCAGCGCTCCGCGATAAGGGCGCCGACATCCTGGACGAGTCTGCTCGGCTCAGCGAAACCCCAACAGTGGCCCCCAACGACGAGCGCTAACCGGCGCTGGTCGTGATGAGATAACAACATATTGCACGGAGCGGAACGGCGATCCCGGCAGGCCCGGGACCGCCGTTTCGTCATGTCTCAGGCCGTCTCACCAGGCGGACACATCGCCGCCTGACCTCACAGGCATATCGCCGCCGTCTGATCTCACGCGGCCCTACTTCGCTCTGTAGTGATAGCGGGCCCGCGCTTCGAAGCCCTCGCTTCGGTACAGGGCCTGGGCCGCCTCGTTGGGCGCGGTGGTCACCAGATAGGCCGTACGCGCCCCGCTACGCCGTACGAGAGCACGCAACACGCTCCTGGCCAGCCCACGGCGGCGAGCCTGGGGCAACGTGGCCATGCAGTAGATCCCGATCGTCTCCCCCTGCGGCACACCCCGGCCGACGGCGACGGCCTGACCGTCCTCCTCGACCGCGGCGTACAGGGCAGGCACCCCTCGGCAGATCCGCTCAGCCACCTCGACACCCTCGGCGTAGCGCCCGTCCACGGCCCACCAGGTCTCCAGCCACCCCGGCCAGGGCCGCTCCTCCACCCGCACCGGATGAACGGCCTGGGAAACACCGCCGCCCCCGACCATGATCACGGTCGGGTCGACGGTCTCATATCCCCGCGCCGACAGCTCGTCATCGAGCCCCGGCATGGCCCCCATCCCCACGGAGAACACGCTCCGCTGCCCCTTCTCGGCATAGAACGCCTCGGCGGCCTCGATCGCGCCAGTGAGATCGGCGGGCCGTCCCAGGGGGAGCACGGAGTTCGCCCGCTTGGTCACGCCTCCGGCGTAGCGAAGGATCCAGCCGTCGTACGTCCGCTGCTCATAGGCGGGCCAGGCCTCATGTACCAGCAAGTCGAAATCCACTCGCGCACCCTACCCAACCAGCGCAGACCTCCCGCGAAGCGGCCAAACCTCGGCGGCCGCATTCCGGAATAACCCTCAGCAGGCAGGGCAACCAAGACACAAGCAGTGAGCGGCGGGCGGCAGGCTGTGGGCGGTGGGTAGTGGGCATTGACTATGCTGTGGCGTGCTGATTTTGTTGCCTCCCTCGGAGGGGAAGGCCGGTGCAGGCAGCGGTCCTCCTCTGGGGGATCTTTCGTTCCCCGCCCTGGACAGACCGCGCAAACGCGTACTGACCGCGCTCATGAGAGCGTCCAGACGGCGTGACGCCCTCGACGTCCTCGGCCTGTCGCCCGGCCTGGCAGGCGAACTGGCCAAAAACCTGGAGCTCCAAACCGCTCCGGCCCTCCCGGCGGCCGATCTCTATACCGGCGTCCTGTACGAGAAGCTCGGTCTCGGCACCCTGGCGGACGAGGCCAGGAAGCGGGCCGAGGAGTCGGTGCTCATCTTCTCCGGCCTCTGGGGCGTGTTGCGGATCACCGACCGCGTCCCGCCCTACCGGCTGTCGATGGGGGTGACTCTGCCGGTGCTGGGCGGGCTGGCCGCGTTCTGGCGGCCCACGGTGTCCAAGGAACTGGAGCGCCTGGACGGGCTGGTGGTCGATCTGCGTTCGGCCACCTACGCGGGAGCCTGGCAGCCCGGGGAGCGGTCTGTGGCGGTACGGGTGTTCCGCGATGGCAAAGTGGTCAGCCACATGGCGAAGGCGACCCGGGGTGAGATCGCCCGCACCCTGCTGGAGACCGGGGCAGATCCCGCCACACCCGGCGAACTGGCCGCGCTCCTCACCGGCCACGGCCACACGGTCCACCTGATCGAGCCCACCCGGCCCAACCGCCCCTGGACCCTCGACGTCAGCCTGTGAAGTCACCCAGATGGTCCGCCGCCCAGGCCGCGAACGTACGGCCGGGGCGGCCGATCAACCGCTCGACGTCCGTGGTGATCTCGACCGGCACACCGTCGTTCGACTGCCACCAGTCCAGCAACGGCTCGGCGAACTGCTCGGGGATGTAGTCCGCCATCTCCGCCTTCCACTCCTCCCGCGTGACGTTCTTGATGGTGATGTCCCTGCCGGTCACGTGGCCGAGGATGGCGATCTGCTCGGCGAAGGTGATCGATTGGGGCCCGGTCAGCAGGTACGGCCGGCCGCCCAGGGCCGGGTCGGTGAGCACGGCGGCGGCCGCCTCGGCGATGTCGGCCTCGTGGATGGGGTCGTTGTGCGAGTTGGGGTATGGCAGGCTCACCGGCTCGCCCGCCTTGACGGGCCAGGACCAGCCCAGCGCGTTGCCGGCGAACGAACCCGGGCGCAGCAGCGTGCTGCGGACGGGCGCGGCGGTCAGGGCCCGTTCCACGTCCAGGTGGGACTTGGCCAGGGGGCTGGCCTCGGGGTTCGGGCCGAGCACGGAGGAGGACGACAGCAGCACGATGTGCTCGACTCCGGCCTCGGTCGCCTCCTTGACGAAGGCGTCGATGTGCGACGATTCGGCGTACAGGAAGACCGAGGTGACGCCGGCCAGGGCGGCGGGGAACGTCGCGGGGTCGCTGAGGTCGCACGCGATGGTCGACGGGTCACCGGGCTGGCGGGAGGCCGGGCGAACGGGCAGGCCGCGTCGGCGCAGGATGGCGATGAGCTCAGTGGCGACGGCGCCACGAGCGCCGGTAACAAGGGTGGTCATATCGGGAAATGCCTTTCTGGGTGATGATTCTGGGGCTTTGTAGGCAGGCCGCTTGGGTCATGGTGCGGCTGAGCTCTGTACAGCGTTGTCACGGCTGAGCTCTGTATGGCGTTCTCAGTGGCGGCGCGGCTGGGCCTTGCGCGGCAGGAGCCACACCAGGCCGCAGCAGGCGATCACGGCGACGACCACGACGAGCAGGCTGCCGGTCGCGGCCTCCATCTGGTCGCCGGTACGGAAGTAGACGGTGGTCACGGCCGCGGCGCCTATGGCGTTGGCCAGCTGCTGAACCGCGGAGAGCGACCCGCTGGCGCTGCCGGCCTCACGCGGGTCGATGTCACCCAGGGTGACGTCATAGATGGTGCCGAAACAGGTGCCCATGCCCAGCCCGATGACCAGCGCCGCCAGGACGAGCGCCCAGGCGCCGTCCACGACTCCGGAGACGACGGCCAGCAGCCAGCTGGTGCCGATCAGCGCGATGGTCAGGCCGATGGTGATCAGCGTGCGGCCGAACCGGTCGATGAGCCGGTGGCAGGCCACCGAGGCGATGACGATGCCCACCGCCACCGGGGTCAGGCCGAGCGCCGCCTGTACGGGCGTGAAGCGCAGGCCGTACTGCATGAACAGCACGAGCACGTACAGCAGGCCAGACACGGCCGCGAAGAAGACCATGCCCAGGACCAGGCCGGCGGTGAAGCCGCGGTTGCGCAGGAGCGACGGCTCGATCAGCGGGTTGGTGGCGGTGCGCTGGCGTACGCAGAACAGGCCGAAGAACACCAGCCCGCCGGCCAGGCACAGGATCGGGACGAGCCTCCACCCATGGGCCGAGCCGTCGATCAGGCCGTACAGGAGACCCACCATGGTCACCGCCAGCACCCCGGCACCAACACCGTCCACCCCAGATCCACTGGAGCGATCACCGGGAGCATCGGCGGGCAGGAGCCGGGTGGCGGCGATGAGCGCGGCGCCCCCGAGCACGATGTTGATCAAGAACATCGCGCGCCACCCCAGCCCGAACAGATCGGCCTCGATCAGAAAGCCCGCCACCACCGGCCCTCCGACCGAAGAGACGCCAAGCGCGGGGGCGAACACGCTGAAGGCCTTGCCAAGCTGATCACGGGGAAAGACGGCCCCCAGAATCCCGAAGCCCTGGGGGATCATCAGCGCCCCGAACCCGCCCTGTACCAGCCGGGCACCGATGAGCACCCCCGGACTGACCGCCAGCCCGCAGGCGACGGACGCGAGCGTGAAACCGGTGATGCCGAGAAGGAAGAGGCGGCGGCGGCCGTAGCGGTCGCCGAGCCGCCCGCCGACCACCAGCAGGACCCCGAGCGCCAGCGCGTACGCGGCGCCGAGCCACTGGATGAGGGCCGCTCCCCCGCCGAGGTCGGCCGCGATGGTGGGGGCGGCGACGTTGGTGATCGTCGCGTCGAGCAAGTCCAGGACGGCGGCGGCGATGATGACGCCCAGGACGGCCCACCGCCGGTCCGCCTGGACGGGTGAGGCACGGATGAGTGCGGACATGCGGATCCCCTCGATAGAATGCGTACGTGACACAAAGAGTGCGTCACGCAAAGATTGTGTGACGCACATAAATATGAGGTACGGAGCAACCTGGTGTCAAACCGAGCGGAAACGCTGAAGCGGATCATCGATGAGAGCCAGCGGCACTATGCGGCATATGCGCTGTTCAATCAGGCGCTGGCCGACCATCTGGGCATTCACCCGACAGACCTGCAGTGCGTGGCACTGCTGGATCTGGAGGCCGGGCCGGTGAGCACCGGGGAGATCGCCCGGCTGACGGGCCTGACGCCCGGCTCCGCCACGCGCCTGGTGGACCGGCTGGAGAAAGCGGGTCTCGTCGTACGGCACACCGATCCAGCGGACCGCAGGCGGGCGCTGGTCGCCCTCGCCCCCTCGGCCCAGACCAGGATCGGTGACGCCTGGGAGACGCCGGGCAAGGCGTTCGCCGAGGTGATGGAGAGCTACTCGGACGCGGAGTTGGCCGTGATCGCCGACTACCTGCGCCGGGCCGGCGCCGTCGGCCGCGCCCAGGCCGAACGCCTCGGCAAAGGGGCATGAACGCACCTGGCCCCGCACAGCCGGAGCTGTGCGGGGCCAGGGGTGAAACGATCTTCCATTAGTCCAGGTAGTCGCGGAGCACCTGGGACCGGGACGGGTGACGCAGCTTGGACATCGTCTTCGACTCGATCTGCCGGATGCGCTCACGCGTCACCCCGTAGACCTTGCCGATCTCGTCGAGTGTCTTCGGCTGCCCGTCCGTGAGGCCGAACCGCATCGACACGACGCCCGCTTCCCGCTCCGACAACGTGTCGAGAACGGAGTGCAGCTGCTCCTGGAGCAGCGTGAAGCTGACGGCGTCGGCCGGCACGATGGCCTCGGAGTCCTCGATGAGGTCACCGAACTCGCTGTCGCCCTCCTCACCGAGGGGGGTGTGCAGCGAGATGGGCTCGCGACCGTATTTCTGGACCTCGACCACCTTCTCGGGGGTCATGTCCAGCTCGCGGGCCAGCTCTTCCGGCGTGGGCTCCCGGCCGAGGTCCTGCAGCATCTGCCGCTGAACCCGGGCCAGCTTGTTGATCACTTCGACCATGTGGACCGGGATGCGGATGGTCCGCGCCTGGTCGGCCATGGCCCGGGTGATCGCCTGCCGGATCCACCATGTGGCGTAGGTGGAGAACTTGTAGCCCTTGGTGTAGTCGAACTTCTCGACCGCGCGGATCAGGCCGAGGTTGCCCTCCTGGATCAGGTCCAGGAACAGCATGCCGCGTCCGGTGTAGCGCTTGGCCAGCGAGACCACCAGACGGAGGTTGGCCTCCAGCAGGTGGTTCTTGGCCCGGCGGCCGTCCTCGGCGATCCACTCGAGCTCGGCCCGGACGTCGACCGGCAGACCCTCGGTCTCGCCGCCGCCCAGCTGCTCCTCGGCGAACAGTCCCGCCTCGATGCGCTTGGCCAGCTCGACCTCCTGCTCGGCGTTGAGCAGGGGGACCTTGCCGATCTGCTTGAGGTAGTCCTTGACCGGGTCGGCGGTGGCGCCGGCGGCGGCCACCTGCGCGACCGGCGCGTCATCGTCGTCGTCGGAGAGGATGAGGACTTCGTCCTCGGTCTTCTCCGTGGCGGCGACGGCTGCCACGTCGGCGGCCTTGGGCTCATCCTCGGTGTCGTCGTCGGAGTCGCCCTCGGAGTCGGAGTCGTCCGCGGCGACGATCTCCTCGTCCTCGACCTCGATGTCTTCGAGATCCTCAAGCTCGACGTCTCCCTCGAGCTCGATGTCCTCGTCGTCGTCGACGCCCTCAGGGCTCTTCGGCTTGGTCTCGGCAGGCCCAGCGCTCTTCGGCTCGGCCTTCTTGGCGGGCACGGCCGCCTTCTTCGCCGCCGGAGCGGCCTTCTTGGCGGGAGCCGCCTTCTTGGGGGCGGGCTCGGCTTCGGCGGCGCCCACGACCGCGGTCACGGTCTCAGGCTGCTGCTCTTTGGCGGCCGCTGCGGCCTTGGTCTTGACGGGGGCAGCGGTACGGCGCTTTGCTGGACCACGAGACTTTTTCGGCGCAGCCGAATCCGCGGCGGTCACCACCACGGTCACGCCCTCTTTACTGAGGTTCCGCAAAAATGCGGCGGCGTGCGACATGGGGATGTCCGCCTCCTCGAAGGCCTGACGGACATCCTCAGACTCGAGGAAACCCTGCGAGCGCCCACGCTCGAGCAGTCGCTGAATGACGGGCTCGTTCAGCTCTTGTGGCTTCGAGCGAGTCGAACTTGCAGGCGACACGAACACCTCTCGAACGAACGCGTGGCGACTATGGACCCAGATACCCGCTGGGGGGCTGTTGCCTCTCTCGGAGAACGATGCGGCCGTGCGGATCGCGACGGACCTGTCCAGCATTCTGGCACGACCACGCACTCCATACGGCCACCTCCCGGCGGTTGACCTCCACCCTAGGCCGACCCAGACAGTAGTGCGTACGTAAGCGCGGCACTGATACCCGAAAGCAACCCTTATGACTGATTCATTCAGTCACTCTTCGTGGCGGGCGGCACATGGATAGCCAGGGCGGTAACGTCATCATCCTGTTCATATCCAGACAACATCCGGTCAACCAGGAAGTCCAGCAACATGTGCGGACTACTGACCACCTCAGGCGGCGCTTCGGTCACAACACTGCAAAGCTCTGCGAGTCCTGCGTCCAAACCGCGTTTCCGGTTCTCCACCAAGCCGTCTGAGTAGAGCACGGCGGTGTGTCCCGGCGGCACCACGAACCGGAACTGCCGGCGGCTGGTCGGCCAGCCCAGCGGTGTGCCCGGCTCCACGTCGCCCAGGACCGCGGTGCCCTGCGGGGAGACCAGGACGGGCGGCGGATGGCCCGCCAGGGCCAGCGTGCCCTCGCCGGTGACGGGCTCGACCACCATGTAGGCGAGGGTCGTGACCTGCTCTTCTTCCTCGGTGGCGTCGAAGACCCGGTCGAGGCCGGTGAGCACGGCCGCGGGCGGCGGGTTGGTCAGCGCCAGAGCGCGCATGGCGTTGCGGATGCGGCCCATGCCCGCCGCGGCCTTGACGCCCTTGCCCATGACGTCGCCCACGACCGCCGCGACCCGGCCGTCCTGCAGCACGAACGCGTCGTACCAGTCGCCGCCGACCTGCACGTGACGGCTGCCCGAGCGGAACCGCTGGGCCAGCACCAGGCCCTTGACGACCGGCAGGCGGTCGGGCAGCAGGCTGCGCTGGAGCGTCTCGGCGGTGCGGTGCTCGCGTTCGAACAGCGTGGCCCGCTCCACGGCGAGCGCGCACTGCCCGGCGAGCGCCTCCAGGAAGACGCCGTCCTCCTGGGAGATCTTCTGCGGTCTGGTGAAGGAGAAGCGCAGCGCGCCCAGCGCCCGCCCGGCCGCCAGCAGCGGCAGGCCGACCCAGGCCCGCTCATCACTGTGCGTGAGATAATTGGTCAGCACCTGCTCGTCGCCACCGGCTTCGAGAAGCTGGGATTTCAGCCTGTCGGGCGACTCGGCGAAGACCGGCCGGCGGCTGTTGACCGCCATGGTCATCACGCTGGAGGAGGAGAGCGGGATCTCCTCGCCGAGCGTGTCGGACGCCTCGGGGACGCCCTCGCCGTTGATCAGCTTGAGCGCGGCACGGTCGGGGTCGAGCAGCGCGACCGCGGAACGGTCGGCGGCCAGGGCGGTGCGGCCGACGTCGATGATGACCTGCACCACCTGCTCGACGGTGAGCGCCTCGGCCAGCTGGGCGGTGGCGCCCTGCAGCCGCGCGGTGCGCAGGGCCGCGGCGCCGAGCTGGTCGGTCAGCCTGCCGCGCATCTCCTCGGCCTCGCGCTGCGGCGTCACGTCGGTGTTGGCGCCGACCCACTCCACGACCCTGCCGTGCCTGATGATGGGCACGGCCCGCACCTCGAAGTGGCGGTAACCGCTGGCCCGGGTGCGCACGCGGTAGTTCCACTCGAACATCGTGCGGCCGCGCAGCGCCTCCTTCCAGGCTTCCTCGGTCTGCTGGCGCTCCTCCGGATGCACGGCCTCCAGCCAGCCCAGGGCGAGGTATTCCTCCAGCCCCTGGCCGGTGATGGCGCGCCACTGCGGCGCGTCCTCCACCACCGTGCCGGTCGGCGAGGTGATCCAGACGAGCTGCGACTGCGCCTCGACCAGCGAGCGGTAGCGCTCCTCGCTGCGGCGCAGGTCCTCTTCGATCTGGCGGCTCTCGGTCACGTCGAGGCCGATGAGCGCGATCGCCCGCAACTCACCCGCGTCGTCGTGCACCGGCGAGAACGACAGCGACCAGTGCCTGGTCTCCCCCTCGGACGAGCGCACGCGTACGCGACTCTCAGTGACCGGAGAGTCGCTCTCGGTGACGGCCTGGACCGCATGGGTGATGAGCTGGCTGAGGTCGGCCGTCAGCGTCTCGGCTGGCGCGCGGCCGACCAGCCGCTCGGCGGGTACGCCGACGACCTCGGTGAACACGTCGTTGACCAGTTGTACGTGGCCGGCGGCGTCGAAGAACGCGAAGGCGAACTCCGCCTCCGACAGCATGCCCTTGAAGAGGGCGGAGTCTGAGATGTCCACATCCGACTCCCGGGGACGGGGAACGGAGGTCTCGGCGCTCATGGTCGGCACCTCCGTCGCGTGCCAGGGTCTCCCACGCGGCACATCTCCATAACTGTGTATCGGCGTAGCGCAGCTCCGGGCGACCGGATTCTGCAGTACATCATCGGCGATGGGCAGGCGCGGACGGAAGCCCCGGCCGCCATACGGTCAACGCATCCTGTCAAAATCGCTCCACGTTGCGCAGCAAGATCAGGCTACTTGGCCTTGGCCGCGCGCTTGGCCTCCTGCTTGGCGGCCCGAACGCGACCCAGTGTGTCGGCGTCGACCACATCCGCTACCGAACGCAACGACCCCTCCTCGCCATAGGGTCCAGCCGCCTCGCGCCATCCTGGCGGTTGAACCCCCATTTGCTTGCCGAGCAATGCCAAAAATATCTGAGCCTTCTGCTTGCCGAAGCCGGGAAGTCCCAGGAGCCGGTTGAGCAACTCTTTGCCGTCGGCGACGTCACTCCAGACCCTCTCGGGATTGCCGTCGTAGTGCTCCACAAGGTAGGCGGCCAGCTGCTGGACCCGGTCCGCCATCGCCTTGGGGTAGCGGTGCACGGCCGGCTTGGCGGCCAGCAGCGCGGCGAACTCCTCGGGATCGCGAGCCGCGATCTCCTCCGCTGTGAGGTCGTGCCCGAGGCGTTCGGAGATGGTGTGAGGCCCCGTGAACGCCCATTCCATCGGGATCTGCTGATCGAGCAGCATGCCGACGAGCAGGGCGAGCGGACTTCGGCCGAGGAGATCGTCGGCCTCCGTCCGCTGGGCGAGCTGGATGCGCATGGGAACAGCTTCGCACGAATGCGGTTCCGAAGAAGCGAACACAAGCGTTGTGGAGGCTTGACACTCAGCCGAGAAAAGATGAAATGGGAGCGCAAGTCGCCCTGCATCCATTCCCTGGGGGTTTGCCCCGGGGCTCCAGAGGAATCTCACATCTATGCTCGCTCTGGCCACACGCTTCCTCAGGGAGCCGGTCAGTCTCAGGCTGGCCGAAGAGTTCCTGACCATACCCGTGGACACCATCGACCGCTGCGTGTCCGACGTCTGCGCCTGCGCGCAGCACCTCGGCATCTCCCCGACGCCCGATGTCATCGAACGCATCGCCCGCGAACATCTACTGGCGATCGTGAACTCCGCACCGCCGCCCCGGACTCCCCGATAACATCGGGGTCACCAGGCCGCGTTCTACGCACCGTTTCGGTCTGGAATGCGAGAGAGTGAGGGCGTGCGCCGACACCGACGAGATCCCCGGGAGAGCACCCCACCAGACGATGTGTTCAAGGAGATGGTGCAGGCGGCTCGCGAGCTTCTGGCCGTGCGCAGCCCTCTTGACGCGGAGCTGATGGTCTCCGACATGATCGGAGCCTGGTGGGGCAGGCGCGTCAGGGGTGGTGATGTCGAACAGGTACTCGGCGAGGGTCTGGTCGACTACGCCGCCAAGGCCGGCACTCCGGCGTCGCTGACGCTGCTCATCTGCCTGGCCTATCTCGGCACGGCCCGCCAGGGCGCCAAGGCGGAGGGCGCGGCGCTGGCGATGATGGAGTCGGGCGTGGCCCGGCCCGGCTGGGCCGACCGGGTCGGTGCGGTCAAGCCGACCGGCTGCTACGTCTCCCGCGACGCCTACGGCGACCAGGACACCGTGATCTGCACGTTCGGCTACCGCTGGAGCGAGGGCCCCCGCGACGAGCAGGCGGGCGGCGAGGCGCCGGTGACCTTCGAGCGCGAGCAGGACCGGCACGCGCTGGTCATGGTCGTCGACCACAACATGTCGGGCATGGCGCGCGACGCCTGGGTCTCCTCCCAGGTCGACACGCTGCTGGACAAGGCACGGGTCGAGGCGGCCGGCAACCCGATGCTGCTGTTCGAGGAGATCGAGCCCCAGCAGGCCAGGGCGCTGCTGGAGTCGGCCATGAAGGCCACCAGGGAGCCGAAGACCCCGCCGCCGGTCAGCGACAGCTACAGCGCCTATCACGCCTTCGCTCGCGCCCGGCTCAAGGCCCTCCCGCCGGGCCGCAAGCGCCCCGCTCCCCTGCACATCGAGGCCCCCTACAGCCGCGAGCGGCGGGCGATGCTGGCCGCGGAGTTCCTCGCCTCCGACGCGGCCGAGCACCTGTCCGACCCGTCGGCGGCCTCGCGGTGCGCCGACCACATCATCGACTACGGCTGTGAGCAGGACTTCAACCGGCCGCTCCGGGTGAGCCCGACCAAGTGCGAGACGTTCCTGCTCGACTGGCTGCCGCGCAAGGTGATGTTAAGCGTGGCCGAGCAGGAGGCCATGCCGCACGTGCTGTCGGCGTGGATCCGTTTCGCCGCCCGCCGCACCGGCCTGCCGGACACGGGGCTCAAGGACACGCTGGACGCCGTGTGGGAGGCGACCGGCAAGTTCCCGGAGGCCTACCGGGATCCGACCTCGTTCGGCCTGGACCGGCCGCTGCTGGAGCGGCTGCTGCCGGACGGCGACCTGTCGGCGCTGGCCAGGCGGGCCTTCGCGTTCCCGTTCCTGCAGGGCGTGCACGGCGGCATCGACCTGGACGCGCTCAACCCGGCCGACGAGGCCGACCGGCGTACCCTCCTGGAGATCGACCACGTCGGCGCCATCGACGAGGAGCACCTGGCCTGGCACGAGGAGATCGCCGCGCGGCTGTGGGACGGGGACCCGCCGCAACTGTGGGAGGCGGCCCAGCGGCTGCTCGACCTCGGCCACGACCGGCACGACGTGCTGCACGTGCTCATCGAGATCGCCGAGCGCATCGGCGGCGACCCGGACGAGCTCGCCTCCGCCCTCGACGACATCGCCGACATTCCCGACGAGATCTAGCGCGCCGTACGCCCGCCTCACCGCGGGCCGGCGTCCGTGACCCCATCGTCGCGCTGAGGTGGCCGTTACCGCCATGATGGGAGCATGGTGATCGACCTCAACGCGGATCTGGGCGAGGGCTTCGGCGTCTGGCGGCTGGGCGACGACCTGGCGCTGCTCGACATCGTCACGAGCGCGAACGTCGCCTGCGGATTCCACGCCGGCGACCCGGTGACGATCAGGCGCACCTGCGCGGCCGCCGTGGACCGGGGCGTGGCGATCGGGGCGCAGGTGTCCTACCGCGACCTGGCCCACTTCGGGCGCAGGGAGATGGACGTCGAGCCGGAGGAGCTCTGCGCCGAGGTGCTCTACCAGCTCGCGGCCGTCGACGGCATCGCGCGGGCCATGGGCGGCCGGGTCTCCTACGTCAAGCCGCACGGCGCGCTCTACAACCGCATCTGCCGCGACGAGGAGCAGGCCGCCGCGGTGATCGAGGCCGTGGCCGACTACGACACCTCCCTGCCGGTGCTCACGCTGCCCGGCTCGGTGGTGCACGGGGCGGCCGCCGCCGAGGGCGTGCCGACGATCACCGAGGCGTTCGCCGACCGTGCCTACACGGCCGCCGGGACGCTGGTCTCGCGGCGCGAGCCCGGAGCGGTGATCCACGATGTCGCCACGGTCTCCGCCCGCGCCGTGCGGATGGCCGTCGAGGGCCGGGTGACCGCCGTGGACGGCAGCCCGGTGTCGGTCTCCGCCAGGTCCATCTGCGTGCACGGCGACACACCCGACGCGGTACGACTGGCGCAGGCCGTACGCGATGGGCTGCTGGAGGCGGGAGTGGTCCTGCAGGCCTTCGCATGATCCGGATGGCCGGCGAGCACGGGCTGCTCGTGGAAACGGGGTCACTGGCCGTGTCACACCGGCTCGACGCCGTGCTGCGTGCCGCGCGGCCCGCAGGGGTGGTGGAGGTCGTGCCGGGGCCCGAGACGGTGCTGGTGGTGGCGCCTGGGGCGGACCAGGGGCGGCTGCGGTCGCGGCTCGACGAACTGCTCGGCGAGATGCTCCAGTCCGGAGAGCCTGGCGAGGTGGTCGAGACCCGGGAACCTGGCGGGGCTCTCAAGCCCCGGGAGCCCGGCGAAGTGCTTGAGTCCCGGGAGCCTGACGGGGCCTTGTTCGGGGCCGGAGGGCAGGAGGTCGTGGTCATTCCCGTTGTCTATGACGGGGAGGATCTCGATTCCGTGGCCGAGCTGGCCGGGATGTCGGTGGACGATGTGATCGCCCGGCACACCGGGCGGGAGCTGGTGGTGGGCTGGCTGGGGTTCGCGCCGGGGTTCGCCTATCTGACCGGGCTGGATCCGGCGCTCCACCTGCCACGGCTGGCGACACCGCGTACGTCGGTGCCCGCCGGTTCGGTGGCGATCGCCGGTCCCTACTCCGCGATCTACCCCACCGCCTCGCCGGGCGGGTGGCGGCTGCTGGGCCGTACGACGACGCGGATCTGGGACGTCGACGCCGAGCCGCCGTCACTGTTCCGGCCCGGAACCCGCGTACGGTTCGAGCCGGCATGATCGAAGTGCTCACGCCGGGCCCGTACGCGACCATCCAGGACCTGGGCCGCCCCGGCTACGCGCACCTGGGCGTGCCCCGCTCCGGCGCGGCCGACGAGGCGAGCCTGCGGCTGGGCAACCGGCTCGTCGGCAACCCCGAGGACGCGGCGGGGATCGAGCTGACGTACGGAGGGGCGCGGCTGGCGTTCCGCTCGGGCGCCTGGGTCGCGGTCACGGGCGCGCCCTGCCCACTGATCGAGCCTTCGCCCACCACAGTGGTGGCCGGGATGAATGTGCCGTTCTGGGTTCCGGCCCGGAGTGAGTTGCGGTTCGGGGCGCCTGTATGGGGGTTGCGGACCTATCTGGCCGTGCGGGGCGGGATCGCCGTCGAGCCGGTGCTCGGCAGTCGTTCCACGGATTCGCTGTCCGGGCTCGGCCCGGCGCCGCTGCGCCAGGGGACCGTGCTCCCGGTGGGCGGCTCCGGGGGCCTGGTGGAGATCTCGGTGGATCTGGCGCCCGCCGGGGAGCCACCGCCCGCCGTACTACGGATCGTGCCGGGGCCGCGCGACGACTGGTTCGCGCCGGACGCGCTCGCCGAGCTCTGCGCCGAGCCGTACGAGGTGAGCCAGGACAGCAACCGCGTGGGGGTACGCCTGCGCGGCCGAGAGCTGTCGCGGGCGCGTGAGGGCGAGTTGCCCAGCGAGGGCATGGTGACGGGGGCGGTGCAGATGCCGCCGAGCGGGCAGCCGATCGTCTTCCTCGCCGACCACCCACCGACCGGCGGCTACCCGGTGATCGGCGTGGTGCGGTCGGCGGACCTGCCGATCGCCGCCCAGCTCCGGCCGGGCGACAGCGTGCGGTTCACAGTTCGACCCGGCCGACAACGCACGTGACACTGGAGCCGCCCACCCAGACCACCGGCTCCTGACCGTCCTCGGGGCTCTGGCCGGTGGTGATGTGGACGCGTCCGGCGCGGCCCAGCATGGTGCCCTGGCCGGCCACGTAGGGGGCCGTGACGCGGCCGGTGCGCAGCAGCCACTGGGCGACCGAGGCGTTCAGACTGCCGGTCACCGGATCCTCGGCCGTACTGCCGTTGACCGGGAAGAACGCCCGCAGCTCGATCGCGAGCGGCGACCCCGGCGGATAGGGGCCCACCACGCCCAAATCGATGTCGATCGGGCCGGGGCGCAGCGCGAGCACATCGTCCGCGCTCCGCAGCAGCACCGCCACCCAGCCGGGCCCGTTGTCGGCCCACTCGGCGTCGACGATCTCGTCGCGGCCGATGCCCAGCATGCCCGCGATGCGCTCGACCAGCGGCTCGTCCACCGGGCCCGACCGCAGCAGCGCGGGCGCGGCGAACGCCAGCCCGCCGTCCGTCCTGCGCAACGTCACCAGCCCGGCGCCGCACTCCTGCACAACCGTCTCCGGCTCCTTCGGTGTGCCTCCGTTCTCCAGCCAGGCGTGACAGGTGCCCAGCGTGGGGTGCCCGGCGAAGGGCAGCTCGCTCGTCGGGGTGAAGATCCGCACCCGGTAGTCGGCGCCGGGAGTGGTGGAGGGCAGGACGAAGGTGGTTTCGGATAGGTTCGTCCAGTGGGCGAACCGCTGCATCTCCTCGGTGCTCAGGCCGTCGCCGTCGAGGACCACCGCGAGCGGGTTTCCCTGGTACGGCGTGGCGGTGAAGACGTCGACTTGGCGGAAGGTGCGCAACATACGTCAAGTATCCACTCAAGACCCAGAACGTCCTGATCACGCCGCCTAC
Organism: Nonomuraea sp. NPDC052129; assembly: GCF_040680095.1. NCBI lineage: Bacteria > Bacillati > Actinomycetota > Actinomycetes > Streptosporangiales > Streptosporangiaceae > Nonomuraea > Nonomuraea sp. NPDC052129. The sequence goes on along the minus strand of NZ_JBFAVX010000007.1, from coordinate 286,073 downwards.
CGCCTACCTGGCCCAGGCGGTGCGGCTCAACGGCCAGCGATCCCAGCCCGCACTCACGAACGGCCGGCCATCCCAGCCCACACCCACCAGCGGCCGACGGTCCCGGCCCACACCCGCCAACGGCCGGTGATCCCGGCCCACATCCCGTCATCAGTTCTCGGGCGGGGTGGTGGTGAGGAGGGGGCGGACGCGGGAGAGCGCGTCGTCGAGGAGGCTCTCGGGGACGGGCTCGAACAGGTCGGTCGTGATTCGCCCGTTCTTGGCCTCCCAGACCCCTGCGACCCGTCCCCGGTGCACGATGACCGGCGAGATCCAGCCCGCCTGGCGGCTGACCTTGGGTTTGGCGGCGGCGGGCAGCAGCGGTGTGAGGGTGCGGGGGGCCGCCAGGATGTACTGGTCGAAGCCCGGCAACAGGTGCACTTCCTCGGACGGCTCGGTGGCGGCGAGCTCGTCCAGCTGCTCGGTGAGGGCGAGCAGCGTGTGCCCGTCATCGGTCTCGACCTCGGTCAGCTCCGGAGCCAGATCGCGGAACCAGCCCTTGAGCACCGCCTTCCTGGCCACGCCCCCGAACAACCACGTGTCGAACATCTCCGGAGTCGCCGGCCCATGCGCGCCGAGGAAGGCCCGGGCCAGCCGCACGCCTGCCTCCTCGTACGGCGGCAGTTCCGACGGCCAGCCGGGCAGCCAGCCGCGGGGGGCGGTGAAGGTCACCCTGCCGTCGCGGGGCGGGCCGTAGCAGAGCTCGCCGAGGCGGGCGAGCGGCTTGAGCAGGGCGCCCCAACCGGAGGTGAGCGCCGCACGCAGGTGCTCGTCACCGGTGACCTCGACGACGGCCTCGACCAGCTCCTCCCGAGTCAGCGCGGGGCTTGGCGATGCGTCCGGGGTCAGCGCCGGGTCAGGGGAGGCGTCCGGGGTCAGCGCCGGGTCAGGGGAGGCGTCCCGGGTCAGGGCCGGGGACGCGGCTCGGGATGTTCGCAACGCTTCGGGGACCGCCTCGATGATCGCGGCGATCTCCGCCGCCGTGACGCCATGGCCGCGTTGCCAGGAGCCTTTCTCCCAGGTCCGCAGCGTGGCCAGCACCGCGCAGTAGTCGGCCAGCTCGTCGGCGGGCAGCAGGTGCAGGGTGCCGCGCATGATCCACGTCTTGACCAGCGTGCGCTCCTCCCACAGCGCCCGGCCGATCCCGCCCGGGTCGGGCCGCGCGCTCCGCACCGCCACGGCCAGCTGTGCCGAGGAGGCGACCTGGGTCTGCACGCCGCACAGTCGGCGCGCGATCGCCACCGCGTCGCTCCCGTCGGCAGCGCTCACGAACTGCCTGCGCAGGCGCCAGGCGAGGATCTTCGGCCAGGTCAGCTGGATCGTCACGGCTTCACTTCTACACCGGAGCTACGACAGTTCCCCCCAGCCCCCAGAGAGGCCACGGGTGCGGCGGCAACGGTCCGGGCATAATCTGATTGATGACGGCTCAGACATGACGGCAGTGAAAGCCTGAGCCGCTGGAGCAGTCATGACTGAGGTGGCATCGCACGTCGGCGAGTGTCAGCACGCCTCGGACGGCCAGAACGCATCATGATCCAGGCAGAGCGCGGTCGTACGATCCGGGCCCGTCCTCGCATGGAAGGGTCCAGCTTCGTCGGGCGCAGGCACGAGCTGGCCGCGGCCAGGAGAGGGCTGTCTCAGGCCCGGTTGCTGACCCTGACCGGCACCGGCGGTGTCGGCAAGACCCGGCTCGCGCACCGGGTCGCGGAAACCCTTCAGAGCGCCTACAAGGACGGCGTGGAGGTCGTCGAGCTGGCCACTCTGGAGGCCGGCCACCTGCTGGAGCCGGTCGTCGCCGGGGCGCTGGGACTGCGCGAGGCGGGACCCGACCCCATGACCGCGCTGGTGGACCACCTGTCGGACAAGCGGATGCTGCTGGTCCTGGACAACTGCGAGCACCTGCTCGACGACTGCGCCCGCTTCGTGGCCCGGCTGCTGCGGGGCGCTCCCCGGGTGCGGATCCTGGCGACCAGCAGGCAGACGCTCAGTGTGTACGGCGAGCAGGTGCTGCAGATCTCGTCCCTGTCCGTGCCGGGCTCCAGCCGCCCCCTCAGCCACATCGCCCGGCAGGATTCGGTGCGCCTCTTCGTGGAGCGGGCGGCGAGTGCGGCGCCCGGCTTCTCCCTGGACACGAGCAACGCGGCGACCGTGGCCCGGCTGGCCCGGCGTCTGGAGGGGATCCCGCTGGCGATCGAGCTGGCCGCGGTGCAACTGCGCGCCTTGCCCCTGGAACAGCTGGCGCGCGAGCTGGACGAGCGCTTCGAGGTGCTGGCGACGGGGAGCCCCGCCGCGCTGCCCCGCCATCAGACGCTGCGCGCGACCATGGACTGGAGCTTCCACCTGTGCTCACCGGCGGAGCGGCGGCTGTGGACCCGGCTGTCGATGTTCCCCGGCGGGGTCGACCTGGATGCCGCCGAGGCGGTGTGCTCGGGCGAGGGGATCTCCCCCGCCGAGGTGATCGATCTGGTGGCCGGGCTGGTGGACAAGTCGATCCTGGTCTGCGAGCGGTGGGAGGCCGGGCTCAGGTATCGCATGCTGGAGAGCATCCGCGCGTACGGGTGCGAGCAGTTGTCGCCCGCCGAGAGGCGCGTACTGTGCCGGCGCTACATCGACCACTACCGCGATCTGGTCGACCAGCACCAGATCGACGAGATCGTCCCGGACCAGGCCGAGCGATACCTGCGCCTGCGACAGGAGCTTCCCAACGTGCGCGTCGCACTCGAGCTGTGCCTCAGTGAGCCACGCCTGGCTCACGTGGGACTTGAGACGGCGTCGAAGCTGTGGTGCTTCTGGCTCCTGGCCGGCGCACTCACCGAGGGCCGCTACTGGCTGGAGCGCGCCCTGGAGCTGACGCGTACGCCCGACAGCGCGCGGGCGACGGCGCTCTGGGTGGACAGCATGCTCGCCCTGCGCCAGGGCGACCTGGCGGCGGCGGTGCCGAGACTTCGGGAATGCCACCTCATCGCCCGGCAGCCGGGGAACGAGGATGTCCTGCCGTTCGCCATCCGGACCTCCGGTGTCGCCGCGTTCTCCACGGGTGACACCCAACGTGGCCTCGCGCTCCTGGAGGAGTCGCTCGCCCTCTTCAGGGCCGCCGGAAACGTTCACGGCGTCGTGCTCAACCTGTACTACGCGGCCGCGTACGGCTCGATCGAGAACCCGGAGCGAGCCGTCCGGCTGGGCGAGGAGCTCCTGGCGCTGTGCGAGACCCATCACATGGTGGTGTCCCGCGGGTACGCCCAGCTGGCGCTCGGTATCGCCGTGTGGAACCTGGGTGACTACCCACGAGCCGACGCGCTGGTGAGGGCGGCCGCCGAGTTGACCGAAGAGGTCAACGACCGCTGGTGCCTCGCACAGTGCCTGGAGGTGCTGGCGTGGATCGCCGGTGCGCGTGGGGAGCATGAACGGGCCGCCCGGATGCTGGGGGCGGCGCACTCGCTGTGGCAGGCGGCGGACGCCTCACCCACTCGGCTGTGGTACCACGCGAGATGGCACGAGCGCTGCGCGGAGCAGGCCCGCGAGACGCTGGGGAATCGGGCGTTCGCGGCGAGCTTCCGAGACGGGACGCGACTCGGTGTGGAAGGCGTGCTCACCTGTGATGTGCCGACTTGTGCGGTGAAAGACTGAAACCGTCCGACTTCGCGGCGCAGTCGGCGGAGAGTTCGAACCAGACGGTCTTCCCACTGGGCGTGGATTCACTGCCCCAGCAGCAGGCCAGCAGGTCGATCAGGTCCAGTCCGCGGCCATGCTCGTCGCCGGGCGTGGCCTGGTGGAGACAGAGCGGCGCGGTGCCCGCGTCCTCGACCTCGCCGCGCAGCAGGCCGTCACTGGCGTAGAGGGTGAACCGGTGCGGTCCCGGCGCATGGCGCAACGCGTTGGTGACGAGCTCGCTGACCAGGAGCTCGGCGACCTCGGCCAGCTCATCGAATCCCCATGCGGCGAGACGGGCACGGGTGAGACGTCGCGCCTCGGGCACCGAGGACATGCCCGGGGAAAGCGACCAGGAGGCGACCTCCATACCGGGGAGGTGGCCGGAGCCGGTGACCAACTCCCCGAGGCGCCGGATGCCGGCCTTGAGGCGGTCCCAGACCGGCGTGTGGCTGTCCCAGGGCATGACCCTGTCCCCCGGGTCGTCCTGCCGGAGTGTGCTCTCGGTCATGAGCGCGGATCCGGAGTGCTGGTTCATGCTGCCCGCCCGAGGTGGCAGTAGTGGGCGGGAACGCTACGCCCGTCGGGCAGGATCTCACCGTTGTCCTCGAAGACCACCACGCCGTTGCACAGCAGACCCCACCCCTGCTCGGGATGGAAGGCCACCAGGCGCGCGGCCTCGCGGTCGCCTGCGTATGCGGATGGGCACCGAGGCTGGTGCTGACACATGATCATTCCTTGGTTCGGTCGCCGCTGTCACGACGTTCTTTGCTGACCACACCAGCATGCGCACGCGGACCGTGGAAGTAGGACGGGATAAATGCCCGGATAATTACCCGTTCCTACCTACGTAGGTAAGGAGCACGTAGGTATCGGGCGGCTATCATCGCAGGTCAGGACGCCATCAGCTGAGTGACCGCTCACACCGGGCGCACCGAACTCGCGCGGCCGAGATGAGTTAGCCTGAAATTGTCATGGGGACGATGACACGGCGGCAAGCGGGGAACCTGCCAGCCGAATTGACGAGTTTCGTTGGTCGTCGGCATGAGCTAACCGAGACCAGACGTCTGCTTTCCGCTGGCCGGATGGTGACGTTGACCGGCGTCGGCGGAGTGGGCAAGACGCGGCTGGCGCTGCGGGTCGCCGCGGAGATGTCACGGGCCTTCCCTGACGGGGCGTGGTTCATCGACCTGGCGCCGCTGGTGGCCGAAGAGCTGCTCGCGGAGACCATCGCGGCCACGGTCGGCTGCCGCCAGCCGACCGTGGCCGCGCTGTCCGAGCATCTGCTCAACAAGCGCTTGCTCTTGGTGCTGGACAACTGCGAGCACGTGCTGAACGAATGCGCCATCCTGTCCAGCAAGCTGCTCTCCGCGACGACTGAGCTGCACATTCTCGCGACCAGCCGGCAGTCGCTCCAGGTGCCGAGTGAGCACCTCCTGGAAGTACCGCCGTTGACCATATACGGGACGGGCGATGCGATGGTCGCGACCGCCGACGCGCGCCACGAGGCGGTGAGACTGTTCGAGGACCGTGCGGCGGCCGTCGTGCCGGGTTTCACCGTCGATGCCGCCAACAGCGTGGCGGTGACGCGGCTGTGCCAGCGGCTCGACGGGATTCCGCTGGCCATCGAGCTCGCGGCGGTGCGCATGCGGGCCTTGTCCGTCGACCAGATCCTCGAACGGCTGAACAACCGGTTCCGGTTGCTGGCGACGGAACGCTCGGTCGTGGTGCCCCGCCAGAAGACGCTGCGGGCGCTGGTGGACTGGAGTCATGACCTGTGCTCGCCCGAGGAACGGCTGCTGTGGGAACGCTTGTCGGTGTTCTCCGGCGGCTGCGATCTGGAAGCGGTCGAAGAGGTGTGCTCGGGCGACGGGATCGCCCGGGAGGACATCCCCAGCCTGCTGATAGAGCTGGTCGACAAGTCGATCCTGCTGCGGAAGACACAGGACACCGGCGTACGTTTCGAGATGCTGGAGACGCTGCGCCAGTACGGTTGGGAACGGCTCACCGATTCCCGCCAGGAGACGACGCTTCGGCTGCGCCATCGCGACTGGTGCCGCGAGCTGGCCGCGCGGGCGGAGGCCGAGTGGTTCGGCGAGAGCCAGATGGAATGGCTCGTCCGGATCCGTCAGGAGCAGGCCAACGTACGGGGGGCGCTGGAATTCTGCTTGACCGAGCCGGGTCAGGCCTGGGCCGCCCTCGAGATCGCCGCCGCGATGTGGAGCCACCGGCTTTCGTGGAGCTCCCCCAGCGAAGGACACCACTGGCTGGAGCGGGCGCTGGCCCAGGAGCCCCGCCCCATCGCCGCGCGGGCCAAGGCCCTGTGGGTCGACGCGTGGCTCCTGCTGCTGCAGGGCGACCTCTTGGCCGCACAGCCCCTGTTGCTGGAGTGCCGTGCGCTGGCCGAGCGGCTGGGTGATGAGGCGCAACTCGCCGGCGCGCTCCACATCACCGGTTTCTCCGCGCTGCTGGCCGGAGACTTCGCCCGATCGTTCGCTCTCCTGGAAGAGGCCCTGGTCCGCCGCCGCGCCCTCGGCCACCGGGGTCATTCATGGGTCGCCCTCTTCCAGCTGAGCATGGTCACCGTGGTCATGAACGATCCCCGCTCGACGGCGCTCTGTCAGGAGGCATTGGAGGCATCCCAGAAGGCGCACGCGGACTGGTCCGTGTCCTACGCGTTGTGGATCACGGCCCTGGACCGGTGGCGGCACGATGATCCGGACACCGCCGTCGCCATGATGCGCGACGCTCTGCGGTTCAAGCTGCGGTGCAACGACCATTTCGGCATCGCCGAAGGTCTGGAAGGACTCGCCTGGATCATCGCCGACCAGCATCAGGACGGCCGCGCCGCTCAACTGCTGGGCGCCGCGCACATGGTCTGGCGGTCGATCGGGACCTCGCTCTCCGGACTCGGACATCTGGCGGGTCTCCACGGCCGATGCGAGGCCCGGCTACGACGGAGCCTCAGGAACGAAGCGTTCACCACGGCCTTCACCCGCGGCTCGGAGTTCACGCTCGACCAGGCCGTCGCCTATGCGCTGGAGGAGAAGCCGGCCAGAGGCACCGCGAGCCCCCCGCCCGAATCCGATGTCGCGTCCGTCCTGACCCGCAGAGAGCGGGAGATCGCCGAACTGGTCGCGCAGGGGCTGAGCAACAAGGAGATCGCGGAGGCCCTGGTGATCGCCCAGCGCACCGCCGAAGGCCATGTCGAGAACATCCTGCGCAAGCTGAGTTTCACCTCCAGGTCGCAGGTCGCCAAAGCCTGGAGCTCGCGACAGCAGGCCGGTAGACCGTGACCTTTCTCGCGGGTCCGAAGTCACGGACCGCCTCGGAGCCGCTCATCCGCATCCGTGGAGTGAGCAAGCGATTCGGCGGCACCACCGCGCTGGAAGGGGTGGATCTCGACCTCCACCACGGCGGCATCCTCGCCCTGCTCGGACAGAACGGCGCCGGCAAGTCGACGCTGATCAAGATCCTGGCCGGGATCTATCGCGCCGACGATGGGGAGGTCGAGGTGGCCGGCCATCCGCTGGGCAGCCAGGCCGCCTCTCGCGGCATGTCGTTCGTCCACCAGGACCTCGGCCTCGTCGAATGGATGAGCGTCGCCGAGAACATCGCCCTCGGCACCGGCTATCGTCGGCGCGGCGGTCTCATCTCCTGGCGCGGGGTGCGCGAACGCTGCGTGGCGGCCCTCCGATCCGTCGCGATCCACCTCGACCCCGATGAGCGGATCGCCGATCTCACCCGCGCCGAGCGGTCGCTCGTCGCCATCGCCCGCGCGCTGGCCGCCGAAACCGAGATCATCGTCCTCGACGAGCCGACCGCGAGCCTGCCCGCGCCCGACCGCGCCCGCCTGTTCGACGCTTTGCGCGCGCTACGTGACCGCGGTCATGGGATCGTGTACGTGAGCCACCGGCTCGACGAGGTGCGCGAGATCGCCGACAGGGTCGCGGTCCTGCGCAACGGGCGCCTCGTCAGCCAGGGAGACCTCACCGGCGGCTATCCCACCGCCCTCGTACGTGACATCGTCGGGCGCGAACCGACGACCCACCGGCGCCCGAACCGCGACCTCGGAGAGGTGGTGCTGAGCCTCACCGGCGTACGCACCGAGCAGGCCGGCCCGATCAGCCTCGACCTGCGGGCCGGTGAGGCCATCGGCCTCGTCGGCCTCACCGGTGCCGGGCACGTGGATCTCGGCCGCGCTCTGGCCGGCACGCACCCCATCCTCGCCGGCCACATGCTGCTCGACGGGCGGCCCTATGGTCCACGGTCGGTGTCGGCGGCCGTCGACGCGGGTGTCGGCCTGGTGACGAGCGACCGGCAGGAGGAAGGCGCCGCCCCGGGCCTCAGCGTCCGAGAGAACTTCCTGGCGAACCCCAGGGCACACGGCCGATCACCACTGAGCTGGATCCGGCCCCGCGCGGAGCGCGCCGAGGCGGCGGCGCTCGTCGCGTGCTTCGGCGTCCAACCCGCGGATGCCGAGGCGCCTCTTTCCACCCTGTCAGGCGGAAACCAGCAGAAGGTCATGATCGGCCGCTGGCTCGGCACGAACCGCCACCTCCTGATCCTCGAAGAGCCGACGGCCAGTGTCGATGTCGGCGCCAAACCCGAGATCTACCGGCTCCTCGACGACGCCCTGGCCGGCGGGCTGGCGGCCATCCTCGTCTCCACCGACTTCGAGGAAGTCGTGAACGTGTGTGATCGCGCCCTCATGTTCGTCCGGGGGACGGTGACCACCGAGGTGGCCGGTGCGGCCCTCACGGTCACCGCGCTCACCCACGCCGCATCGGCCGCGCCCGCTGTCACCGGTGCGAATCCCCGATGACCACGAGATCCCCGCGCCGGCGGCGCACCGCCGGCCACTTCATCGGCAGCTATGGACTGCTCGCTCTGACGGTCGTCCTGTTCGTGGTGTTCACGCTCGCCCTGCCGGACACCTTTCCCACGATGGCCAACCTGACGTCGATCCTCTCGACTCATTCGATCACCGCGATCCTGGCGCTGGGCGCGATGATCCCCATCGTCACGGGGAAGTTCGACCTGTCCATCGGCTATGGCGTCGGGCTCGGACACGTCGTGACCTTGCAACTCATCATCGCCGGCGGCTGGCCATGGCCCCTGGCCTGTCTCGGCGTGCTCATCGGCGGCGCGCTCGTCGGCGTGATCAACGGTCTCCTCGTCGAGTTCGCCAAGATCGACTCGTTCATCGCCACCCTGGGCACCGGCAGCGTGCTGTACGCCATCACGGGCTGGACGACCGAGGGCGCCAGGATCGTGCCCGGCCCGCAAGGTCTTCCGCCCGCCTTCACCGGCATATCCGACTCGGAGTTCCTGGGCCTGCCCGCCCCCGCGTTCTACGTGCTCGTCCTCGCCGCGGCGCTCTGGCTCGTGCTCGAACGCCTTCCCGTCGGCCGTTACCTGTACGTCATCGGCTCGAACCCGCGGGCCGCCGACCTGATCGGCATCCCGACCCACCGGTACGTCGTCTACGCCTTCGTGGGCTCCGGGCTGGTCACCGGCTTCGCGGGCGTCCTGCTCGCCGCTCAGCAGCAGATCGGCAATCCGAGCGTCGGGATCGACTATCTGCTGCCGGCGTTCGTCTCGGCCCTGCTCGGCTCCACCGCGATCAGGCCCGGACGGGCCAACGCGCTCGGTACCGTCGTCGCCGTCGCCGTCCTCGCGATCGGCCTTTCGGGTATCGGTCAGCTGGGGGCGGACTTCTGGGTGACGCCGCTGTTCAACGGGGTCACCCTGCTCATTGCGGTCGGGCTCGTCGGCTACGCGGCCCGGCGTCGGCTGCACGCGGGACCGGCCGCGGCACGCCGCACGCCACCGCCCGCGCCTCCATACGAGCCCGCCGCCACACCGCCCCGTGACCCATCGCCACCGCGAACCGTCCCACCTGCGGGGTAAGGATCCGAGCGTGAACCGCTTCTCACGCATCGCGACGGCCCTGGCGGTGGCCTGCGCGCTCGCCGGTGGCTGCTCCCGGGGCTCCACCGGCTCGGCTCCCGGCCCCGCACCGGGCCCGTCGGCGAGCACGTGTCCCGGTGTCCTGGCCGTGGCCGGGCCGGCCGTCGCGCGGGCCGAGGGGATCGTCCCCTGGAACGGTCCCACGAGCGGTCCGCGAGCGGTCCACGGCAAGAACCTCGTGTTCGTCGCGGCGACCATGACCAACCCCGGCGTCGCGGGCACGGCCAACGCGGTGCGGGAGGCCGGGGAGTCCATCGGCTGGAACGTCCGGGTGATCGATGGGCAGGGCACTCCGGCCGGGGTACGGGAGGCCCTCGGCCAGGCCGTCGCCCTGCGCCCGTCGGGGATCGTCATCGGCGGTTTCGACCCGAACTCCGCCGCCGAGCAGGTCGAGCGGGCCAGTGACATGCGCATCCCACTCGTCGGATGGCACGCCGCGAGCCGGCCCGGGCCCGGCGCGAACCCGAGGCTCTTCACCAACATCACCACCCGGGTGGAGGACGTCGCGAGAATCAGCGCGTTCTGGATCATCGCCAGGTCGAAGGGGCACGCGGGAGTCGTCATCTTCACCGACTCGTCGATCCCCTTCGCGGAGAACAAAGCGCAGCTGATCAAGAAAACGCTGCTGAGCTGCTCCGGTGTCACGCTGCTGTCGTACCAGAACATCCCGCTTCCTGACACGGGCAGCCGCACGCCTCAGGTGGTCTCCTCGCTCCTGTCGCGCTTCGGCGATCGATGGACCTACTCGGTCGCCATCAACGACCTCTACTTCGCCGACGCGGCGGCGCCCCTGCGCGCCGAGGGCAAGGCCGGCGATGGGCCCCCGTACGCGATCGGCGCGGGTGACGGCGACCCGTCGGCGTTCCAGCGCGTCCGGGACCGGCAGTTCCAGCAGGCCACCGTTCCCGAGCCGTTGAACGCGCAGGGCAGCCAGATCGTCGACGAGTTCAACCGCGCGTTCGCCGGGCGGCCCCCGAGCGGGTACGTCGCGCCGGTGCATCTGATCACGCAACGCAACGTCGACGACGCCACCTCGTGGGACCCCCCGGGCTATCGCGCCGCCTACGAGCGGATCTGGAAGGGCTGACCGACTCGGGTTCAGGCGAGCGCCGACCTCAGCGGGTGAAGCCGATGTCCTGGTAGCGGAGGTCGTAGAAGCCGCGGGCCCCCACGTTGGCCAGCGTCTCGCTGACCGCCACGTTCTGCGGCCTCTGGTACAACGGCAACACGTTGACCTCCTGCCAGATCAGTTTGTCCGCCGCGTTGGTGTCCGCGTGCGCCTGCTTCAGGTCGAGGCTCTGGCCGGCCTGGTTCATCGCCGCGTCGATCTCGGGCGAGCCCACACGACCGAAGTTGGCGTTCCACGTCTGCCCGTTCGGCGAATTGGCGTAGATCCCGAAACTGCTCGAAACCGGAAAAGGTGTGCCAATGTACGCGAACGGCGTCATATCAAAGTTGCCGGGAATGACGTACTTGGTGAAGAAGTCATCGCTGGGCACGGCCTGGATGGTGAGCTTGACCCCGATCTGCGCGAGCATACTCTGTGCGAGCTCGCCCTCCGACTTGCCGGTCTGCACGCCCGACGGCACCACGAAGCGCAGGTCGAGCGGCTTGCCGTCCTTCTGGCGGACGCCACCGCCGCCCAGCGGCCAGCCCGCCGCGTCGAGCAGGCGTCTGGCCTGGGCCGGGTCGTAGACGCCCAGGGCGCCGGCGTTGTCCTGGTAGCCCTCCTGGGTGTTCATGAAGAAGTGGTTGTTCAGCAGCGCGATCGGCCAGTCGAGGCCCTGCAGGTCTGACTGGGCGATCGCCTGGCGGTTGATGCCGAGCTGGACGGCCTGCCGGACCCGCTGGTCCTTCAGCAGGTCGCTGGAGCCGTTGAAGGTGATGTGGCGGAAGTCGGGGCCCGCCGCCTGGCGTACGGTCGCGCCCGGGGTGGTCTTGGCGCGCGCGTAGTCGGGCGCCGACGGGCCGACGTCGGTGATGTCGAGTTCGCCGTTGCTGAACGCGCCGATCAGGGAGTCCTGCTCGGAGGCGCGGTAGATGATCTGGTCGAGCTTGGCCCGGTCGCCCCACCAGGTGTCGTCGCGGACGAGCGTGATCGTCTTCGCCGTCTGGTCGAAGCCTTTGAACTTGAACGGCCCGGCCGTCACCGGGATCTTGTTCAGCCAGGCGGTGTTGTAGGCCTCGGGGGTGCTGTTGGTGGAGGCCGGCATCAAGGGGCTGAACAGCGACTTCCAGTCGCCGAAGGGCCGGGCGAACGTCACGACGACCGTGTAGTCGTCGCGCCCCCGCCGTACGTCGGAGATGTCCTGGTAACCGGTGGACGAGACGATGTGGAAGGCGGGATTGGTGCCGTTGAGCGCCTTCCACTGGGCCTGGTAGTCGGCCCAGTCGATCGGCTTGCCGTCGGACCACTTGGCCTTGGGGTTGAGCGTGTAGGTGACGACCTGGTGCGGGTCGCGGGAGGTGACCTCGGCGCTGATCAGGTAGTCGGGGTTCGCGGTGATGTCCGCCTTCTCGTCGGACCTGAACGGCGCGGGCAGCAGCGCGTTGCTGACCACCGCGGCCACGGCGAGGTTGCCGTCGACGTGGTTCCTGTTCCACTGGGTGGGGAACTCGTTGATGCCCCAGCGCAGCGTGCCGCCGTCCTTGACCTTGTCACGCGGCTGCGGGTTGATGTCGTACGCCTTGACGTTCCGCTCGTCCCCCCGCGGGCCACCCGCGAGGCCATCGCTGCCGCCAGGGCCCCGGCCGCAACCCGCCAGGCACAACGAGCCGGCCAGGGCGGCCACGATCAGGCGTGATGCTTTCATCGAGCGAATCCTCCCGCTTGGCTTAGGTGACTTCGAGCTTCTCGGCGTAGTGACAGGCGGCGCCCTGGTCCTTGTCGAGCAGGTGCACCGAAGGCTCAACGGCCACGCACACGGCGCGTTCGTCATCGGTCAGCTCGGCCCTGAACTTCGGGCACCGGGTACGGAAGCGGCAGCCCGACGGAGGGTCGGCCGGACTGGGGAGATCGCCTTCGAGCAGGATCCGCCGCCGCGAGCGCTCGCGGACCGGGTCGGGCAGCGGGATCGCGGACAGCAACGCCTGCGTGTACGGGTGCGCGGGAGCGTCATAGACGGCGTCCACCTGCCCGATCTCGGCGATCCTGCCCAGATACATGACGGCCACCCGGTCGGCGATGTAGCGCACCACGGCCAGGTCGTGCGCGACGAACAGGTAGGACAGCCCGAGCTCGGCCTTCAGCGCGTCGAGCAGGTTGATCACACCGGCCCGGATCGACACGTCCAGCGCGGAGACCGGTTCGTCGAGCGCCAGGAACCTGGGTTCGAGCGCCAGCGCGCGGGCGATGCCGATGCGCTGCCGCTGTCCGCCGGAGAAGTCCTGCGGGTAACGGGCCGCGTGGGAGGGGTCGAGCCCGACCAGGTCGAGCAGCTCGGCCACCCGGGCGCCCGGATCGCCCTTGCCGTGGGTGCGCAGCGGCTCGGCCAGGATGTCGTAGACGGTCATGCGCGGGTCGAGGGAGGCGAGCGGGTCCTGGAAGACGACCTGCATGTCGCGCCTGATCGCCATCCGTTCGGCGCCGCCGAGGCGGGCGGTGTCGTGCCCGAGCACGACGATGCGGCCCTCCTGCGGTTCGGCCAGCTCCAGGATCTCCATCAGCGTCGTGGTCTTACCGCAGCCCGACTCGCCGACGAGGCCGAGTGTCTCGCCCTCGCGTACGTCGAAGCTGACCCCCTCCACCGCGTGCACGGTGCCGACCCTGTGCTTGAACACCGATCCGCGCAGCAGCGGGTAGCGCTTGACCAGCCCGTCGACCTTCAGCACCGGCTGCCGGTCCTGGCGCGGCCGTGCGTCACGCGGCTCGACGGGGACCGCGTGCTTGGCCGCCACGCGGGGGCGTACGTCCGCCCAGCGGATGCACGCGGCCTGGTGCGCCGGGCCGACGTCGACCAGCGGCGGCTCGGCGGCCTCGCAGGCGTCGATCCGCATCGGGCAGCGCGGCGCGAACGGGCAGCCCGGCGGCAGCGCCGCGGGCGACGGCGGCGCGCCCTCGATGGGCACGAGTGGGTGCCGTCCGTCGGTGTCGACGCGCGGGATGGAGCTGAGCAGTCCGACGGTGTAGGGCATGCGCGGCTCGTAGTAGATGTCGTCCACGCTGCCCACCTCGACCGGGCGGCCCGCGTACATCACCAGCACCCGGTCGGCGAACCCGGCCACCACCCCGAGATCGTGCGTGATCATGACGATCGCGGCGCCCGTCTCCCGCTGGGCCTTCTTCAGCACTTCTAGCACCTGCGCCTGGATGGTGACGTCGAGCGCGGTGGTCGGCTCGTCGCAGATGATCACGTCGGGGTCGTTGGCGATGGCCATCGCGATCACCGCGCGCTGCCGCATCCCGCCGGAGAACTCGTGGGGGAAGGCCAGGGCCCGCTGGGCCGGGTTGGGGATGCCGACCAGGTCGAGCAGTTCGACGGCCATGGCCGCGGCCTGCTTCTTGGTCACCTTCTGGTGGACGCGCACGGCCTCGGCGATCTGGTCGCCGACGCGGTAGACGGGGGTCAGCGCGGACAGCGGGTCCTGGAAGACCATCGACATGGTCTTGCCGCGGAAGGCGGTCAGTTCGCGCTGCCGGGCGCCGATCAGCTCCTTGCCGTGCAGCCGCACCGAGCCGGTGACCGTGGCGCCCGGCGGCAGCAGGCCCATGACCGCGGCCGAGGTGACGGACTTGCCGGAGCCCGATTCGCCGACGATGCCGAGCACCTCGCCCTGGCGTACGGCATAGCTGACGCCGCGTACGGCCGCCACGTCGCCGAAGGAGACGTTGAGGTCGGTGACCTCCAGAACGGGGGTCACCGTGGCCTCCGGGAGGCGGGATCGAAGGCGTCGCGCAGCGCGTCGCCGATGAGGTTGACCGCGAGCACGGTGACCACCAGCAGCCCGGCGACGAACCAGAACGTCCACGGCGCGTAGAGGGCGGTCCGGGAACCGTCGGCGATGAGCGTGCCGAAGGAGACGTCGGGCGGCTGGATGCCGAAGCCGAAGTAGGACAGCGAGGTTTCGGTGAGGATGGCCGCGCTGACATTGAGGGTGGCGTCGACGATCAGCAGCGACGACAGGTTGGGGATGATGTGCCGGAAGATGATGCGCACCGGCGAGACGCCCATGAACCGGGCGGCCTGGATGAACTCCCGCTGCTTCAGCGAGATCGTCATCCCCCTGACGATCTTCGAGGTGACCATCCAGAGGAACAGCGCCAGCATGATCACGAACAGCACCCACTGCCCCGCCCCGAACAGCGGCGACATGACGGCCAGGATCAGGAACGCGGGCAGCACCAGGAGCAGGTCGGCGCCCCAGGTGAGCGTCCGGTCGGTCCAGCCGGGGAAGTAGCCGGCGAACGCCCCGACGACGGCGGCCAGCGCGGTGGACACCAGCGCGGCCAGCAGCCCGACGATCAGCGACTTGCGCATGCCGCGCAGCGTCACCGCGTAGACGTCGGCGCCGGTCTGCAGCGTGCCGAACCAGTGCTCGGCCGACGGCGGGCTGAGGAAGGCGGTGAAGTCCTTGTCGGTGTAGGACCACGGGCTGAGCACCGGCCCGGCGAAGGCCAGCAGGAACAGCAGCACGAGCACGGCGAAGCCGATCCGCCCTTGCGTGGACTGGAAGAACCTCCAGGCGACCACCCGCAGCCGCGAAGGAGCCCGTCTACCGACGAGCAGCGCCGTCATCCGGCCCTCACCCGGGGGTCGAGGGCGGCGTGCAGCAGATCGGCCGCCAGCGACGCGCACAGCACCGCGATCGCGGCGATGAAGGCGATGGCCGCCACGGTGTTGACGTCGTTGGTGAAGATGGAGTTGATCAGTTGTTCGCCCAGCCCGTGCCAGCCGAAGATCTTCTCGGTGAACGTCGCGCCGGTCAGCAGCGCGCCGAAGGTGAACGCGAAGTAGGTCGCGACGGGGATCAGGGCGGTGCGCAGGGCGTGGTGGATGAGCGCCTGGCTCCTGCTCAGCCCTTTGGCCATGGCGGTGCGGACGAAGTCGGCGCCGAGCACGTCGAGCATGGTGTTGCGCTGGTAGCGGCTGAAGACCGCGGCCAGCCCCAGCGACAGCGAGATCGTCGGCAGGATCAGGTGCCGCAGCCGGTCGCTCACGGCCCCCCAGAAGCCGGTGTCGAGCCCGTCGCTGTATTCGCCGCTGACCAGGAAGAGCCGGTGCCCGAAGAGCCGATCGTTGGCCAGGGTGCCGAGCAGGATCAGCATGTTGGCCAGCACGACCACCGGCATCGCGAGCACCAGGAACGACATCCCTGTCGACAACCGGTCGAACCACCCGTACTGCTTGACCGCGGCGGCGGCCCCGACGACCACCCCCAGCAGGCTGCCGAAGATCAGCCCGAGCATGACCAGCCGGAAGGTGACGCCCATGCGCCGTTTGAGGTCCTCGTTGACCGGCGAGCCGGTGACCGTACGGCCGAAGTCGCCCTGCACCACGCCGCCCGCCCACGTCGCGTAGCGCTGGAGCAGCGGCGTGTGGTCGTTGAGGTTGAGCGCGGTGAGCTGGGCGTCCACGACGGCCGGCGGCGGCTTGGGGGTCCGGTCGGCGTAGTTGGAGCGCGGATCGAGGGCGCTGGCCGCGAGCATGTAGGCGAGGCTGGCTGCGACGGCCACGAGCACGAGATAGTTGAGCAGCCTGCGGGCCAGGAACCCCGCCATCGCCCTCCCCTTCGGCGCGCACGATGTGTAGTCATATTGCTACACCATGCGAGCATCGGGGCGCACGGAACTACCAAACTGCAGTCTGCTTAACGTCCGGAAAGTTCGCTGCCTAACGTCCGGAAAGTTCGTCCACGGCCATGCGGACATCGTCGCTGATGATAGTCGTCAGCTCCGCCGAGCTGGCCGACCCGCCACCCCCCGCCAGAGCGGCGAGCCGTACGTCGCGGCGCATGGCCGCGCGCTCGAACAGCGACCTGGCGAAGCGCCCATTGCCGAGCCCGTCGATCAGCCGCTCGTCGCAGACCCAGGCGAAGACCTCGTCGAGGTCGCGCAGCGCCGCCTCGTCGAAGCGGTCGCCCGATTTGTCGGCCAGCAGCACGGCGATCTCGGACAGCTCCCGCGCGGAGTAGCTGGGGAAGGCCACCCGCTGGTTGAACCGGCTGGCCAGGCCGGGGTTGGTGGCCAGGAAGGTGTCCATCTCGCGCTGGTAGCCGGCCAGCACGATGACGAGCCGGTCGCGGTCGTCCTCGGCCCGCTTGAGCAGCGTCTGCACGGCTTCGGCACCGAACGCGTCGCCGCCGGAGTAGCCGGGGTTGACCAGGCTGTAGGCCTCGTCGACGAACAGCACGCCGCCCAGCGCCCGGTCGACCAGCTCGTTGGTCTTGATCGCGGTTGCGCCGAGGTGCTGGCCGACCAGGTCGGCCCGCTGCGCCTCGACCACGTCGGGCCTGGCCAGCAGGCCGAGCGCGGCGAAGATGCGGCCGATGACCCTGGCCACCGTGGTCTTGCCGGTGCCCGGCGGGCCCGCGAACACGAAGTGGCGCGTCTGCGGCGGTGTGGGCAGCCCGCGCTCCTGCCGCATCCGGGCGACCTGGAGCTGGGCGGCGATGGCGTGCACCTGCCGCTTGACCGGCTCGAGCCCGGCCATCCGGTCGAGGTCGGCCAGCGCCTCCTCGATGGTGGGGGTGTCCTCGTAGCCGCGGAAGCGGGCGGTCAGCTCGTCGAACGCCTTGGTCACGTCGGCGGTCGTGGTGGTCACGAGGTCCTCGGTGGTCGGTGTCCCGCCCGCGCCCACGACGCGCACGTCACGGGCCGTCGCGGCGGCCTCGACGAGGCTGCGGACGAACCTGGCGTTGCCCAGCTCGTCGACCAGCCCGCGCCGCTGGACGTCCTCGAACAGGCCGAGCAGCGCGGCGCGCGCGTCGGGCGCCATCGTGTCGCCCCGGTGCCGCTGGAGCACCTCGGTGATCTCCGCCAGCTCACCGGGCGAGTAGCTCGGAAAACGCACCCGGGTGGCGAACCTGCTGGCCAGGCCGGGGTTGCTGGACAGGAACGAGGTCATCTCCTGCTCGTAGCCGGCCAGGATGATGATCAGCCGGTCGCGGTCGTCCTCGGCCCGCTTGAGCAGGGTCTGCACGGCCTCGGCGCCGAACCTGTCGGGCTGGCCGTCGGAGGAGTTGATCAGTCCGTACGCCTCGTCGATGAACAGCACGCCGCCCAGCGCCCGGTCGACCAGCTCGTTGGTCTTGATCGCGGTCGCGCCCAGAAACTCCCCCACCAGGTCGGCCCGCTGCGCCTCGACCACGAAGGGCGTCTCGAGCAGGCCGAACGCGTAGAAGATCTTCGCCACTGTGCGGGCCACGCTGGTCTTGCCCGTGCCCGGCGGGCCGAGGAAGACCAGATGCCTGGTCGGGCGGCCGGCCTTGTAGCCGGCCTCGGCCCGCAGCCGGGACGCCTCGATGGAGGCGGCGATCGAGCGGACCTGCTCCTTGACCGGGGCGAGCCCGATCATGCCTTCCAGCTCGGCCAGCGCCTCCTCGACCGAGATGTCGGGCAGCCCGCCGGCCTTCTCGGGCGGCGCCTCCGGCCGGCCGTCGCGGGCCCTGACCCGGACCTGCTCCTCGGCGCTCAGCGCGTTCCTGGCCCGGCGGGCGGCGATGAAGCGCTGGACGAGGACGGCGGTGGCCGCGCCGTAGGCGACCCAGACCGCGGCGGCGTCGGAGACGAAGGAAATGGCCGCGGCGAGCGCCCCGGCGGGGACGAGCGCCATCAGCACGCTCAGCCACGGCGTCACCCAGCGGATCAGGTGCGCGGCGGCGGCGACGGGCACGGCCAGCATCATCAACAGCGTGGGGGCCAGTGAGGGCGGCGGGAGGAGCGCGTAGAACACCGGCAGCAGCGCGCACCAGCCGATGAGCACCAGCACGGTCGCGGCGGCGCGCGGGAAGCGCAGCGTCAGCGCGAGGAACGCGAGCACCAGCAGAGTGATGAGAAAGGTCTTGAACAGGTCCCAGCCGAGCGCGGCGGCCACGCCGACGGTGGCGATGAGCACGACCACGTGCATCACCCGGCGCATGGCCGGGGGAAGATGGAAATAGCGCAGCCGCACCTGTTCAAACAGATCCCGCGCCGCGGTCCGCCCTGCGGTCTGGGCCCTGCCGGACTCACGCATCACGCCTCCCCGGTCCGCCCCTGGTTATACCGCACCAGACCGACGATTGGGCGGACCTGACACGCTAGGTGCCGGTGACGAATCGTGCGATGTGGCGGCCGAGTTCGCCGCCCGCGTCCTCCTGGAGGAAGTGGCCGGCGCCCTTGATCACCGGATGGGCGCGTCCCGCGGCGCCCGCCATCGACTTCTTGAGGACCGGCCCCATACCTCCCGTTATCGGGTCTCCGTCGGAGAAGGCCACCAAAAAGGGGCGATCGAGCGTGGTGAGGACCTGCCAGGCGGCGCGGTTGGCGGGCGCGGCGGGGTCGTCGGGGGTGATCGGGACGAGCCCCGGCATGGCCTTCGCGGCGGCTTTGTACGACTCGTCAGGGAAGGGGGCGTCGTAGGCGGCGCGCACGGCCGCGGAAAGTTCGGTCTTGCAGCCCGACTGGACGAATCTGGCGATGTCCAGCGCGGGAGCGTTCATCACCGCGTCTTTGAAGCGATGCCACAACTCGGGCATGGGAATGTCACCCGTCGGCAAGCCCGTGTTGGCCGCGACGATCCTGGCGATGCGCTCCGGATGCTCACCGGCGATCCGCAGCCCGATCAGGCCGCCCCAGTCCTGCCCGACCATGGTGACGCCGCTCAGCCCGAGCGCGTCGAACAGCAGCGCGCGGGTCCACTCGACGTGCCTGGCGTAGGTGTGGTCGGCCCGTTCGGCCGGCTTGTCGGAGCGGCCGAAGCCCACCAGATCGACGGCGATGGCCCGCAGCCCGGCCGCCGCCAGCTCGCGCATGACGTGCCGGTAGAGGAAGGACCAGGTCGGCTCGCCGTGCAGCAGCACCACCGGCGGCCCGTCGGCGCGGCCCGTCTCGACGTAGGCCATGCGCAGGCCGTCGGCCACCTCGGCGTAGCGCGGCTCGTAGGGGAAGTCGGGCAGGTCGGCGAAACGCTCTTCGGGGGTACGGAGAGTCCGCATAGAACGATATTCTAGCTAGCGCCTCTGGTGCCGCCCGGGGAACTCCCCCATGAGCACCTGCTTGGGAGTGACCCGCAGCAGATCCGAATCGGCCACGGCGATGCCGCGCACCTCCACCCAATACCTGCGCTGCAGCGGATCGGCGGCGAACACCGCCACCCGTGGATCCGCCTCGACGGCCGCCCGCGCCTGCGTCTCGGCGACCAGTCTGAGCTCTCCCGACGGGGTGACGGTCGCCGCCGTGCCCACGACGCGCGGGCCGAGGGAGTCGCCGAAGGACAGCACGACGCTCCTGGCGTACGTGAACGCCTGGCGTACCTCCGGAGTGAGCGCGACGGACGGGGCGTCGCCGGTGGGCAGGTCGCACATGATCAGTGACGCGCGCCACGGCCCCGGCCCGCCGCGCCACCAGGCGCGCGCGGCGCGCAGCGCGAACACCGCCACCGCCGCGCAGAGCGCGCCGAGCCCGGTCCGCCAGGCCCAGACCAGCCCCAGCAGGCCGCCCGCCGCGCAGGCCACGGACGCCAGCACGACCAGCCCGGTCGCGACCGGCAGCCATCTGTCCTCGCGGTGGCGGACCCGCCGGTAGGAGACCAGCAGCGGGTACGGCACCGCCACCGCGAGCACGGCGGCCCGCGGCTCCACGGCCAGCGCCCCGCACACCAGGGGCACCAGCACCGACCACGTCCTGCCGAGCATGATCCAGAGCGTGACCCCCGTGTTCCGCCTGGCCGTGCGCTCGGCGGGCACCCGGGCGAACTGGGCCAGGGCCCGCATCGGGCTACCGCGCCAGAGCTCGGCCAGCGCGCGCATGCCCGCCGTCACCGGCCAGCCGAGCACCACCACGCCCGCCAGAGCGGCCCACACCGGGTCGAACGCCGTCGGCAGGTCCGGCAGCGCGCCCATCGTCAGCCAGCCCGCGAACGCGGCCACCGACGCGACGGCCGAGGCCAGGGCGGCGCCCAGCCAGGGGTCACGGCCGAGCATGGCGGGGACATAGGACCACACCCCTACTCTGCGCACCTGCCTGAGCGTGATCGGGACGAGCAGGACCAGCACCAGGAGGCCGCCGAGCCGGCCCTCGCGGCCCCGGTCGAAGCCCAGGGCGGCCACGACGATGGCGATCGTCGCGAGCGCGACCAGCAGGCGGGACTGGCGTGACCAGACCTCCAGCGCCCGCCTGGCCCGGCCGCTCTCGCGCGGGTCGATCGGCCAGGCGGGGTCGCGGTGGGCCGGGAGGCGGTCCCAGCGCAGCAGCGTCAGTCCGAGGTTGACGCGGGCCTGCGGATGCGCGGGATCCCGGTCGAGCGCGGTCAGATAGGCGCGCCGGGCGGGCGCGTGCTCGGCGCGGAGCAGCGCCTGGTCGCCGCGGAGCACGTGAGGGGCGGCCTCCTCGGGGGCGTACGCGCGGGCCAGCGCCGCCTGCTCGACGGCCTCGTCCCAGTGGCCGGGGACGCGGCGCAGCGCGGTGCCCAGCCGCAGCCGGGCCGGCCAGGAGCCCAGGGCGAGGCGCACCGCGTGCTCCGCGGGCGCGACCGCGTCGGCGTCGCGGCCCTGGCGTTCCAGCGCGAGGCTGATCAGGCGGTAGGCCCACTCGTTGGCCGGGTCCATGTCGGCGGCCGTGCGAGCGGCCTCCAGCGCGGCTTCCGGGCGGCCCGCCTGGAGTCTGGTGACCGCCTCTTCACACCATTCGCGGGGGGATCTGTCGGTCCTGTCGGCACTTTCGGCGGTCCCCACGGACCCCATGATCGGCTGACCGGACAGAGATGGATAGGCCGGGACATATGGCTGTGTCTCTCTAGAGAGGTGCCTCAGGCCGTGGATCGGCCGATACCGCTGTCCCCGGTGGATGGCATGGCCTAAGCTGCCACGCAAGTTCATGTGGGCCTTGCGTGAGATCGGATCGGCCTGCAAGGAGGCCCCATGACCGTCACTCAGGCCGCCCCGGTCCTCCGGCGCGCGGTTCAGCGACATCGGGACAACCGCTGGTCCATCCTGGTGCTGCTCTGCCTGAGTCTGCTCCTGATCACCGTGGACGCGACCGTCCTGCACATCGCCGTGCCCACCCTCACCGCGGCGCTGGAGCCGACGGCGGTGCAGCTGCTCTGGATCATCGACATCTACTCGCTGGTCGTGGCGCCGCTGCTGCTCCTGTTCGGCACGCTCGGCGACCGCTACGGGCGCAAGCGGCTGGTGCTGGCGGGTTACGTGCTGTTCGGCGTGGCCTCGGCCGTCGCCGCCTTCTCTCCCACTCCGCTGGTCCTCATCCTGGCCAGGGCGCTGCTCGGGGTGGGCGGCGCGATGATCATGCCGGCCACGCTGTCGCTGATCCGCCAGGTCTTCCCCGACCGGCGTGAGCGGGCCATCGCGCTGGGCGTCTGGAGCGCGGTCGCCGCGGCGGGAGCCGCCGTGGGGCCGCTGATCGGCGGGGTGCTCGTCGGCATCTGGTGGGGCGCGGTCTTCCTGATCAACGTGCCCATCCTGCTCGTGCTGCTGCCCGCCGCCGCCCGGCTGCTGCCGGAGTCACGACACCGTGGCGGGCAACCGTGGGACCGTCTCAGCGCCGCGCTGTCCGTGTTCGGCATCCTGGCGGTGGCCTTCGGGCTGAAGGAGGCGGGAGCGGGCAGCCTGATCCCGTTCGGGGCCTCCGTCCTGGTCTTCCTCACCGGAGTGGGGCTGCTCGTCTGGTTCGTCCGGCGGCAGCTGCGGCTGGCCTCGCCGCTGCTGGAGGTCGGGCTGTTCCGGCGGCGTGAGTTCGGCACCGGGGTCGCCGGGGTGCTGCTGGGCGTGTTCGCGCTGGTGGGGCTGCAGCTGATGCTGGCGCAATACCTGCAACTCGTGCTCGGGGACACCCCGCTGCTGGCGGCCGTACGGATGCTGCCGCTGGTGATCTCGGCGATCTGCGGCGGGCTGGCCGCGGCGCACCTGCTGCCCCGGATCGGCCTGCGCGCCACCATGAGCGGCGGGCTCGGCCTCGTCGCGCTCGCCCTCACCCCCACGCTCACCTGGGGCGTCGAGGCGCATCCCGTGATGCTCTCGGTCTGCTTCGTGGGCGTCGGGTTCGGCGTACAGGTGGCGCTGCTCGCCGCGTCCGACACGATCATGTCCTCGGCCCCCGAGGCCCAGGCGGGCGGGGCGGCGGCCATCGAGGAGACCGCCTACGAGCTCGGCGCCGGGCTCGGGGTCGCCGTGCTCGGCACGATCACCACGATCGCCTACGCGCCCGCGTTGCCCGCCGTTCCCGGAGTGTCCGGCGGTGGCATGGACGAGGCCAGGCAGTCTCTCGCCAGCGCCGCGCACGTCGCCGACAAGGTCGGCGGTGGCGCCGGCGGTGCGCTGCTCGACGCCGCCCGGTGGGCCTTTGTCAATGCCCTGCACACGACCGTCGTCGTGAGCGTCGTCCTGCTCAGCCTGACCGCCGTCGCCGTGGCCACGCTGCTGCGCCGTGATTGAGGTGTGTGATGTCCCGCTTAGGGCAGACAACAACCGTGAGACAGTCCCTCCATGATCTCGCTTCCCTGGTCGCCCGCATCGGCGTGGGCGGCATCTGCTTCGCCAACGGCTGGACCAAGCTCGAAGACGGCCTGAACGCCACGGGGGCGAAATTCCTCGCGCAGGGCGCCCCCGCGCCGCGCGCCTGGGCCACGGTCACCATGCTCACCGAGCTGATCGGCGGGGCACTGCTCATCGCCGGACTGATCGTGTCGGTGATGGGGCTGATCCTCTTCGCCGAGTCCCTGGCCGTCTTCCTGATCGCGCCGCCGCTCAACCCGATCACCACGAACGAGCTGATCCTGCTGGGCGTGGCCGCGCTGCTGCTGGCCGTGGTGGGGGCCGGGCGGGTCTCCGTGGACCACCTGGTGGTGATCCGGCGCAGGGAATCGGCGGCGGCGAACGAGTTCGCCGCCGAGACGGAGGCCGACGAGGTCATCGCGGCGCTGCGCGACCCGGACGCTCCCGGGTTCCGCCCGCCCGCCCGGCCCAAGTCCTCAGGGACCTCAGGGACCTCGAGCTCTGGTGGCTCGTCGAGCGGCAAGTCGTCAGGAACGCGGTCGTCGTCGAGTTCGCGCTCCGAGAGCGAGCCGGAGAGCTCCGCGCTGGAGGACACGGCACCACACGCCCGGCCGCGCCGGCCGTCGAGCGAGCCCGGGGACGAGCCCACCTCCTCGCCCGCGTCGGGCGACACGCTCGTGGCCGGGCGCAAGAAGCCCCCGGCCCGCAACCGCCGCACGACCACCGACGAGTGAGCCCCGCCGGGAGCCGGTCACCGCGTCACAGCTCGGCCGTCAGCCGGGCGATCACCCGCATCTTGTTCATCGCGTCCAGGGCGGCGACCTTGTAGGACTCGGCCAGCGTCGGATAGTTGAACACGGCGTTGACCAGGTAGTCGACCGTGCCGCCGCAGCCCATGACGGTCTGCCCGATGTGGACGAGCTCGGTGGCGCCCGTGCCGAACACGTGGACGCCCAGCAGCCGCCGGTCCTCGGAGGAGACCAGCAGCTTGAGCATCCCGTAGGAGTCGCCGATGATCTGCCCGCGAGCCAGCTCCCGGTAGCGCGAGATGCCCACCTCGAAGGGGATCTTGTCCCGGGTCAGGTCGTCCTCGGACTTCCCGACGAAGCTGATCTCCGGGATGGTGTAGATGCCGATCGGCGGCAGCTCGTTCGTCTCCGCGACCGGCTCGCCGCAGGCGTGCTGCGCGGCCAGCCGACCCTGCTCCATCGAGGTGGCGGCCAGTGCGGGGAAGCCGATGACGTCGCCGACGGCGTAGATGTGCGGGACGGGCGTGGCGTAGTTCTCGTCCACCTTGATCCGGCCCCGGTCGTCGGCGGCGAGCCCGGCCGCCTCCAGGCACAGCTCCTCGGTCTTTCCCTGACGGCCGGCCGAGTACATGACGCAGTCGGCGGGGATCTTCTTCCCGCTCTCCAGTACGGTCAGCGCCCCACGGGGCCGCCGCTCGACCGCGGCGACGTTCTCCCCGAACCTGAAGGTGACGGCCAGGTCCCGCAGGTGGTACTTCAGCGCCTCCACGATCTCCAGATCGCAGAACTCCAGCATCCGGTCGCGCCGCTCGACCACGGTCACCTTGGTGCCCAGCGCCGCGAACATCGAGGCGTACTCGATGCCGATCACCCCCGCCCCGACGACGACCAGAGTCTCGGGCACCCGGTCGAGGTGCAGGATCGCGTCGGAGTCGATGACCGTCCTGTCGTCGAACTCCACACTGGACGGACGGGCCGGCGAGGTGCCCGTGGCGATCACGATCTTGTCGGCCGTGACCTTCTTCTCCTCAACGTCGCCGGTGATCCCGATGGTGTGCGGGTCGAGGAACCGGCCGGTTCCCTGCAGCATCGTCACGTGGTTGCGGCCGAGCTGGCTGCGGATCACCTGGATCTCGCGGCCGATCACATGCTGGGTGCGCATGCCGAGGTCGGCGACCGTGATCTCTTCCTTCACCCGGTAGCTCGCCCCGTACAGCTCCCGCTGGTTGAGGCCCGTGAGATAGAGGACCGCCTCGCGCAGGGTCTTGGAGGGGATCGTCCCGGTGTTGATGCACACGCCGCCGAGCATGTGCATCTTCTCTACGACCGCGACCCGCTTGCCGAGCTTCGCCGCGGCGATCGCTGCCTTCTGCCCGCCGGGGCCGGTCCCGAGTACGAGGACATCAAAATCAAAAGGGGCCACACATCAAGTGTCCACCTATCAGGACATCGCCGCCATGACACGATCGACGATTCCCTGGCTGCCCTCCTGGCGGGCGCAGTGGGCACAGCAGTACCAGTGATCGCCCGACTGGACTCCGTGCCCGATCACCCGGGTGCCGCAGTGCTCGCAGATGGGCGCCATGGACTGGATGGCGCACTGGAAGGAGTCGAACGTGTGCACCGCCCCCTGGGCGTGCACCTCGAAGGACATGTCGTAATCGTTGCCACACGCTTCGCAGACGGCCATGGCCGGGGAATACCCGCTTCCCCCTCCTCATTGCCTCAACGGACGGCAATTTTCCGTCCGTACGCCGAGGTAGCCGATCACCAGGGGCACGGCCAGCAGTCCCAGTGCGGCGAGCGCGCCGGGCAGGCCGACCCGGGCCGTCAGGGCGGCCACGAGCAGCGGGCTGATGACGAACCCGGTGTAGGAGATCGCGGAGACCGTGGACACCAGCGCCCCGCTCGCGTCGTCGGCCGCCGCGCGGCTGAGCACGGCGGGCACCAGCGGCCCGAGCGCGAGCCCGGTCAGCGCGAACCCCGCCATCGAGGCCAGGACCGAGCCGCCGAGCCCCGCCAGCGCCATGCCCGCGACGCCGCCCACCCCGCTCGCCAGGTAGAACGTTCGTAGCGTGAGCCGGGGCAGCGCGTGCGCGATGATCCGGCCCAGTGTGAGCGCCGCCATGTAGACGGCCGGGGCCGCGCTCGCCACCAGTGCCGAGGCCCCCCGATGGTCTTCGAGCAGCAGCACCGACCACTGTTCGACCGAGTTCTCGATGATCAGCACGCACGCGGCCAGCGCGCCGAGCACGATGGCGACCTTCCACCGCCGCCTTCCACTCGCTCCCCCGGCGGCGGGCAGTCCCCGGCCCATGCGCAGGGCGGTCAGGGACAGCGACGAGGCGAGTACGAGGACCGCCGCCGTCACCAGCACCGCGCCGGTGCCCATACCCAGCGACCGGGCCAGCCCGGTGGCGGGAGCCGCGACGATCACGGCGACCGGGAAGGCGGCGTGCACCGCCTGGAACAGCCGGCGCCCGCCCTCCCGCTCGACCCGGCCGGTGGCCATGTTCAGGGCGATGTCGAGCGCCCCGCTGGCCATGCCGACCAGGAGCAGCGTCAGCCCGAGCGCCACCGGCGAGCCGACGGGCGCGATGGCCGCCACGCTCAGCGCGAAGGCCACCGTGACCGCGATCAGCGCCGTACGCTCCCTGCCGCCGGCCAGCCGCCCGGCCACCGCCATGGCCGGAATCGCCCCCACCGGCACCGCGCTCAGTGCCAGCCCGAGGTCGGCCGTGGACGCGCCGAGTTGCTCCTTGATCGCCGGTAGCAGCGCTGACCAGGAGCCCCAGAACCCGCCCCAGGCGGCGCTGACCGCGATGAGCGGTATGCCGCGTTCCTTCACCAACCCCCCTCGGCGTGCATTACGGTTGTGTGCCAGTAAAGATCGTCAATGTCCTAAATAACCTCTATCGAAGGGTTTATCGTGCTCACGCGAACGGTCATCGCGGCCAGTCTGGCCGCCGCCGGGATCGCCACTACCCCCGCAGCCGCCACTGCCGCCCCCACCGCTCCGGTCAGCGCCGCCGCCTCCGCGAGCGCCGCCCCGTACTCGCCGGAGCGGGTGTGCGGCTCTGGTTTCCGCCGGGTCAAGGACGGTCACCGCGCGATGAGGACGCGCGAGGGCGCGGTGTTCGGACACGTGTACCTCATGTATAACAAGCGCTCCGGGAAGAACTGCGTGGCCGCCATCAAGACGGCCTACCTCAGCACCAAGACCACCACGGGCGCCAGCATCGAGGTGCGGGGCGGCGGCCGGTCCGAGGACGTGCAGAAGTACCGCTTCTACGCCGAGACCGGTCACGTCGACGGCAGCTGGAAGTGCGTGAAGTACTGGGGCTGGACCCGCGACCCCAGCGGCCGCGTCGAGGCCCGCGGCGGCCGCAGCTCCTGGGGCAACTGCGCCGGCTGACCCCCACCGGCCCGTCCGCGCCGACCGCGCGGACGGGCCCGTCTGCGGGCGTCCCGGCCCTCCGGTGAACGCCTCGGGCGGCATGTAGCCGGGCGTCCCCGCCACCTCCCCGGTCTTGGTCAGCGACATGTCGTGCGTACGGGCGATGCCGAAGTTGTCACACATCGGCGCCCTGTCGCGTCTTCCTCGTGTCACGACTACCCGATGGAGGTCCCCATGTCTCAGCGGCTCAACGTCATGAAGCTCGCCCCCGAGGCCTACCAGGCGTTCTTCGCCGTGGAGAAGTATCTGCACGCGTGCGGGCTGCCGGTCGGCACGATTGAGCTGGTCAAGCTGCGGGCCAGCCAGATCAACGGCTGCGGCTACTGTGCCGACATGCACAGCCGTGCCATGAAGCAGGCGGGCGAGAGCGACGAGCGGCTCTGGTCCGTGGCCACCTGGCGCGAGGCGACGGTCTACAGCCCGGCGGAGAAGGCCGCGCTCGCGCTGACCGAGGAGGCGACCAGGCTGGCCGACCGGGCGGCCGTCCCTGACGAGGTGTGGCAGGAGGCGGCCGAACACTACGACGAGCAGCAGCTCGCCTCGCTGATCGTGGCCATCGCGATGATCAACGCCTGGAACCGGATCGGCGTCACGGCCAGGCTCACGCCCGGCGCCTGAGTAATTCTGCCGGGGGGAGACGCCTCCCCCGGTAGAAATGCATGGAACGGCCGGACGGCCCCGGTTAGGTTGTGGCACATGGCGGCTGCAACTCGCCGCCAAGCCACCGTCAAGCGGTGGCGCGCACAGTGCACGTAGAGGCTGTCGAAGGCGAGCGCGAGAGGGGGCAGATCATGAGACGCGTGCGGATCGTCAAGTCGGCGAAGCGGCGACAGGACCGGAACACGGGCCTGGACCTGCGGTCCCCATCGGGCCGCCGACTCCCTTACTGAATCGCCACTTACACCTATCTTACCGAGGCAGCTGTAGATAACATAGGTAACAAGAACGTCACGGGGGGCTCACGATGAAGAGACTAGTGGTGGTGCCGCCACACGTCGCCCGGCACAAGATCCGCGACATCCGGTCGGGAGAGCGCCACAGGCCCGTCGTGCGCGAGCACGACCCCAAGGTCGTCGATCTCCAAGCCTACAGTGGCCGCAACGTCATCCGGCTCCCCGACGGCCCCACCCCCGCCGCCTGATTCCCGACGGTCAGCCGTAGAGCTTCTTGGTGTAGGTCTCGCCGTAGTAGCTCTCCAGCTGCTCGAGCGTCTCCTCGACCTTCTGCACGTCCTTGACCAGGGTCGCGTGCGAGGGCAGCGCGTCGGACTCCCAGCTGTCGGGCTTCCACAGCGCCGAGCGCAGGAACGCCTTGGCGCAGTGGAAGAAGATCTGCTCGATCTCCACCACGAGCGCCAGGCGCGGGCGGTGGCCCTTGACGATCATGTCGTCGAAGAACGGCGCCTCGCTGATCAGCCGGGCGCGGCCGTTGATCCGCAGCGTCTCGTTGCGCCCAGGGATCAGGTAAATCAACCCCACGTGCGGATTTTTCAGGACATTGCGGAAGCCGTCCGCCCGGCGGTTGCCCGGCCGGTCGGGGATGGCGATCGTGGTGTCGTCGATGACGTACGTGAACCCGGCCGGGTCACCCTTGGGCGAGACGTCACAGGTGCCGTCGGCGTCGGAGGTGGCGATCAGGCAGAACGGCGAGCTCGCCAGCCACTGCCTGTCGCGCTCGTGCAGCTTCGGCCGGTCCTTGGTGGCCGCGCGCGGCATTACCTCGCCCAGTAGTTCGCGCAGCTCCGCTTCCGACTCGATCTCCACCCAGCTCATGCCGTCTCCCTTCGGGGGTTTGGCCAATTCTCTCAGGGAATCGGGTGGAGCATCCGATGAGGGGTACGCAAGGCAACGCTGACCGGATCGTTCCTGATGCCCTTCAGACCCGGTCCGGGGCGTACCTCCGTCTCCCCGATCGGCACCTGCACGTCACAGGCGGCGCAGCGGGCGGCACCGTCGATACGGGAGCCGCAGGCCAAGTGGTGGAAGACGCGGCACGGGCCGGTCCCGGACAGGTGGCGCTCGCCCCACGCGGCCAGGGCCAGGACCGGCGGCCAGAGCTCGTGGCCCACGGGAGTCAGGACGTACTCCTCGCGCGGCGGCGAGTCCTGGTAGCGGCGCTTGTCGAGGACGCCCGCCTCGACGAGCGTGGCCAGCCGTTGCGAGAGCACCGCGCGGGGGATGTCCAGGTGGGTGAGGAAGTCGCCGAAGCGCCGTACGCCGTACATCGCGTCGCGCACCACCAGCAGCGTCCAGCGCTCGCCGATCACCTCCAGCGCCCTGGCCAGCGAGCAGTCCTGAGCGTCGTAGTTCTTACCCAGCGCCATGAGACTCCCTCGGTTCGTTCATTGAACTATGGTAGCTTGCCCGGCATGAGTTCAATCACTGAACCAAGGCCGGTGATCGCGCCCCTCCGGCGAACGCTCGCCGTGGCCTCGTCGGCGCCCCTGCTCGTACTGACGAACTTCACGGTGCCGACGGTCACGCTGCCCCTGACCGCGCACGAGCTCGGCGCGGGCCCGACCGGACCGGTGTGGATCCTGGGCTCGATCTCGCTCGGCCTGTCGGCGCTGCTGCTGGTCTCCGGTGGGCTGGCCGACGACTACGGCCGCAAGCGGGTGCTGGTGGCGGGCACGGCCGTGCTCGCGGTCGCCAGTGTGGTGGCCGCGGTGAGCACGGCGGTGGTGGTGTTCGTGGCGGCCCGGCTGGTGCAGGGCGGCGCGAGCGCGGCGATGCTGGCGGCGAGCCTCGGCATCGTGGGCCACGCCTTCCCCTCGGGGACGGAGCGGGTGCGCGCCACCGGCCGCTACGGCGCGATGATCGGGCTGGGCACCATGGTGGGACCGCTTTTGTCCGGAGCGCTGGCCGAGGTGGCCGGCTGGCGGGCGGCGTACTGGCTGATGGCGGCGTGCGCGCTGGCCCTGGCCGTGGTGTCGGCGCGCACGCTGGAGGAGTCGCGCTCCCCCACGCCCCGGCGGTTCGACGTGCCCGGTGTGGTGCTGCTCAGTCTGGGCGTCGCCGCGCTGCTCGCGGGCGTGACCGAGGGCCGTCTCGGCTGGTCGCGGCCGGTGGTGCTGGTGGCGTTCGCGGTGGCGGCCCTGCTGATGACGGCCTTCGTGCTGGCCGAGCGGCGGCGGGCGGAGCCGCTGATCGACCTGGAGCTGTTCCGGCGGCCGGTGTTCCTGGTGGCGACGGGTGGGGCGCTGGTGGTCGGCGCGGCGGTGGTCGGGCTGCTCACCTACCTGCCGACCGTGCTGCAGACGGCGCACGGCATGACACCGCTCGGGACCGCGCTGCTGTTCGTCCTGTGGTCCGGGCTGTCGTTCGTGGCCTCGCTGCTGTCGCGGTACCTGCGGCTGCCCACGGCCGCGCGGCTGGCGCTCGGGCTGGCGCTGACGGCGCTGGGCTTCGCCGGGCTGCTGGGCCTGGGCGGGGAGTTCGTGCCCGCGCTCGTGGTCGGCGGGCTGGCGGTGAGCGGGGCCGGGGCCGGGGTGATCAACTCCTCGATCACCCATCTGGCGATCGAGAGCGTGCCGTCGCATCGGGTCGGCATGGGGTCGGGCGCCAACAATACCGCCCGGTACGTGGGCAGCTCACTGGGGGCGGCCGGGGTGGCTGGGGTCATCGGCGGGCTCGGGGCGCAGCAGGGGGTGGTGGTCGCGGTGGCGGCGTGCATCGCGCTGACGGCGGCCACGGCCGTGGCCGCACTCGTCACCCGCCACTGAGCCACGTCTCCCGTTTGGAGAACAGCGGCTACCAGCGCCGGGCCTGGCTCAAGGCGTCGAGCAGCACGTCGCGCTCGGCGGCGAACCCGGCCGGGTCCACGCCTTCGCGTTCGGCGCGCAGGTGCAGCATGGTCAGCTCGGTCGCCGCCTGCTGGTAGTCGCCCATCGCCCGACCGAGCCCTGCGCCCCTGGCCCACTTGCGCGCGGACCGGCGGGCGGACAGCGTGCTCAGCATCTCGATGTCCGGTGGGGTGAAGAGCCCGGTGGGCTGGTACGCGGGCAGGTAGGTGCCTATCTTGGCCACCAGCTGCCTGCGCTCGCGTACGGTCACCAGGACGAGCCCGATGAGCGCTCCCATGATCACCAGATAGGCCGCGCCCAGCCAGCCGAGCGACTTGAGCAAGGCGGCGCCGTTCCAGAGCCCGTGCAGAAGGACCGCGCCGAGGTAGCCGAGTGGGATGGCCGCGAACCGCGCGGGGCCGCGGCGGGTGAGCGCGTACGCGACGCCGAGCCCGGTCATCGCGGTGTAGACGGGGTGGCCGAGCGGGTCGATCAGCCCTCTGATCACGAACAACTGTACGGTCCCGCCCGCACCGTCCTCGGTGAACGCGTTCACGTAGTAGCCCACGTTCTCGACGGTCGCGAAGCCCAGGCCGGCCATCGAGCCGTAGACGATGCCGTCGGTGAGCCCGTCGATCTCCCGCCTTCTGACCAGGAGCAGCAGCAACGCCGAGCCCTTGAGCGCCTCCTCTATCACCGGGGCCAGGTAGGCCGTCCCCAACTCGTCAACCGCCTGCTCGCCATAGCCGGCCCTGGCGAACATCGCCTGGCCGGCGAGGGTCAGCACAATGCCCAGCACGATCGCCACGCCCGCGCCCCACGCGAACGCGAAACCCAGGTGCAGCCCCGGCTCGGGCTCCAGCCGGTCGAGCGAGAGCACCGCCGCGAGCAGCAGCGGCAGGGGCGCCAGCGCCAGCAGCATCGCCAGACCGAACCCGATCGGGCCGCCGTCCAGCAGGATGCCGACCAGCACGATCACCGCCAGGGCGCTCGAGATCACCAGGCAGATCAGGAGCGCTTTGCTGGGCCGCTGCGGGAGCGAGGAAGGTCGGGTCCGTACTGTCATCGCCATACCTCTTTTCGGACGGGCTCCCACTATGGATCGGGCCCGTCGACAGACGCTTGACGATTACTTGCCGAGCTTGATCACCGTGCGGCTTCCCGGTAGTAGGGATCGGCGACCCCGTCCGCGTACGAGTACACCTCGCGGCCGTCGACGAAGACCCGCAGCGCCCGGCTCATGATGTCCAGCGGATCGCCGGACCAGATCACCACGTCGCCGTCGAGCCCCGGACGCAGGGCACCCACCCGGTCGTCGAGGCCCATGATGCGGGCCGGGTTGACGGTGATGGACCGCAGCGCCACGTCCCGGTCCAGCCCCTCCTTGACCGCCAGCGTCGCCTGGTGGACCAGGAAGTGGATCGGCACCACCGGATGGTCGGTGGTGATCGCCAGCTCGACCCCGGCGCGCGCGAGGATGCCCGGATTGCGCAGCGAGCGGTGCCGGAGCTCGACCTTGGAACGGCTGGTGAAGAGCGGCCCGATGATGACCGGAATGCCGCGCTCGGCCAGTACGTCGGCGATCAGGTGCCCCTCCGTGCCGTGGTTGATCACCACCCGGTAGCCGAACTCGTCCGCCAGCCGCAGCGCGGTCGCGATGTCGTCGGCCCGGTGCGTGTGCTGGCACCAGGGCAGCTCGCCGTCGAGGACCCGTACGAGGATCTCCTGCGTGGCGTCGCGCTCGAACGGCTTGCCCTCGTCGTCGGCCGCGGCCCGCCTGGCCCGGTAGTCCTGCGCCTTCATGAACGCGTCGCGGATCACCGCCGCCACGCCCTGGCGGGTGGCGGGCAGCCGGTTCTGGTCGCCGTAGACGCGCTTGGGGTTCTCGCCGAGGGCGCTCTTCACGCTCACCGGCTCCCGGATCAGCATCTCGTCGACGGTCCGGCCCCAGCACTTGACCGCCACCGTCTGGCCGCCGATCGGGTTGGCCGACCCCGGCTTGATCACGGCGGTGGTGACGCCGCCGGAGAGCGCGTCGGCGAAGCCCAGGTCGGCCGGGTTGATGGCGTCGAGGGCGCGCAGGCGGGCGCCGTTGGGGTCGGTCTTCTCGTTGGTGTCCTGGCCGGCCCAGCCCTCGGCCTCCTCGTGCACGCCCAGGTGGCCGTGAGCCTCGACGAAGCCCGGCAGCACCCAGCCACCGGCCGCGTCGACGACAGGGGTCCCGGGCGGCATCTCGACCTCGCGGCCGACCGCGGTGATCTTCCCGTCCTGGATCAGCACGGTGCCGCCCTCGATCGGGTCGCCATCGACCGGCACGACATATCCGCTGGTGATCGCAAGATTCATAACAGCAACCTACCGTGAACGATATTTCGGCATATAGCAGTACGGCCGCTTCGCTCCTTGACCAGGGCTTGGGTAGGGTTTCGACAACAGGCAAAGGAGAATCAACTACCACCGACTGAAGCTGGTGGTTTGCTCTCGCGGTCCCGTCTGGCTGAAGGGAGGCCGGTAGCGTGTGGCTGGTTGATGGCAGCCCAGCCCGCGACGGCGCGTGTGGCGATGTTGCGGGCCGCGATGTGGTCGGCGTGCCCAGCGAGGCCACACCTGGTGCAGACGAACCGGCCCCGCGCCAGCCGATTCGCCCTGGATATACACCCACAGTCCGGACACGCCTGCGAGGTGTAGGCGGGGTCGACCAGCAGGAAGGCGATCCCGGCCCGGGCGGCCTTGTAGCGGGTGAAGGTGATCTGCTGGGCGAACGCCCAACTGTGCAGGGTGCGCCGCTGGAACCGATGAGCCCTTACCCGCCCGCGGATGCCCTGAAGATCCTCCAGGGCGATCCCGCGGCCGGTGCGTTCGGCTTCACGCACCACGAACTTCGAGATTTGGTGGTTGAGGTCGGTCATCATCCGGTGCTCCCGCCCGGACAGACGGCGCAGCACCCGCCGCGCCCCGGACGTGCCCTTCTTCTGCAGCCGTCGGCGTTGGCGGTGGCGCCGCGCCCGCAGGGTGCGGACGTGACCGTTACCACCGACCGGCCCGGGCAGGGCCGGGCCGGGCAACACCACGCCATCGGAGGTGACCGCCAGGTTCGCCACCCCCTGATCCACCCCCACGAAGCCATGAACCGGGTCGCGCGTCGCCGGTTTGGGCAGAGTGAGGGCGACCTGCAGCAGCCACACCCCGCGCCGGCAGATCAGGTCGGCTTCGCCCACCGGCAGCACGTCCACGGCTTTAAGGTCTTCCGGTCGGCCGGTGTAGGGGACGGTGACGCGGCCGGTGGGGGTCCACAGCGACACGGTCCGGGCGTCCCGGTTGAAGCTCATCAACCGAGCGTCGTAAGGGACGGCGCCATGCGGCCGGAAGACATGGGCGCGTTTCTTGCTGGCACGCCGGTTGGCATAGGCGCCGGCGACCCGGGCGATCGCCCGCACGGCCGCTTGCGCGCCCAGCCCGGCCATCTGCCCGCGCACCTCGTAGTAGGCCAGCCGATGCAACTCCACCACAGCGAAGACGCGATGCTGCCACGCCAGCCGCGAGACGACAGTGGCCGCCTGATTGCACAGCAGCACCGCCGCCGTCAGGGCGTCGGCCTGGGCCGAAGCGGGTGTGAGCCGCAGTTGCACGATCGTGGGCAGGCCGTGGCGTTTGGTGGTGGAGCGGCGGATCGCCATCGCGCACCTCCTGTCACCGCGCCCTCACCCACCGCACACATTACCGAACGTGACCGAGTCTTTCCATTCTGTTTTCGAGAGGAGGGGTGGCGCTTCCGCCCGGCCCTGAAGGACCAGGTCTCCGCGCCACTATTCAGATGAATTTGGCCGAGGATCAGGCCGCCTACGAGCCCGGCCCCAGCAGCCTGCCGGACGAGGACCTGTCCCACCTGCTCAGCCGGCAGCGCTTCGGCGCGCTGGCCACGCTGGGCGCCAACGGCCGCCCGCACCTGTCGACCGTCGTGTACGACTGGGACTCCGACCAGCGGGTGGTGCGCGTCGCGACGGCCGACGGCCGGCTCAAAGTACGCCAACTGCACAAGGACCCGCGCGCCGCCCTGTACGTGGCCAGCGACGACTTCTGGTCGTACGCCGTGGCCGAGGGTTTGGCCGAGCTGTCGCCGGTGAGCGTCGAGCCGGGCGACGAGGTGGGACGGGAGCTGCTGGCCATGCGGTCGGGACGGCCGGCGGGCCTCGAAGACCCGGTCGGCGCGGCCGCGTTCCTGGGTCAGGCGGTCGCGGACCGGCGGCTGGTGATCAGGCTCCGGGTGTCCCGGCTGTACGGGACGTCGCTGCCGGCGCCGCCCGCCGAATAGCCCGGCGCCTGTTGTAGGCCACCACCGCGACCACGGCCAGGATGAGCGCCAGATCTATGGTGGCCGACCAGCGCATGGCACCGGTGTGGTCGCCGCCCTTTGCGGCCGCGAAGAAGACCGCCCCGATCACCGCGACCCCGCCCGAACCGCCGAACTGCTGGGCCGTACTGAGGAAGCCCGAGCCGATGCCCGCCTGGTGCGGCGCGACCTCCACCAGCGCCGCCCCGATGAGCTGCGGGATCACCAGGCCGTTGCCGAGCCCCACGAGCACCAGCGCGGCCATGATCCACGGCAGCCCGGCCCCCACCGTGCCCAGCAGCAGCGCCAGGCCCGACGCGGTCACGATTCCGCCGATCATGACGACGATCAGGCCGTACCTCCCGACCAGGCGGGTCCCCAGCAACGAGCTGATCGTGAACAGCACGCCCATCGGCGCGAACGCCAGCCCGGCCTGGAACGCGGTGAGCCGCAGCCCGCCCTGGAGCAGCAGCGTCAGCGTGAACATGAACGAGGCGAAGTAGGCCATGAACGCGGTGATCGCGCCGACGCCCGCCAGATAGGAATGCACCTTGAGCAGCGCCAGGTCCAGCACCGGCTGACCGCCACGCCTGCCCAGCACGTACTGCCAGCGCAGCGTCAGGCCCAGGAGGGGCAGGCTCGCGCCGATGCAGATCCATGTCCAGGCGGGCCAGCCCGCGCCGTTGCCGAGACCGAGCGGCACCAGGACCAGCGCCAGCCCGGCGGCCAGTCCCGCCGCGCCGAGCAGGTCCAGCCGCGCGCGCCCGGCCGGCTCGACCCTGGGCAGCAGCCAGGCGGCCAGCGGCACCACGAACAGGCCGACGGGCAGGTTGATCAGGAAGATGACCCGCCAGCCGAGCCCGAACAGATCGGCCGACAGCAGCAGCCCGCCCAGCACCTGGCCGGCGATCGAGCCGAGACCACCGGCCGCGCCGTACCAGCCCACGGCGCGGCGGCGCTCATGCGGCGGGAAGACCGCGGAGATCATGGCGAGCACCTGCGGCACCATCGCCGCACCGGCCAGCCCTTGCAGCAGGCGGGCGGCGACGAGCTGGGCCGGGTTCAGCGCGATGCCGCACAGCAGCGAGGCGACCGTGAACGCGACCACGCCGCCGATGAACATCCGCCGGTAGCCGTACCGGTCTCCGAGCCGCCCGCCGGTGATCATGCCCGCCGCGTAGGTGAAGGCGTAGCCGCCCACGATGAGCTCCAGGGCGGCGGGGCTCGCGTGCAGCTCGCGTTCGAAGGACGGCGCGGCGACGTTGACCACGAAGAAGTCGAACTGGGCCATGAACCAGGCGGACAGAAGCACGGCCAGCGTCCCGCCGAATCTCATTCCAACCACGCTAGTGGGGTGGCCCCCATGGGTTCCGGTGGGGGGTTCGTCTCACGACCGTCTTGATCCGTGTGACGGTCTGTTGTAGCTGGGGTCCTTTTGGAGAGATACCCCCTCTGGGGGAAGGGAATCGGCCCGTCGTGGCTGGGGTCCCTCAGGAGGGATACCCCGTCCGGAGGGGAAGACGAACGGCCCGTCGTCGCTGGGCCCCTCGGGGGGACACCAGCAGCAGGTCGCGCACGCCGTGCGCGGCCACCACATACCGGGCGGACACCCCATCCGGAGGAGCGGAAGAAGGCGGCTCGTCGTGGCAGAGGTCCCCGGGGAGGGACACCCCCATCGCGGACAGCCCGTCCCGGCATAGGCCCTTACGGAGGGACGCCCCCTCCGGGGGCAGAGGTCCGTGGGCGCCGCGTCAGATCCTTGCCGCTAGCGGGGAGCGGGTGGGGCGGGCAGAGTGAAGGGATGGATCATCTTTCTCACTTCGGCCGGGAGATCCGCGCGTTCGAGGCGGCGTGCCGGGCCGCTGACTCCGGTCTGGTGCCGTCCTGTCCGGGCTGGGGCGTGCCCGATCTTGTCATGCATCTGGGCGGCGTGCACCGCTACCTGGTGTGGGTCATCGGCGACCGTCTCACCGAGAAGCCGGATCCCGCGGGCCTGTCCTTCCTCGATCTGCCGGCCGATCCGGTGGGCTGGCCGGATCCGGCGAACGCACCGGCGACCGGGCCGCTGCCGGCCGGGCTGCTCGACTGGTTCGCGGAGGGCGCCGCCAAGCTGGAGGCCGCGTTCGCCACCACGGATCCGGGTGTGCCGGTGTGGACGTGGTCGGGTGAGCAGAGCGTCCGGTTCTGGTTGCGGATGCAGACGATCGAGGCGGCCATCCACCGCTGGGACGCCGAAATGGTGGCGGGGATCGCCGGGCCGATGGACGCGGAGCTGGCGGCCGACGCGGTGGGGCAGACGTTCGAGGTGATGGCCCCGGCCCGGCGGGCCTTGACGGCGGCGCCGCCCGGAGCGGGAGAGACGTACGGCTTCCGGCAGAGCGACGGGCCGGGGCGGTGGATGGTCCGCTTCGACGGGGCCGACGTGAGCCTCGTGGACGAGACCGACGCGAGCCTCGTAGAAGGCGCCGACGTGAGTCTTGTGGAATCGGGCGGCTGTGACGTGGAGGTGGTCGGGACCGCGTCGGACCTCATGCTGTTCCTGTGGCACCGCATCCCGTACGAGCGGCTCGACGTGCACGGCGACCGGGCCGTGCTCGACCGATACTTCACCCTCGTCCCACCCGTCTGAGCACTCTCCTCCCGCCCGTGCGAGCCCCTCGTCCCACCCCTTCTGGGCACTCTCACCCCGCCCGTCCGAGCGATCCCCCGGGAGGCGGTGTACGCCGTTCAGTCCAGGCTGTCGCCCAGTGACTCCAGGAGCTCCTTGAGCTCGCCGGCCAGGGCGGCGCGCCGGGGCTCGGAGAGCGCGGCGAGCAGGCGGCGCTCGGTCTCGACGTGATCGGGCAGCACCCGGTCGATCAGCTCCCGGCCCTCCTCGGTGAGGGCGACATACACGACTCGGCCGTCCTTCTCGCTGGGCGTACGGGACACCAGGCCCCGGGACTGGAGGCGGTCGAGGCGCTGGGTGATCGCCCCCGAGGTGACCATGGCCGATTTCATGAGCTCGGCCGGGGTCAACGACCGCCCATTGCGCCGCAGCGTGGCGAGCACGTCGAACGACGCCGAGTCGAGCCCGTGAGCGCTGAACGTACGGGTCAGCTCCGTGCCGATCAGCCGCGACAGCCGTGACAGCCGCCCGATGATCGCCATCGGCGACACGTCCAGGTCAGGCCGCTGCTCGGCCCACTGCTCCAGCACCCGGTCAACATGATCAGTCACAATCCCACCCTATCGGATGTCTTAGCGGTGAGATACATTGTCTTAGTGCTAAGAAATCGACTTGCCCTGATCATGGTGACCGCGCTGGCCCCGGCCATCTGGGGGACCACCTACCTCGTCACCACCGAACTGCTGCCGCCCGGCCGCCCGCTCCTGGCCGCGGTCGTCCGGGCCCTGCCCGCCGGGCTGCTGCTCCTCCTGCTCACCCGGCGCCTGCCGCAAGGGGTGTGGTGGTGGCGCGCGTTCGCGCTCGGCGCGCTCAACATCGGGCTGTTCTTCGCGCTGCTGTTCATCGGCGCGTACCGGCTGCCCGGCGGGGTGGCCGCGACCATCGGCGCGGTGCAGCCCCTTCTGGCCGCCGGCCTGTCCTCCGGCCTGCTCGGCGAGCGCCTGTCCGCGCGTACGGCGATCGCCGCCGTGGCGGGTGTGGCCGGTGTCAGCCTCCTGGTGCTGCGGGCCGACGCCCGGTTGGACGCCGTCGGCATCGCCGCGGCGGCCGGGGGCGCGATCGTCATGGCCACCGGAGTCGTCCTCAGCAAGCGGTGGACCTCACCGGCGCCCCTGCTCGCGACCACCGGCTGGCAGCTGGTGGCCGGCGGCCTGCTGCTGCTCCCAGTGGCCCTCCTCGTCGAAGGACCGCCGCCCGTCGCACTGACCCCGGCGAACCTGACCGGGTACGCCTACCTCGCCGTCATCGGCTCGGCCGTCGCCTACTCGCTGTGGTTCCGGGGGATCCGCGCCCTGTCCCCCACCCACGTCACCTTCCTCGGCCTGCTCAGCCCGTTGGTCGCCACCGCGCTGGGGTGGCTCGCCCTCGGCCAGTCGCTCACCATTGCCCAGATCGTGGGCGGGCTCGTCGTCGTGGCGGCCCTCATCGCGGCCCAGACCAGCCGCCCTCGTCGCGGCCCAGAGCAGAAGCCGCCGGGTCAGGCGGACGCGCCCGCTCGTGACCGGCTGATCCCCACGCCCTGACCGTCCGATCCGCACCCTCTCATCCCTCACATCCCTCACATCCCTCACTGCCGATCAAGGAGAAATCATGCGCATCACCGTGTTCGGAGCGGCGGGCAGCGTCGGCGCTCGTGTGGTCGCCGAGGCGCTGTCCCGTGGCCACGAGGTCACCGCCGTGGTACGCGACCCGGCCCGCTTCCCGTCACTGCACCCCGGCGCCCATCCCCAGGTCGGCGACGCCGCCCATGTCGAGGACGTGACCAGGCTCGGCACCGGTCAGGACCTCGTGATCAGCGCGACCCGCCCGCCCACCGGCCGCGAGCACGATCTCGTCACGACCGCCAAGGCGCTGCTGGCGGGGCTCGCGGGGACCGGCGTCCGGCTGCTGCTCGTCGGCGGGGCGGCCGGGCTGACCGTTCCAGGGTCCGGCGGGCGTACCGTGCTCGACGACCCGCGCTTCATGTCCGACGCCTACCGCGACATCGCGCTGGCCTGCAACGACCAGCTCGAAGCCTGCCGCGCGGAGACCGGCGTGGACTGGGCGTACCTGAGTCCGGCCGCGGTGCTGGCGCCGGGCGAGCGTACCGGCGTCTACCGACTGGGCGCCGACGAACTGCTCTTGGACGCCGAGGGGAACTCGGCGATCTCCATGGAGGACCTCGCGGTCGTACTGCTGGACGAGGCGGAACGGCCCGGGCACCACCGGGTCAGGTTCACCGCCGCGTACTGACGCCACCCGGCGGCGGCGTCAACGGTTCCCGACCAGCCGGGTGGTCTCGTCGTCGGCGGGGAAGTACGCCTCGACGGCAACCCCTTCGAGCGTGATGTCGAATGCCGCGCCGAACGTCGTGATCGTACTGAAGAAGCAGAGCTCGTCCCCCCGATGCGTGATCCGTACGGGCAGCGCGATGTCGGCGGGGTCGGGCAGCGGCGCCTCGCCATCGTCTCCATAGGCCAGCAGTTCCTCGTAGAGCGCGCTCAGCTCCGGATCCCCCGCACGGGCGACCTGCCTGGCGAGCCGGGGCAGCAGGAAGCCGCGGACCTGCGCCAGGTTCCGCACCCGCGGCGCGAACCCGTCCGGGTGCAGGCCAAGCCGCATCATGTTCACCGGCGGCTCCAGGAGGGCCGGGGCCACGTCGTCGAGGAAGACGTTCATGGCGTCGTTGGCCAGCAGCAGGTTCCACCGGTGGTCCAGGGCCATCGCCGGATACGGCTCGTGCCCGCGCAGGATCCGCTGGAGCGCCTCGTGCGCCTTGCCCAGATCGGGGTCGTCAAGCGGGCGCTCGGGGTAGATGGGCGCGTACCCGGCCGCGAGCAGCAGCCGGTTGCGCGCGCGCAGCGGCACCTCGAGCTGTTCGGACAGGCGCAGCACCATGGACCGGCTGGGGATCGTCCGCCCGGTCTCGACGAAGCTGACGTGGCGCGCGGACACGTCGGTCTGGAGGGCCAGGTCGAGCTGCGTGAGCCCGCGTCGGTGCCGCCAGTCCCGCAGCAACTCCCCTATCGGCTGATCCATGTTCATACCGGCCGGTTCTACCTGGCCCGCCGGGGTGGTGTCGATTACCTGTCATGTCATGCCCGCCTGGTTGACGCCCGATTTTAGGCAGTTTACAAGTCTTTGACCGTTTTGTTAGTGTTCGTCCCGCCTAATCCACTCACCTGCGTGGAGCCGGGGACCCAAGTTCCCTCTGGGGCGAATCGGCATCGCCGTAGGGCCACTTCCAGGCCCGAGCCCGTCAGCTAACCCGGTAGGCCGTATGGAAGGACACAGCAGTGGCTCCCCTCGCCATCTGCCTGGCGGCTGCCGTCGCCGGGCTCACTCTGGCCGCTCCAGCTCACGCCGACCCCACCACCCCTGCCGGCCCCACCACCCCTGCCGGCACCGAGAGCAAGCCCGTCCAGCAGACGAGCCAGACCACTCCGGCCTGGAAGGTCGCCCTCAAGTTCGCCATGAAGAAGCGCGGTATCCCGTACGTCTGGGGCGGGACCAGCGACAGCGGCTACGACTGCTCCGGGCTCATGCTCAAGGCGTACAAACACGCCGGGATCGAGTTGCCGCGCACCACGACGGAACAGTACGCCGCGTTCTCCAAGAAGATCTCCTGGGCCCACCTCAAGCCAGGCGACCTGGTCTTCTTCCACGGACTCGGGCACGTGGGGATGATCTCGAGACCCGGATACATGGTGCACGCACCGCACACCGGAGACGTGGTCAAGGAGGAGAAGCTCTCCGACTGGCGCAGGGACTCCTTCGCGGGCGCCGTACGGCCGGACCCCAAGGGCGTGCGGCTCTCCATCGAGCAACGCAAGACCACCATGCTCACCGCCGGCCTGTGGCCAACGGCGGGGGCCCTGCGGATCAAGGTACGGTAGCGCCCCGGCTCAGTGACGGAAGCCGTCACGGCGTGCGGAACCCCCGGAAGGTCACGGGCTTGCGGGTCTCGAAGCCGAGCCGCTCGTAGAGGGCGATCGCGCCGGTGTTCGCCTCGGCTACGTGTATGAAGGGCCGTTCGTCACGAGCCACGATCCGCGCGACGAGCGCACTGACCAGGCGGGCGGCATGGCCTCGCCCGCGTGCCTCGGGGGCGGTGCAGACGGCGCTGATCTCGGTCCACCCCGGCGGCCGTAGTCGCTCACCCGCCATCGCCACCAGGGTGCCGTTGTCGCGGACGCCGAGATAGGTGCCGAGTTCGCGAGTACGCGGCCAGAACGGCCCCGGCTTGGCCCGCGCGACGAGGTCGAGCATCTCGGGCACGCTGTCCCTGCCGAGTTCGACCACCTCGGTGCCGGTCTCGGCAGGGCGGCGGCTGCCGCCGGACCAGGTCATCTGGCGGCCTTCGAGGACGAAGACCGGCTCCCAGTCCGGCGGTGGCACCGATGCGCAGCTGAACATGTCGGCGAGCTCGCCTCGGCCGAGCAGCCGGGCGAGGTCGGCCCACTCCTGCGGATCCGGGTCGGCGGTCACCGCGGAGAAGGTCGCGACATCCGGCTGGTACGTGGCCGCCCCGCCGAGTAGGCGGGCATGGTGCGCGTGGTGACCGCGCAGTGATGCGCCCACCGGGTCATCGAGTGCGGTGGCGTCCCGGTTCGCCATGGTGCTGTGCCTCTCGTGTCGTACGGGGCTGACGCTGGCCCAGCTGGACAGCGATCAGGTCCAGCCGGTCATCCTACGGGCCCAAGGCTGTGGCACCTCTCGGAACAGATCCTGATGTTCAGTCCGCGTGGCAGGTGATGTCGGCGGCGGGCAGGGTGCCGTCGCCGAAGTAGGTGTTCACCGCGTTCTCCACGCAGGCGTTCGGCAGGCGGCCGAAGATGCCGTGCATGCGCACATCCTGAAGGGTGACCAGGCGGTCTCGGCGCCGGCGACCCCGGTCCCGGTCATCACCCCGGCACCTACCGCCAGCGCGGCGAGCACAGCAGCCACCCGTTTCATTCATCGTCAACCCGAGTTGCTTCTTCGCCCGAGCATCGGGGGAAAGTACATCCCAGGTAATCGACACCACCCCGCGGCCGCTGTCAGCGTTCTCCCATGACGAGCAGCAAAGAACTGATCATGTCCGGCTTCGCGGAGTTCGCCGCGGGCAACATCGAGGTGCTCCAGACGCTCCTGAGCGAGGACTTCATCGAGCACAGCCCGGGCAACCCATCGGGCAGGCAAGCCTTCATCGACTTCATCAGGGACTCCCCGCTGGCCACCTCCCGGCTGGAGCTCAAGCGGGTCGTGGCGGAAGGCGATCTCGTGGTGATGCACTATCACCTGATCCCCCGGGAAGGCGGGCGCGGCCTGGCGGTCGTGGACTTCTGGCGGGTCGAAGACGGCCTGATCGCCGAGCACTGGGACGTGGTCCAGCCGGTCCCCGAACCGGCGGAGGTGCCACACGGCATGTTCTGACGCGGCTCCCACGACGATCCTTGGGAGCAGCCGGGTTCCTCAAGGAAGCGGCTCGGATGCGCCCGGTGGCCAGATGCCGACGTCCAGGAGCTTGTGGGCATAGGAGTACGCCACGAGCTGGCTCCGGTTACTGCAGGCGAATCGGTCGAGGAGCTTGCTGATCCGCTCCGCCACCGTATATCGGCTGAGTTTCAGCTCGCGGGCGATTCTTGTCGTCGTATATCCCCTGGCCAGCAGGACGATCAGCCGCGTGTCGCGATCAGTTATCAGATCGTCGAAAACAAGATCCATAGCAAGTCCCGATTCGGATCGCCTTGGCCAGAGGCGCCTCTGGTGAAAGCACCTCTGTGTGCAAGCTAGAAGCGTCTGCTTAATCAGCGGTATGGCCGGACCATGCGAGCGGTTAAGGATCGGCCCTGGCCAGCTGCCCTTGGAAAATCTCCTCGTAGAGGTTCCTGAGTACGGGGCTGGGGTCGATGCCGAGTTCGGCCACGAGATGCCGGCGTACGGTCTCGAACTGCGAGAGCGCCTCCGGCGCGCGGCCGCAACCGGCGAGAGCGGTCATCCTCGCCGCCACGAGCCGCTCTCGCGCGGGAAAGAAGGGCACCAGGTCGTCGAGCCGGTTCAGCACCTCGACGTGGCCGCCCCGCTCGATCTCGAGTTCCGCCCAGTCCTCGTTGACCGTGAGGTACAGGTCGGTGAATCTGCCGACCGCCTCATCGACCAAGGCGACACCCGAGAACTCCGCGAGCGGCTGGCCGCCCCACAGGCGCAGGGCGTCGTCGAGCGCGGTCAACGCGGCCTCGGCGTCGCCTCTGCGCCGCATGTCCCGGCCGGCGCCGGCCAGTCGCCGGAACCTGAGGAGGTCGAGCTCGTCCGGCCCGGCGTCGAGCCGGTATCCCCAGCCTTGGTAGGAGATCCGGTCCCCGAATCTCCGCCGCAACGCCGAGACGTAGACCTGCAGGTTCTTGCGTGCCGTGGGGGGTGGTCGTTCTCCCCACAAGGAATCGATCAGCTGGTCCGTCGGAACCACCTGGTTCGGGCGGGAGAGCAGGATGGCCGCCAGCAGCCGGGCCTTCCTGGCGCTGACGTGCACGAGCGTGCCGTCCACCCGGACCTCGAGCGCGCCGAGCACGCGGGCGTCCAGGCGCGAGGTGCTGGCTTTCGCCAGCTTGATCCGGTCGGTGCCCAGCGCCAGGAATCCG
Organism: Nonomuraea sp. NPDC052129; assembly: GCF_040680095.1. NCBI lineage: Bacteria > Bacillati > Actinomycetota > Actinomycetes > Streptosporangiales > Streptosporangiaceae > Nonomuraea > Nonomuraea sp. NPDC052129. Next base: position 241,182 of record NZ_JBFAVX010000007.1, on the reverse strand, counting down.
GCCAGGTCGATCGGCGCCGAACCCGCCCTGGCCACCTGGCGGTGGAGTGTACGCACCGTGGAAAGCGTGGCGATGGAGACGTCGTTGACCCCGGCCTTGGCTTCGAACCATCGCCAATCGCCGTCGCGATTGACTTCGAGGAACACCGGTCCTTGCCTGGTCAGCAGGAAGTCGAAGGCGCCGTAGCGCAGGCCCCAGATCCCGGCGAGCCGGTGCACCGCCTCCACCACGGGCTCCGGCGCCGCCGCTGGAGAGACCGTGACCGACGCCTCGTCGCGCCAGATCGCCTCCGGCGATGGTTTGCCGACGCGGAAGGCCCGGATCTCGCCATCCACGAAGTAGACGCGCAGCTCCGCCCAGTGGTCGACGTACTCCTGGACGATCATGGGCGCGTCCCGCGCGGGCAGCTTCCTGGCCGCGACGCCGGCCACGATCTCCGGGAAGACCCCGTGCAAGGTGCCCGGTTCGGTCTCGACGAAATGCTGGTCGAGGGCCTTGACGATGACCCGGTCGCTGGCCAGCGCCGCGCTCGCCGCCCCCAGGTCGGTCGTGGCGATCGTTCGCGGGGTACGGACCCCTGCCTCCGCCGCGTCGTCCAGCTGAACCAGCCGCCCCAGATCACTGCCACCGGGCAGCCGGGCGGCTGACAGCGACGACAGCTGGTCGATGAGGGCGGCCCACGAGTCGGCCCGGAACAGGGACGGCGCCGAGCCGTTCTCCCCCCGCACGGCCCGCGGTGAGAAGTGCCGTACCCAGGTGACGGTGGGGATGATGCGGCGCCCGTTCACCGTCAGCGAGCCGTCGTCGAGCCGGGTGAGGATCCGCAGGTCGCCGATCGACCCGGCGTCGATCCGCACACTCGGCACGCCGAGCGTGCGCAGCCCGCGCTGGAGCACGGCGAACTCGTTGATCCCCGCACGGTCCACGAGGACCACGCACGGCAGGGCGGCCGCCGGGTCGGTCTCCTCCGGGAGCTGCCAGGTCACGCCGGGACTTCCGGCCGGCATGCGCAGGGTGTACGGAACGCGCGAGGGAACCGGGTCCATGTGCCGATGATGATCACACGCGGCGTGATCACACAACGTGCCCTCTGTCGTTCGGCATAACGTCCCGTATAGCCCACGTTTGTGGGGTTGTGTCACCCGCTGATCGCCGGTCCATACTCAACCTGCAACACATCTCCAGCAGCCGACAACCTGCACGTTTGGTAAGCGGAAAGTAAGGGGTGGTGCCGTGTCGAGCGATGTGGTGACGGCCGCGGGGCTGACCAAACGCTATCGGCGCAGCGAGAGACCGGCGGTGGACGATGTCTCGTTCGAGATCGCCCGGGGAGAGACGATCGGGCTCCTGGGGCCCAACGGCGCCGGGAAGACGACCCTGATCAAAATGATCTGCGGCGTCACCACCCCTACCTCCGGCCAGGTCCGCGTCTTCGACGCCGATCCGGTGCGCCAGCCGGTCGCCGCCAAGAGCGACATTGGGGCGATGCACCAGTCAGGCCCGTTCGACATGATGCTGCCGGCGCTGGACAACCTGCGGATCGCCGCCCGATTCCGCGGCCTGAAATGGCGTGCCGTGCGGCCGTGGGCGCTGGAACTGGCGGAGTTCCTCAGCTTGACGGAGGCCCTGCCGCGCTTCTGCTTCCAGCTGTCGGGCGGTCAGCGGCAGCGGCTGCAACTGGTACGGGCGTTGCTCACCATTCCGCGGCTGCTGATCCTCGACGAGCCGTCCGCGGGACTGGACGTGGTGGGGCGGCGGCACATCGAGCGTTTCGTGACCTGGCTGCGCGAGGAGCACGGCGTGACGGTGCTGTGGACCAGCCACCACATCGACGAGCTGGAACGCAACAGCCAGCGGGTGATGGTCATCAACCACGGACGGGTGCTGCGCTTCGCCAAACCGCGCGAACTCGTCGAGGAGTTCGGCACCACCCACTTGCTGGTGACTCTCGATGATCCCGCGGCCGGCCTGGTGGTGGCGGCCTGGGCCGAGTTGGCCGGGCTCAGGGCCACGACCGAGGAGTCGGACGTACGCATCCACGGTGCGCGAGCGCGGGAGGTGCTGCCGGAACTGTCGCGGCACTGCCTGGACCACGGAGTCGCGATCTCCGGCGTCTCGACCGTCACGGACTCGCTGGAGCAGGTCTTCCTCCGGATGACGGATACCGAGGACTGAAGTCGACAAAAGGGGCAGATGTGGCCGCCAAACTGGCATTCGACAACACTCCTCCGACCGGGACCCCGAAGGCGGCCGACCTGTCCGCGGTGCTCTACCGCGAGTACGCGCTGCTCGCCCGCAACCGGGTGTATCTCATCCTCGGCCTGGCCCCGATGCTGATCTACCTGCTGCTCGTGAACACCTCGCTGGGCAACCTCCTCAAGGTCGTCCACTACAAGGGCGTCGACGTACCGTTCACGATCTTCCTGCTGCCCATGACGCTGGCGATGTCGGTCGTCAGCGCGGCGGGGACGTCCGGCATGGCGGTGTTCCAGGAGGAGATGAGCGGCGCGGCGACCCAGTTGTGGTCCTACCCGTTGCGCCGGTCGCGGTTCCTGCTCGGCAAGGTGATCGCGGGAGTGTCGCTGGTGCTGGGACAGGCGCTGCTGGCGCTGGGCGTGGCGGTGCTCATCTTCGCGTTGCCGTTCGACCTGCAAGCCTGGGTCGGCCTGCTGTCGACGCTCACGCTGGCCGCCCTGGCCTTCAACGGGCTGTATCTGGCGACGGCTATCTTGATCACCGACTACCAGGTCTTCATGCTGCTGTCGAACGTGTCGATACCCGTTCTCGTGTTCAGTGCCCCGTCGCTCTACCCGATCGACAGCATGCCCACCGTGCTGCAGTGGGTAGCGATGATCAACCCGCTGACGTACGCGATCGACGGCATGCGCAACGCCGCGTTCTTCGGCTTCGCCGACGCGTGGCAGGACCTCCTGGTGCTGGCCGTACTGGCGGCCATCAGCTACACCGTTGGCGGCCGCGCGCTGATCAAGCGCGCCCGCAACATCTGATCTCGTCAAGGGCAGGGGACGATGCGGACAGACAACTCCTCTCTCTCGTGGCTTCTCTCGCGGTCCGACCGGTCCAAGGTCCGGCTGCCGGGCACGGACAGAGCTCACGACCCGACGGCCACGCTGGAGATGGCCGGCCGTGCGGCCCGGATGGTCGGGATCACCAGGGTCGCGGACATCACCAGGCTGGACACCATCGGAATCCCGACTTTTCAGGCGATCAGACCGACTTCCCGGACGCTCGCCGTGTCTCAGGGGAAAGGGATCACGCCCGAGCTGGCGAAGCTGTCCGCGATGATGGAGGCCGTCGAGCTCTGGCATGCCGAACAGCCCATGACGCCGGTGACGACCGCGCCTCCGCGAGCGGTCACCGGGCAACTGGGCTACGACGTCCGCGACCTCCCGCTCTCCCCGCCGACCGTGCTGCATGACGGGCTGCCGCTGGACTGGGTCGCCGGCCGGTCGCTGGTCGACGGCTCGGAGCGGCTGGTTCCCAGGGAATCGGTGGGATTCTCCCTCCTGCGCAAGACCGGCTGGAACCCGCCGGTGTTCTTCGAATCGACGAATGGACTGGCGAGCGGGAACACGCTGGTCGAGGCCGTTCTGCACGCGCTGTACGAGGTGATCGAGCGGGACGCCGTGACCACGGCGATGACCGGCGGCGACAAGGGCGTCCTCGTCGATCCGGAGACGCTGGGGTCGCCGGTCGTCGACGAGCTGTGCGGGATGGTCACGCGGGCCCGGGTCGGTCTCGAGGTCAGGTCCCTGCCGTCGCCCACCGGGTTGCCGTGCTTCCTCGCCCGGATCTCCTGCGACGACTATCCACCGGCATTCATGGGATTCGGCTGCCACCTCGGCTCGGAGATAGCACTCACCCGCGCCGTCACCGAGGCCGCGCAGGCCAGGCTCGGCTACATCTCGGGCGCGAGAGACGATCTCCATCCGGGCGTCCACGACGGCGCGCGGCACCGGGCCGCGCCCGCGGCGGACACCGGCGAGGCGATCCCGAAGCTGACGGCCCACCAGAGCCTGGTCGATGACCTGGCGGACGTGGTCGGGCGGGCCGCGGCCGCGTTCTCCGCCGCCCCGCTCGTCATCGATCTGACGAGGGACGAGATCGGCGTCCCGGTGGTCAGAGTGGTGGCGCCGGGCAGCCGCGTCACCCCGGAGGTGTTCTAGTGAGCCGCCAGAAGACAGTCGTCTACGCCGGGCCGACGATCTCGCACGACGAGGTCCGCGCCGTGCTTCCCGAGGCACAGGCGCGGCCGCCGGTGGCCCGGGGCGATCTCCTCAGGCAGGAGTGGAGCCGCGACGACACCGCCGTCATCATCGACGGGTATTACCGGGAACGGCTGTCCGTCGGCCACAAGGAGATCCTCTGGCTGCTCAACGAAGGCGTGAACGTCATCGGGGCGGCCAGCATGGGGGCGCTGCGGGCGGCGGAGCTGAGCCCGTACGGCATGCGGGGCGTCGGGTCGGTCTTCCGCATGTATGCGAGCGGCGAGGTCGACGGGGATGACGAGGTGGCGGTCCTGCACGGGCCGGCGGAACGCGGGTACCCCACTGACACGGTGGCCATGGTCAACATCCGCTACGGCTGCCAGGAGGGTGCCAAGAGCGGCCTGGTTCCGGCGGCGACCGCCGAGCGGATCGTCGAAGCGGCGAGGTCGAGGCCCTTCGTACACCGGACCTGGCGCGAGCTGGGAGAGGCCCTGGGCCCGGACGCCGGTGACGCGCTGAGCACGCTGGAGCGGAAGATCGGGACGGGTGAGTGGGACCTGAAGCGGCTCGACGCGATGGCGGCCCTGGAAGCCGTCGGCGGACACCAGGCCGAAGCACCCAGCACGGGGTCCGAAGCGCCCAGCGCGTGGACGGCCGAACCCAGCGCGTGGGCGGCCGAGGTGGCCCTGACGGGGATCACCCACTATGAGGCGCTGGCCTGGCGGTCGATGCGCGAGTACACGCCGGGCAGGTGGATGTCCGATCTCGATGTCCTGGACGCGGCGCGACTGTTCGGCCAGGACTACCCGAAGCTGCACGAGGAGGTCCTGACCGGCCTCCTGACGGACTTCGCCGCCTCGCGGGGCATGGGGCTGGAGACGTACATGCGCGCCAGGCTCGGGGTCGATGACCGTGTCAGCCTGCCGCACGTCCTCGCGCCGTGGCTGTCCGAGACCGAGCGGGCCACCCTGCCCGTCGCCGAGCAACTCCGCTTGGTCATGGTGCGGGTGTGGCCCGTCTGGCAGTCGGAGGATTGGCGGCCGATCGTCCTGGAGCGGATCCGGGAATCGAGCCGCTGGCCCGAATGGTCCGACATCGTGGCCCGTGCCGACGAGATCGCGGAACAGAGCCTCGGCCGGGTGGTCATCCCGGCGCCGGCGATCTGCGGACGGATCTTCTCCCGCCACTGGAACGGCCCGGGAACGACCGCGGAGGTCGAGCTGGCGCGGCGCGGGTTCCTCAGCATGGCGGATCTGGGACAGACCGCCGCCAGGTTCTTCGCCCTGGACGTGCACAAGGCCAAGGGGCGATGAGCGCGACCGGGCTTGAGCAGGCGTTCGACCCGACCGCCTCGCGGCACCGCCGGGACCCGCACCCGCTCTTCCACCGCATGCGCGAGCAGGCGCCGATCTACCGCCACGCCCCGGCGAACGGTCGCGTGTCCTGGTACCTGACCCGCTACGCCGACGTGCAGCGCGCGCTCCACCACCCGGACATAGGACGCCAACTCGACCGGCTGCCCGGCGAGCTGGCCGCCTATCACCGCCGGTGGGAGAACGACCCGCTGGCGATGGTGCGGCGGAACATGTTCAACCTCGACCCGCCCGACCACACCCGGCTGCGGCGACTGATGGCGCCCGCGTTCGGCCCTCGGACGGTGGCGGCGCTGGAGCGGCGCGTCCATCAGGTCGTCAGCGAGCTGGTCGACGACCTGGCGGCCGCCGGAGACGGAGCCGACCTGATCGAGCTCCTGGCCCTGCCACTGCCGATCCTGATCGTCGCGGACCTGGTCGGCTTCCCGATCGGCGACCGGGGCCGGCTGCGCGGGTGGAGCGACGAGATGCTGCGCAGCCGGGACCCGGCACTGGTGCGCCGCACCGGAGTCGCGTTCGTCGCCTACGTCAACGAGCAGCTCGATGAGCGCCGGGCACACCCGGGCGCGGACCTGCTGTCCCAGCTCGTCCGGTCAACGGAGATCACGCACGCCGAGCTGGTGTCCAGCGTGTTCCAGTTGCTGCTGGCCGGGGACGAGACGACGGTCAACCTCATCGGCAACGGAGTGTTGGAACTCCTGCGCCACCCCGGCCAGCTCGAACGCCTCCGCGCCCGGCCACAGCTGATCGACTCCGCGGTGGAGGAGGTGCTGCGGTTCAACGGCCCGGTCGGGCACTCCCGGCCGCTGTTCGCGCTGGCCGACGTGGACATCGGGCCATCGGTGATCCCCCGTGGTGACATCGTCGTGCCGGTGCTGCTGGCCGCCAACCGCGACCCGGCGGTGTTCGACCGGCCGGACGTCTTCGACATCGGCCGCACCCCGAATCGGCACCTGGGCTTCGGCCACGGAATCCACTTCTGCCTCGGTGCCGCGCTGGCCCGGCTGCAGGCCCGGGCCGCCATCGGCGCGCTGGTGCGCCGTTTCCCCGGCCTGGCCCTGGCCGTCGATCCGGCCGACCTGGAGTGGACGCCGGACCTGTTCCTGCATGGTGTACGCCGCCTGCCGCTGCTGTTGGAGAAGAGCCCATGATCAAGGGGTACGCGGAGCTGTCCCGCATGGCGTTCGGCTACGCCGGCTCGCAGATCCTGTACGCGGCCGTCCGCCTGGGTATTCCGGAGGCTCTTGCCGCCGGCGCGCTGCCGGTCGAGAAACTGGCGCACGCCATCGGGGCCGACCCGCGGGCGCTGGAGCGGCTGTCGCGAGCCCTGGTGGTCCTGGGCGTGGTCGACGAGGTGGCGCCGGGACACCTCGCGCTGGCCGAGCTGGGTCAGCCGCTGCGTGCCGACCACCCATGGTCGATGCGCTCCAGCGTGCTGCTGCTCGGCGACCCCGCGACCTGGCAGGCATGGGGGGCGTTGACCCACAGCGTACGAACGGGTGCGGCCGCCTTCGACCACGTGCACGACCAGCCGCTCTTCGACTACCTCGCCGGCCATCCGGACCTGTCGGAGATCTTCAACACGGCCATGCGCGAGGGCACCGAGCGCGTCGCGTCAGAGGTCGCCCAGGCGTACGACTTCACCGGTGTCCGCACCGTGGTCGACATCGGGGGCGGAAACGGCACGCTGCTCGCCGCGGTACTGGCGGCCACGCCCGGCGCCCAGGGCACCCTGTACGACACCGCCGACGGCGGGGCGGCCGCCACTGAAACGTTCCGGCGAGCGGGGTTGTCGGATCGGTGCACCAGGCAGGTGGGCGATTTTTTCGAGTCCGTGCCCGAAGGCGATCTCATGCTGCTGAAAGGCGTCCTGCATGACTGGGACGACCAGCGCTGCACCGCGCTGCTGCGTAACTGCCGCGCTTCGATCGCGACGGGCGGGCGGCTGCTGGTGCTGGAACCGGTGCTGCCGGCCAGACTCGGCACCCCGGAGGCGGCCGGCGTCGTCATGAGCGACATCGCCATGCTCGTCTACACCGGCGGCTGGGAACGCGACCGGGCCGAGTTCCACGCCCTGCTCGCGGCCGGCGGGTTCGACCTGGCCGACGTCACACCGCCGCTGCGGGGTTCGGCGATCCGGATCCTCGTCGCGGATCCGTCCTGAGGGCCAATTCTCCGGCTGCCGTCCAGACAACAGGGCCGATTCTCCGGTTGCCCGTCCCGACAGCAGGGCCGTTTCGCCGGTTGCCGTCCCGACAACGCGGACTACAGACAGTCATGAGTACTTCTCACATGCGGCTGGCCGACGTGAGTAACCCCGCTGCTCTGGCTGTCCGGGAGGCGGACGCGCATAGTGTGCCGGTCGAGCAAACGGGCTCAAACTCGGGTGGTCAGGTGGCGCAACCGATTGACGCGAGCCCTGCCGGCGAGGCCATGCCCATTCTGCGGGTCGTCGTGGGCGAGCCGGACCGGGTGGTGCGCGCCAAGCTCAGGAGCGTGCTCCACATGGGCAACGGCATCTACGTGGTGGGCGAGGCCGGCGCCGCCGACCGGCTGGGCGATCTGGTCGTCAGGCATCGGCCGAGGGTGGCGGTGGTGAACGCGGCGCTGCGGCAGGCAGACGGCGTGGAATTCGCCCGGATCGTCGCGGCGCAGGCGAGGAACGGGATGCGGGTGGTGGTGGTCTCCGAAGCGCTGGACGAGGAGCTGCTCGGGCGCGCGCTACGCGGGGGCGCGGGCGGTTTCGTGCACCGAGCGTCGCTGGTCGAGGAGATCGTGCCCGCGATCCGGCTGGTCGCCGCCGGGCACACGTTCATCTCCAGCTCGATGATCACGCGACTACGTGATCGCATCGCCGCGGTGACCACCGGGGTCGATCATCGGCTCGCGGAGCTCACCCGCCGCGAGGCCGAGGTGCTGGCGCTCGTCGCGGCCGGTCTGTCGAACGCCGGTATCGCCGACAAGCTCGGCATCGGCACCGGAACCGTCCGTTCGCACCTGGCGCGCATCCTCGCCAAGCTGTCGGCGGCGAACCGGGCGCACGCGGTCGGCATCGCCTACGAATCCGGCTTCATCACCGCAGGCTCGGCTCACGGCCGCCGCGCACGCGGTTGAGCGCGTCCCACCATGCGTGCAGCGCGGGGTACTGCATGACGGCTTCCCGCGTGGTGAGAAGGGGATCCGGTTCTCCGGTCAGCGCCCGTGCCACTGCCGATCCGTCTTTCTCGGCCCGTGCGGGCATCAAGGTCTGAGCGCGGAAGAATTTGGCGGCCAGCTCCGGGCTGCTCAGCAGGGCCCGCGTCCTGCGGGCGAGAATCTCGCGCTCGAACGCGGTCGCTTCCCGCCGCCCGGCCGGTCCCGCGTCCTCCGCGAACGCCATCCGCCCGGCCGGTCCCGCGTCCTGCGCGAGCGCCATCCGCCACGACGATTCCGCCTCCGCCGTCATGGCCGCCTGCAGTTCGGCGGAGGCGGCCGGGTCGAGCCCGCGCCGCGTCAGCTCCCCGTCCAGCCGGAGCGTGCTCAGCGCGGCGACCGACATCCCATGCGAGTGAACGGGATTCACCGCGACGACCGCGTCACCGATCGCGACGAAGCCGGCGGGCAGGCGCGCTCGTTCGAAGTACCTTCGCCGGTTCGAGGTGTCACGGTACGGCCGGATGCCGCCGAGCGGTGTGGCCGCCGCCATGAGGTCCGCCACGATCGGATCACGCAGCGAGCGCGCGAAGTCCGCGAAGCCCCGCTCGTCCGCGGGCGGCTCGCCGCCCCGAGTGCCGGTCAGGGTGACGATCCACCGGCCGTCCTCGATCGGGAACAGCGTCGCCCCCTGGCCCGGCCGCCCTGCCGCCGGGCGCGGGTGCAGCATGATGGCCGGCATCTCGCCGGCGAGTTCGGCGGGCGCCTGATAGACCCTGGTGGAGTAGGCCAGCCCGGTTGAGACGGTCGTCTCCTCGATCTCCGCCCCACCGAGCTCGGCCAGCCACCGTGGCGCCTTCGATCTGCGCCCGGTCGCGTCGACGACGAGGTCCGCCTCGATCGTCTCCGGCGCGGCGCCCTCGCGGCTGACCGAGACCCCGGTGACCCGGCTCGCGTCTCCCACCAGGCCGAGCGCCCGCGTGCCCGTCCAGGTCGAGACGGCGCCCAGCGCCCGCTGACGTACCACCTGGTCCAGGAGTCCCCGGCTGCACGAGATGAGGTACGCCCCGGTGTCCAGCCGCCGGAACCAGCCCGCCGCGGCGAGGATCAGCGCGTCGCCGGGCAGGCGGCGGTGATGCGCGCCGCGCGCGAAGAGTGCTTCGAGAGTCCCCGGAAGCAACTCCTGCAGCGCCCGCGCGCCACCGGCCACGAGGACGTGGCTGTGCTGTGACTGGGGCAGTCCCCGCCGGGCACGGGGACCGGACGGATAGTGATCGTTCTCGATCACGATCACGTCGTCCGCGTGCCTGGCGAGCACGGCGCCGGCCAGCGATCCCGCGAAGCCGCCGCCGAGGACGACCGCTCTGGTCATGCAGGGTGCTCTTCGATCAGACCCCGTTCGATCATGCTGCCGAGGAACTCCTGCACGTCCTTCAGCACACGGACGCTCATCGCGAGGTTGTCTCCGGCGAACTCATGGGACAGCTTCGCGACGATCGGCTCCCGCTCCCCGTCGCTCGCGACGAGCTCCCATATCCGGGAACCGGTCTCGTTCAGGGTGTGAAAGTCCCCGGTTTCGGCGTGGTACAGCGAGATGCCGCCCGCGGTCTCCTGCCAAATCACCGAGTCACTGATCTGGAGTGACACACTCCACCTCCTCTATACCGGTGTTATGGGAAGCAGCGCGCCGACCTTGACGGCGTCGGCTGAGGGGAGAACGTAGGTCTTCCAGTCGTCGAAGACCGGATGGACGTCGTCGTTGACGAGCAGGCGGGGCGTCTGCATTTCCGGATCCTCGGCGAGTTCCGCGGGGTTGACGCCGGATTCCAGCCAGAGCTGCGTGACGATGCCGTGCCGCAGGATCCTGCACTGATGACGGCTGTTGCGCCGCAGGTCTCCCGACTCCGCCATGTGAGAGGCGCGGCAGCCTCCGCCGCAGGAGGACTTGATGTAGCACTTCGCGCAGTCGGCGTGGTAGTCGCCGCCGAACACGGAGCTCGTCCGCATGTCGTACAGGACCGGGCTGCCGAAGATCTCCGCCAGGGATTGCCGTCTCACGTTGCCCGCGAAGTGTGAGCGTCCCGTGACGAGCTTGCACGGGTAGACGTCGCCCAGCGAGTTGATGTAGATCTCGTTGCCGCCCATCCCGCAGTTGGCCTTCACCGAGCACAGCTTCAGCGTCTTCGGTCCGTCCGGGAGCAGCTTGCCGGCGACTGGTGAGGTCCAGGTGAGCTGCTGGATCCTCAGATGGTCGTCCCAGCCGAAGTCGTACTCGTCGCTCTCTCCCCGGCCCAGGTTGTTGTGGTACATCAGCCGGATGCTGTTCACCTCGATCCCCTCCATGAACGAGGCGAAGCCTTCGAGCTCCTCGACGTTCTCCGAGGTGACGATGTGGTTGATCATCGGCACGACGCCCGCGTCGTTGAGCAGCCGCAGGGCCTTGTGGGTCTTGGCGAAGGAGCCGGCGCCCCGCGTGCGGTCGTGCGTCTCGGCCGTGCCGCCGTCGACGCTCACCGTGACGTTGCTGAACAGCTCGGCGAACCGCTCCGCCATGGCGGGCGTCCTGATCATGGTGGCGTTGGTGATGATGTTCGACCTCAGGCCGCTCCCGTTGGCATGCTCCACGATCTGGAACAGGTCTTTCCTGAGCATGGGCTCGCCGCCGGTGAAGACTATGGTGGAGGCGCCGAAGTCGGCGATCTGGGAGACCAGGCTGAGCGACTCCTCGGTGTTGAGCTCACCCGGCAGGCACTTCTCCGAGGACGCGTAGCAGTAGGGGCAGCGGAGGTTGCAACCGTCGGTGATGGCGTAGTACGCCATGCGGAGCGGCGGCTCCTTCAGCTTGATCCGCGGATGGTTGCCGTTGTAGTAGACGATCCAGCTCAGAATGAGTTTGGCGAGGACCCGATCGGTCTCGTCGGTCTCTTCGAGCCGCGCGTAGGGCCGGGCCAAGGCTCGCAGGACGCCGAACTCACGCGAATCGAGGACACACCGACCGCCGGAGTGCGGGTTGACGACCAGATGATTCCCGGCGTGCATGAAGTAGGTAAGGTCTTCTGGTACGTAGAACAACGCGTGGTTCCGGGCCAGCTTCCCAGACATCCAGTTCCCTTCACGCTCTCAGCGGCAGGCGCGGCCCCGGCCTTGTCCGGCGACAGGTGACCGGGGCCGCACCCGTGAGCCGTCGGACTAGGGGTTCGGCTTGGTCGGGGTGGACCCGGACCCGGACCCGGACCAGGCTCCGCACAGGCACGACGCTTCGGGGGACTCGTTGTGCACCTCGACCTCGGGCCTTGCCCACTGGCCACCCGCCATGACCACGGGCAGTGCGGCGGGAAGCTTGTCCTTCAGCGAGATGAGCAGGTCGGTTTCCTCTTTGGTCAAGGTGGCGAACGCCGCCTCGACTTCCGCGGCGATCGGGTCGTTCAGGACGCCGGCTTCGCGCAGGGCTTCCTTCGGATCGAAGGCCATGCCTTCACCTCTCCGTCTTAAGGGGGGACGCGTTGCAGGTCGAGTATCGGCTGGCGATGCGGAGGCGACACAACCCCACAAATGTGGGCTAAACGCCTTTCACCAGGCAGAGCGACGACCACACGAATGTGGGTGTCCGGATCTCTTGCGAACCCTGATGAGCCGTTTCAGGCTTGTGGTTCATGAACGCAACCGGATCGGGCGGGTTCGACGCGCTGGCCACGCTGCGGGCGGGCGGGCATCCCATCGACCTGCTCGATGAGCGGCAGCGAACCGTGTTCGCCTCGCTCACGGAGACCGAGGTCGCCGTACTGAACTCGATCAAGAAGCGTCTGGACGACCACGCCGGCGAGGTGGAAGGACAGGAGCTCAAGCTCGTATGAGCGACAGGGACCCGCGACCCACCCGCCGTAACGTCGTGGTCCTGTTCATCGACATCGTGGGGTCGACGGAGCTCGCCGAGCGTCTCGACCCCGAACTGCTCCTGCGCATCCTCGACCGCTACTACGCGGCGTGCCGGACAAAGATCTTCGAGCACGGCGGCGCCGTGGAGAAGTACATCGGCGACGCGATCATGGCGGTGTTCGGCGTCCCGGTCAGCCGCGAGGACGACGCGCTGCGGGCCGTCCTCGCGGCGGACGCGGCGATGACGGCCGTGCACCGGCTCAGCGCCGAGATAGCCCCCACCCACGGAGTCCGGCTGGACGCCCATTGCGGCATCGCCTTCGGCGAGGTGATGGTCGCCGACGGGTCCGGCTCGAACGTGCGGGTGATCGGTGACACGGTCAACACCGCGAGCCGGCTGCAGTCCGCGGCGGGCGGCGGCGAGATCCTCCTGGGCGACGACGTGGCCCGCCTGGTCAGGCAGCACGCGCTGCTGGACGGCGTCCCCCCGCTCACGCTCAAGGGCAAGAGAGATCCGGTACGGGCGTGGCGGCTCATCACCGTGGAGCCCGATCGCGGCGCGCCGGAGACCGACACGGTCCCGTTGATCGGCCGGACCGAGGAGCTGCAGCAGCTGACGCGCTTCCATGACCGCGTCGTACGCGGGCGGCAGTGCTGCATGGCCACCCTGCTCGGCGTTCCGGGCATCGGCAAGTCCCGGCTCGTCAGGGAGTTTCTGACGAACCTGCCCGAGGACGTGACCGTGCTCGCCGGCCGGTGCCCCTCCTATGGCATCGGCGCGACGTACCGGCCCATCACGGAGATGCTCGAAGCCCTCAACGGCGACTGGCCCGCCATCGCCGAGGCCGTGGGCACGGAAGGCGAGCGGGCGTTGCGCGGGCTGGCGTGCCGTGGTGACGCGGAGTACCAGGACGACACTCCCGGGGTCGCGGAGATCGCGCAGGCCGTACGGTCGCTGTTCGAGGTGCTCGCCCAGCGCCGGCCGCTGGTGGTGGTGCTGGACAACCTGCAGTGGGCCGAGCCGACCCTCCTCGACCTGATCGAGGACTGCTCGGCGTGGCTCGCCGACGTACCCGTGCTCCTCGTCTGCGTCGCCCGGCCCGAGCTCTACGAGGCCCGCCCCTCCTGGGGAGGGGGCATGACCTGCGCCATGTCGCTGGAGCTCGGGCCGATGAGCCCGCCGCACATGGCCCGGCTCGTCGCCGAGCTCCGTGCCGGGCGGGCGGACGTCGTCGCCCACGACGACGACGGCACGTACCAGCGGGTGATCCACGGTTCGGACGGCAACCCGCTCTTCGCCGAGCTGATGCTGGAGACCCTCGCCGAGGGCGCCGCCTCCCTCCCGCCCACCATCCAGGCTCTGCTCGGGGCCCGGCTGGATCGGCTGGACGCGGCCGAGCGCCAGGTGCTCGAACGGGCCGCGACCATCGGGCACTCCTTCTCGGTGGAGCAGCTGGAGGTCCTCTTCGACGGCGAACCCGCCATGACGGCCGCTCCGCTGAGCCGGTTGCGGCGCGAGCGCCTCATCCGGCGTGGCGCGCTGCCGGGAGCGTACGAATTCGCGCAGACCCTCACCCGGGAGACCGTGTACGCGCTGACGAGCAAGGAGGTGCGGGCGGACTGGCACCGAAGGCTGGCCGACTGGTTCGGCGCCCGGGCCGGCGACGCCTCGGAGCAGGCTCCCTTCCTCGGACCGGCGTCCGGAGACGTCAGCCGGCACCTGCTGGCGGCCTGCCGCCTCACCCGGCAGGTACGCCCCGGCGATCCGCTCCTGTCCGAACTGACCGGCCGGGCCGCGGACCAGCTCATCAGGGACGGCGGTCAGGCGTTGCACCGCAGAGACCTGCCTGCGGCGATCGCGCTGCTGGAGCAGGGCCGGGAGATGCTGCCCCCGGGCAGGGACGAGCACCGGTCGCTGGCCGTCCGCATCAGCGACGCGGAGCTTGCACGGGGAGAGGCCGCCGCGGCGGCCGCGGCCCTGGACCGTGCGGAGGAGCTGCTGCCGGAAGACCCGCGAACCCAGCTCACCTGCGTGATCCAGCGAGAGGTCCTCGCCCTGCGCTCGGGCGCCCGCGCGCCTGGGCTCGAGCCCCTTCGCGTACGGCTGGCGCTCGACCCCCGGGACGACCTGAGCTGGTGCCGCTTCCACCAGCTCCAAGCCCTGGTCCACATCCAGGAAGGCCGGTTCGGCGCCGCCGACCGCTCGCTGCGTGACGGGCTCGCGCCGGCCCGGCCGATGGGCGACCGCTACGAGGAAGACCGGCTGCTCGGTGGGCTGTGCGAACTGGTGCAATGGTCTCCCACCCCGGTGTCCGAAGGGCTCGCGCTCTGCGCCGACCTGCTGGCCCGCTTCGCCGGTGATCGCGCTCTGCTGGTGCCGGTGCTCGTCACCAAGGCGCGTCTGCTCGCGCTCTCCGGCGACCTCGGCCGCGCCCGTGAGTCGCTCGACACGGCCGGCCACTACGCGGAGGAGTTGCACCTCGGCCTCTCGGCGATCGCCGTCGTCCAGGTGCGGGGGCTGGTGGAATCCCTGGACGGCAACCACGAGGACGCGAGGGAGCTGTTCAGTCGGGCCGCCGCCGCGCTTCGTACGGCAGGCCATGGGGGACCCGCCGTCACCTTGGAGATCTACGCGGCGCGGGAGACCCTCCGGCAGGGAGACGTCCGGCAGGCCGCCGCGGAACTGGCGCGCAGCGACGCGGAGCCGCCGCAGCTGCGCGGCGAGCTCACGGCCCTCGCGATGAGAGGCGCGATCGCCTCGTTCGACGGCGAGCACGCGGACGCGATGAGCGCCGCGGACCGTGCGACCGCGCTGCTCGAATCGACCGACGACCCTTGTCTGCGAGGGGACGTCCTGGTCGAGATCGCCCGGATCCGACGGGCCGCCGGACACGACCCGGCCGAGGCCGCCCGGCGCGCGCTCGACGCGTACCTGAGCAAGGGCGCGAACCTGCCCGCCCAGCGCGTCCGCGACTGGATGAAGGGACTGCGATGAGCACGCCGCCCTGGCGCCGGAACCAGCGCGCGCACTTCCCCGGGGTGCCCGCGTGGGGGCTGGCCACCACGCGGCAGCCCCCGGAGCCCTTCCAGGTCAGCCCGCTGGCCGGGGTGACCAGGGAGTGGGCATGGGGTGGATCCGACGGTACCGGAGTACGCGTGTGCGTCGTGGACACGGGCGTGGCGGGCGACCACCCCAAGATCGGCGGCCTGGATCGGTCGGTCGAGGTCGTCAGCGGGGACGAGGGCAGACTGACCGTCGCCGAGTGCGCTCCCGTCGACCCGGCCGGGCACGGCACGGCCTGCGCCGGAGTGATCAGGTCGGTCGCCCCCGGAGCGGCGATCACCTCCGTGCGCGCGCTCACCGACGGAAAATCCGGCACCGGTGACGCCCTGGTGACCGGGCTGCGCTGGGCCATCGACCAGGGTTACGACCTGGTCAACCTCAGCCTGTCCAGCACGAGGTCGGGTTTGCGCGAATCCCTGCACGAGCTCGCCGACCGCGCGTACTTCCGGCGTTGCCTCCTGGTCGCCGCCGCGCACAACATGCCGGTGCTCAGCTACCCGTGGACGTTCTCCTCGGTCGTCTCGGTGGCCAGCCACGACGAGGCGGACCCGATGACGTACTACTACAACCCCGCGCCGCCGGCGGAGTTCCTCGCGCGAGGGGTCAGGGTGCCGGTCGCCTGGCCCGGCGGCCGGGAGATCCGCAGCACCGGCAACAGCTTCGCGGCGCCGCACATCACCGGCATCTGCGCGCTCATCCTGGGCAAGCATCCGTGGCTGACGCCGTTCCAGCTCAAGACGGTCCTCTACCTGGCCGCGGACAACACCATGACGCAGAACGGAGAGCCCCATGTCCGCTGACTTCCCCGACTCTCCCGATTCGCTGGACGGCACCGAGCGCAGGCTGCTGCAGTCGATCGTCGAGGTGGCCCGCCACATGTTCGGCGCCGCCGCCGCCTCCATCTTCCTCGTGGACCCCGACACCGGTGACCTGGTCTTCGAAGCCGTCTCGGGCGAAGGCGAGAAAGAGCTGGTCGGCAGCCACTTTCCGGCGGGAACCGGGATCGCCGGCTGGGTCGCGGCGAGCGGGCAGCCGATGGTCGCGGACGACGTGTCGGCTGTGACGCAGTTCGCCCAGGACGCCGCGGAATCCACCGGTTACGTCCCGCGGACCATCATGGCGGCACCGCTCATCCGGTTCGAGGAATGCGTGGGGGTTCTGGAGGTGCTGGATCGCACGGCCTCCCGCAGCGATCTGGACGACATGGAGCTCCTGGGCATGTTCGCCACGCAGGCCGCCTGCGCCCTGGAACTCCTGCTTCGCGTTCGGCGGAGTGATGGCCGGGAGCCGGAGGCCGACCCGCACGCGCTGCTGCGGCGGATCGGCGAGAGGCTGCGGGGCAGGGACCGGTCGTCGGACGCGGCAGCCGTACGCCTGCTCGCCATCGCCGACGACCTCCTCGCACCGTAACGAACAGCCCGTCCACACCACCCCTTTGGGCCTGGGCGGCCTCAAGTGGGTGGCCGTTGGCGTGGCCGGACACCATCACGCGCGGTCACCGTCCCGCTACGCCTGTTTGAAGGGTGCCAAAGGGGAGCACGCTTCACGTGGAGAAGATCAAGGACCTGCCTGAGTCTCGGGCGGGGGGACGCGGCATGAGAGTCGCCGCTGGGGGCATCTCCGGTCAGGGCACGACGTCACAGTGTGACGACATCCGGAAGGGACGACATGGCAGACAGCCGTCCGCACGACGGACGCCCCGGGAACCTTTGGCCACTCGTCGGGCGCGCCGCGGCGCTGCGCACGGTCCTGTCAGCGGCGACGCAGGCGGACGTCGGCGGCGTGGTGATCGTGGGACCGCCCGGTGTGGGCCGGACGCGCCTGGCCAAGGAGGCGGTCGCGCGGCTCGCGGCGGCCGGTCACCCGACGGCCTGGGCGACGGGGACCCGTGCCGCCGGGGCGATCCCCTTGGGACCATTGCTGCATCTCGCGCTCCCACACGACGCCGCGGGCCCCGTCACGGCGCACATCTTCGGCCAGATCGTGGAACGTTTCACCGTTCCCACCGGGAAGCGGCCGGTATTCGTCGTGGACGACACCCATCTGCTCGACGACGTCTCGGCCGCGCTCGTGTACCAGCTCGCCGTGCACACAAGGACCTTCGTGCTGCTCACCGTACGGCAGGGGCACACGGCGCCCGATGTGATGACGGCGTTATGGAAGGAAGGGGTGGCCCGCCGCGTCGAGCTGCGGCCGCTGAGCGACAGCGAGGTGGACACCCTGCTCGAGCGCGGCCTGGGCGGTCCGCTGGACGCCGTCACGCGGTACACGTTCCGCCGGCTGTCCGCCGGCAACCCGCTCGTGCTGCGCGAGCTCGCGCAGTCCGCGCTGGAGGGATCCGCGCTGCTGCGCCGCGACGGACTCTGGCATCTGAGTGGCGAGCTGCGGATCACCGGCCGGCTCGGTGACCTGATCGAGGCGCAGATGCAGGTCGACGATCCGGCCGTGCTGGCCGTACTCGAGGTGCTCGCCTGTAAGGAGCCGCTCGGCCAGCCCGTGCTCGAGGAGCTCACCGGGCACTCCGCCGTGGTGCGGGCCGAACGGCAGGGGCTGGTGGTGGTCGAACCCTCCGGAGCGCGGCACCAGGCGCGGCTCACGATACCCGCGTACGGGGAGGTCATCCGCGCACGCATGCCACGTGCCCGAGCGAACGAGATCTGGGCGCGGCTGGCCGAGTCCCTTGCCGCCTCGCCACGCCGTCGCGCGGACGACGCGTTCGAGCTGGTCATGTGGCGGCGCACCGCGGGCCTCAACTCCTCCGGCCAGGAGTTGCTGGCCGCCGCCGAACGCGCCGCCGAACGGTTGGAGCTCGAGGTCGCCGAGCGGCTGGCCACCGCGTCCGGTGCCGCCGACGGCGGGGTGGACGCGAACCTGACCCTGGCCGAGGTGCTGGCGTTGCAGGGCCGCTTCGCCGACGCGGCCGACGTACTCCCTGATCCGGGGGAATGCGACAACGAGGAACGCGCCGACCGGCGGGCGATAGTCAGGGAGAAGATCGAATACTGGCAGCACGAAGCAGCGCCGGCCCAGGGGAATCAGACCGGCGAGCGGGCAGCGGAGGCGGTGCGGGCCTGGACGATGCTGATCGAGGGACACGTCGCGGGATCTCTCGCCATCGGTACGGCGCTGCTCACCCGGCCGGGACCGCGGCTGCCGGCGGAGGCGACGGCACGGGCGGCCACGGCGGTCGTGCTCGCCGCGGGTCTCATGGGAGACATCCGCCTCGTCGAACGAGCGAGCGCCACCGGTCTGGAGGTCGCCTCGCCTTGGACAGAGGCTCAGGTCGGCGCCGCCAGATGCGTCGCCCTGGCGCTCGCGGGCGCTCTCACCACCGCGGCCAAGGACGTGGACATCGCCTATCGAGAAGCCGTCGAGACGCGGCTGGCGGCACCCATGGTCGGCATGTGGGCGATCGTACGTGGCTTCGTGGCGAAGGCTCAGGGACGCGTGAAGCCGGCCCAGCAGGCGCTGCGCGAGGCGGTGGTGTTACTCGGCGAACACGACCCGCTGCGATTACCGGCTGTCTACCTGGCCGAGCTGGCCGGCGCGTACGCGATGGCGGGAGACACCATCCAGGCGGACGCGTGGCTCTGCCGAATGGACGCCTGCCCCCCACCACGGGGCGCGCTCTTCGATGCCTGGATCGAGCGCGACCGCGCCTGGGTCGCCGCCGCCGCGCTCGATCTCTCCAGCGCCGCCGGCCACGCCCTCGGGGCCGCGAAGACCGCGGGCAAGGCCGGAGTGCCGATGATCGAGGCCCTGGCGTTGTTCGACGCCGCGCGATTCGGCGCCGCGAAGGAGGTCTGCGACAGGCTGCACCAACTCTCCAGGAACACCGCCGCACCCGCGACGGCGGCCTTCGCCACAATGGCCACCGCACTCGCCACGGACGACGCTCACCTGCTCGCGGAGGCGGCCGAGCGGCTCCATCGCCTCGGCCATCTGCTGCCCGCCGCGGAGGCGGCCGCGACAGCCCACCGGCTGCATGCCGGGGCGCGTCGGCGTACGGCGGCCAAGGCCGCGCTCGTGCTCGCCCGTGAGCTGCTCACCGAGTGCGACGGTGCCCGCACGCCGCTGACGGACCTGACGGGGACTCTCGATCTGTCGTTGACTCCTCGAGAGCTGCAGGTGGCGAAGCTGACCGCGGCGGGATTGCCCGGCCGCGCCGTCGCCGACCGCCTAGGCCTCTCGCTCCGAACCGTCAACAACCATTTGGGCCGGGTGTACGCCAAGCTCGGGGTGTCCGGGCGCGACGCACTCGCGCAGTTGCTGGGCCAGCCTGATGCGCTCGGCCAGCCGAGTCGCGAGGAACCCCACTCTCAAGAGCTCCTCCAGAATGAGGCCTGATTTTGCTGTTGAGTAGCCAGCAGCGTTTGTCAGTCCGGCAGCACGGCTTCTCTTTTGAGAGCGGTCAGGATCTAGGGTGCCTGCATGAAGATCCGCGCAGCCGCAGCAGCGGACGCCAGCAGCCTGGCCCTGCTGAATCCTCACGTTCATGCAGGCCACGCCGCCCGCCGCCCCGACATCTACCGCGTCGACCCACCCGAACAGGAACTGACCGACTACTTCGCGGTTCTCCTGGCCAAAGACGTCACGCGTGCGTTCATCGCCGAGATTGATCGTCCAGTCGGATATGCCGTGGCTGCCATCGTGCGTCGCGAGGAAAACCCGCTCCTCCACTCCGAATCCTTCATCCTCCTCAATCAGCTGGCGGTGGATCCACAAGCCGCCAGACGCGGAGTTGCGAGTCAGCTGATCGAGGCCGTGCGGGATGCGGGCCGGCTGGAGGGCTGCCGGCGGCTGCTGACCGACGTACTGGACTTCAACGAGGGCGCCAAGGCCTTCTATGCGGCGGCCGGATTCGCTGAGTTGAAACACGTGCTGGAGCAGCCGCTTTGATGCTTCTTGCCAAGCGGCCAGAGCACCAATCCACCTCCCCTCACCATCGACTGGGCGGATCCGCGGTTCTGACGACCAGGGAAGGGCGAACTCACCGAGCCCCGGCATTCGACGCCATCGGGCCCGGATCATGCCGCCCGGTGAGGAAGGAACTCGATGGTCAGGTCCGCGTCCAGCGCAGCGGCCAACCGTCTCAGGGACGCCACGGTGATGTTGCCGCCGCCCGTCTCCAAGCGGGACACCTGTGGTTGAGTCATCCCCGCGCGCTCAGCCAGCTCCGTCTGCGACAGGCCAAGAGCGACGCGCCGGTCGTAGACAAGCTGGCCAAGTCGCAGCTCGGCTTCCGCCTCTTCGTAAAGCCTGGCGTACTCAGGGTCGTTCACCTCACCGGCGAGGCGTCGATGCCGGGTCGTCTGCCACTTACTGTGCCCGCTCACAGCTCCTCCTTGAACTCTCTATGGAACATCTGGCGCGCCGGACCATGACCACTCTCACAGACGATCTGTGCCCGCTCCGCCCGGTCGATCTGCGTCGTCTCCTTGCGCCTGGTCTTGTAGAACATC
This sequence comes from Nonomuraea sp. NPDC052129, assembly GCF_040680095.1. Taxonomy (NCBI): domain Bacteria; kingdom Bacillati; phylum Actinomycetota; class Actinomycetes; order Streptosporangiales; family Streptosporangiaceae; genus Nonomuraea; species Nonomuraea sp. NPDC052129. Next base: position 220,046 of record NZ_JBFAVX010000007.1, on the reverse strand, counting down.
GTCAGCAACACCACCCGGCGGCCAGGAGCCAGCCAGTACGTAATGCGCACCTGGCGACGTGACAGCGTCAACCGCAGCTCACGCACCTTCCCGCGCAGGTGTTTGGAATAGGGCTCGTCCAACGTCTCCGCCTCGGCGGCAAGCCTGCCGACAAGGCCGTCCACCTTGACGTAGTCGACCTTGGTCAGCGGAAGCCTGCCGCGGCCTGCGCACACTCTCCCGAGCCGCACACATAGGCGCGGCAGCGGTGCTCGGCACGGCGATCTACGGACCACCGGCCCTCGCCGAACCCATGCTGCTGTGGCTACGCGTGCTGGTCCTGCCCGCGCTCGGGCTCACCCGGGCTCGTGCTCTCGCCCATCAGGCCGCCGACGGCATCGACGAGGCCGCCGCACCGCCGATCGTCAGCGACAGGTCCGGCACTGGCCGGTGAGTGGGCCGTCGGCGTCGAGCCCGATGCCACGGGTTCACCACCGAGATCCACTTGGTGGTGAACCCGGATCAGGTGCCGTCATCGGACGTCCCCCACCAGCCATTCACGCAACTGATCGTCATTACTGAGGCTGATCAAAGGTCGCACCGTCCGCGGCGACCGGTAGCCCCGGGATGAAAATCGACCAACCGTCTGCCTCAGGAACCACCTCCGCACGAGAAGGAATGCCCATCGCGAGATTGTGACGCAGTCTTTCAACGTCCACGAGGGCCGTCAGAGCCGACTCGCGCCGCACTGTGGCCACGCAACCCCGTTCCGCCGCGTCCAACAGCGCCTTGAGATGCGTACGAGCTTCGGTGTAGCTGTCGAAGTGGATGACGGCCATGGCGGTACCTCCAGATTCCGTGATCAGTACAGCCAGATGGCGTTGCGACGGTGTCGCGCGGGGTGGACTTCGAGATCACCGATAGCCTCGGTGGCCAGAGGGCCACCGCTTGTGGCGTTGATGCTCTGACGGATGGCTTCGAGCCTGAGACGCAAGCGCTGGCGTGCCCGGCGCTCCTCGTTGCCGGCCCACTCTGATACCCACTGGTCTCGGGGATCGGCCCTGGCCCAGGAGTAGACGTCGGCCCTGTGACGGAGGGGCGTCGGACGTGGCCGGTGGCCGGCCTGCCGTGCCTGTCGCAGGCATGCGGCACTGTAACGGAGATCGACTATCGCCACCGATCGCCATGGGGCTCCCCCGTCGAGAACCGGGCGAACGATGTGATGGGCAGTGCGGGACATGAGGCTCCCTGGGTAGCACCGCCAGGTATTTCCTGGCGCGCTACTTGAAGCCGGTCGGTCCCGTTGATCGCTGTTGAGCCATGATCGGACCATAGCATCGTGGGCGGTCAGGTCCTCGGCCCGAGTCGTTGACGCGGCGGGTCAGCAGGGGCCCGCCATCACCTTGCCCAAACGCGTCGAGGGGGATCTGGAACCAAGTCCAGATCCCCCTCGCGACCAGGGCCTTAGCTGCTCAGGCCGAGTGTTGCGTCAGCCTGCTACTAGCTGCAACCGCTGGTCGAGCCGCAGCCCTCACAGACGTAGCAGCTGCCCGCCGGGCGCATCTTGGTGCCGCAGGTCATGCAGAGCGGGGCGTCGGCGGTGATGCGCTGGTGGTTCTCCAGCGTGAACTCCTGCACCGGCTCAGGCGCCGTCTCCTGCTCCGCTTCCTGCTTGGCCTCGATCGGCGCCGACTGGGCGAGCGCCTCACGGTCGACCGCCTCCTGGAGCGCGGCCGGGTCCTCACCGCGCTGCTGCGCGGCGCGCTCGGCAGCCGAGAAGATGCCCAGCGCCGCCCGCTCGTCGTAGGGCAGGTGGTCGAGGGCCAGGCGGCGGAAGATGTAATCCATCACCGAGGTGGCCATCCGGATGTCGGGGTCGTCCGTCATCCCGGCGGGCTCGAAGCGCATGTTGACGAACTTGCTCATGTACGTCTCGAGCGGCACGCCGTACTGGAGCCCTATCGAGATCGCCACCGAGAAGGCGTCCATGACGCCCGCCAGCGTCGAGCCCTGCTTGGACATCTTCAGGAAGACCTCGCCGAGCCCGTCGTCGGGGTAGGACGAGGCGGTCATGTAGCCCTTGGCACCGCCGACCGTGAAGCGGGTGGTCATGCTCGGCCGCTGGTTGGGCATCCGGCGCCTGGTGGGCCGGTTGACCTCGATGACCCGGACCTCAGGCTCGGCGACCTCGGCCGCCTTGTCGGCCTTCTCGGCTTCCTTCTTGCTGCCGCCGGCCGACAGCGGCTGGCCGACCTTGCAGTTGTCGCGGTAGACCGCCAGCGCCTTGAGGCCGAGCCGCCAGCCCTCCAGGTAGACCTGCTCGATGTCGTCGATCGTGGCCGACTCCGGCAGGTTGACCGTCTTGGAGATCGCGCCGGACAGGAACGGCTGCGCGGCGGCCATCATGCGGACGTGACCCATCGGGGCGATGGCCCGCTCGCCCATCGCGCAGTCGAACACCTCGTAGTGCTCCCTGCGCAGGCCGGGGGCGTCGACGACATGGCCGTGCTCGGCGATGTACTCGACGATGGCCTCGATCTGCTCCTGCTGGTAGTTGAGCTGCTTGAGCGCGCGCGGGATCGTCTGGTTGACGATCTGCATGGAGCCGCCGCCGACGAGCTTCTTGAACTTGACCAGCGCCAGGTCGGGCTCGATGCCGGTGGTGTCGCAGTCCATCATCAGGCCGATGGTGCCGGTGGGCGCGAGCAGGCTGGCCTGCGCGTTGCGGTAGCCGTTCTTCTCGCCGACCTTGAGGCACTCCGACCACTGACGGGAGGCCTCGGAGTGGATCTTGGCGTCCATCGAGCCGACCGTACGCAGGTCGTCGTTGGCGGCGGCGTGCTTGCGCATGATCCGCTTGTGCGGCTCGGCGTTGCGGGCATAGCCGTCGTACGGGCCGACGACCCCGGCCAGCTCGGCGCTGCGCCTGTAGGACACACCGGTCATCAGCGACGTGATCGCCCCGGCGACCGCGCGGCCGCCGTCGGAGTCGTAGGCGTGGCCGGTGGCCATGAGCAGCGCGCCCAGGTTCGCGTAGCCGATGCCGAGCTGGCGGTAGGCGCGGGTGGTCTCCCCGATCTTCTCGGTCGGGAAGTCGGCGAACGTGATCGACACGTCCATGGCCGTGATGATCAGCTCGGTCAGCTTGACGAAGTTCGCGACGTCGAAGGTGTCGTCGTCCTTCAGGAACTTCAGCAGGTTGATGCTGGCCAGGTTGCAGGAGGAGTTGTCGAGGTGGACGTACTCGCTGCAGGGGTTGCTGGCGGTGATGCGCCCGGTCTCCGGGGTGGTGTGCCAGTCGTTGATCGTGTCGTCGTACTGGACGCCGGGGTCGGCGCACTCCCAGGCGGCCTTGGCCATCTTGCGGAACAGCTCGCGCGCGTCGACCTTCTCGATCACCTCGCCGGTCAGACGGCCGCGCAGGGCGAAGTCGTCACCCTTCTCGACCGCGTGCATGAACTCCTCGGAGACGCGCACCGAGTTGTTGGCGTTCTGGTATTGGACCGAGACGATGTCCTTGCCGCCCAGGTCCATGTCGAACCCGGCGTCGCGCAGCGCGCGGACCTTGTCCTCCTCGCGGGCCTTGGTCTCGACGAACTCCACGATGTCGGGGTGGTCGACGTCGAGCACGACCATCTTGGCCGCCCGGCGGGTGGCACCGCCGGACTTGATGGTGCCCGCGCTCGCGTCGGCGCCGCGCATGAACGAGACCGGCCCGCTGGCCGTACCGCCGCTGGACAGAAGCTCCTTCGAGGAGCGGATGCGGGACAGGTTGACTCCCGAACCCGAGCCGCCCTTGAAGATCACGCCCTCTTCCTTGTACCAGTCGAGGATCGACTCCATCGTGTCGTCCACGGCCAAGATGAAGCAGGCGCTCACTTGCTGCGGGCTCGCGGTGCCCACGTTGAACCACACCGGCGAGTTGAACGCGAACACCTGGTGCGTCAGCGCGTGCTTCAACTCGTGGTCGAAGATCTCGGCATCCTCGTCGGTGGCGAAGTAGCCGTGCTCCACCGCGGTCTTGGTGTAGACGCCGACGACCCGGTCGACCAACTGCTTCAGGCTCCACTCGCGCTGCGGGGTGCCCACGGCGCCGCGGAAGTATTTGGTCGTGACGATGTTGGCCGCGTTGACCGACCAGAACTCAGGAAACTCGACGCCCCGCTGCTCGAAATTGATCGAGCCGTCGCGCCAATTGGTCATGACGACGTCGCGGCGCTCCCACTTGATGTCGTCATATGGGTGCACACCGGGCTTGGTGAAGATGCGCTTCATCTTGAGCCCTTTACGCAAACGCTTACCTCCGCGCGCGACTGAACCGCTGGCCGTCTCCGTCATGACTCCCCCTTCTCCGCCTTCAACTGTTCGATCTCGGCCTCGAAGTCCGCCAGGCTCTCGAAACCGCGATATACCGATGCGAATCGCAAGTAGGCCACCTCGTCCAACTCCCGCAACGGGCCCAGGATCGCCAGCCCCACCTCGTTGGAGGGGAGCTCGGCGGCACCCTTGGCCCGGATGGCCTCCTCGACGCGCTGGCCCAATTGAGCCAGCGAATCCTCGCTCACCGGCCTGCCCTGGCAGGCCCGTCGCACGCCCGCGACGACCTTGTCACGCGAAAACGGCTCCGTTACTCCGCTGCGCTTGCTCACCATCAGCAGTACGGTCTCCTGCGTGGTGAACCGGCGCCCGCATTCCGGACAGGTACGGCGGCGCCGAATGGCCGCGCCGTCCTCTGTCGAGCGGCTGTCGATGACCCGCGTGTCGGGATGACGACAGAACGGACAGTGCACGTTTGCTCGCCCTCCTCGACCGTGTGGTCACCACAGGCGTAAAGCGCTCTTCTGCGTACGCTCGCGCACGCCCCACGGCTTGCCATGGTGCGGTCAGAGAAACACAATTTGTGGTGAACTACATCGGTGTAACTACTAGATGTTGTGGTCCAACCGTAGAAGCGAGCGACCATGAACGCAAGTTGGACGGGGGCTTGCCGCCGAAGTCGCTGATCAGCGCAGCCACCTTGGTCCGGCTCGGGCGTGTCGTCGTCAACACCGGCCGGCGGGGGTGTGTTCCTCGCCTCGCTGGTCACGTTGGTTAGCCGGTCTCACGTGGGTGAACACGGCTCACAGGCATCTCGTACGGCACATCCGTACGCGCTCGTCTCCATGCTTTCGGTTGGGGACGGACCGTATCGCTACTGGTTGAGGCTCGAGGCTTACGGCAGGGCGCGGGCGCTCGGGATGTACAGGCGGCTGCCGGGGCGGATGAGCGAGCCGGGCAGGCCGTTCAGCCGCTTGATCTCGGTCACCACCGCTGCGGGGTCGCCCTCGTCGGGAGCCACCGCGTCGGCGATCGTCCAGAGCGAGTCCCCCTCGTGGACGGTCACCCAGGGCAGGCCCGCGTGACTCGGCACGACAGGCGCCGCGGACGCCTGGCCGACCGCGCGGGTGCCGAGCCAGAAGCCGCCCAGGGACAGCAGAGCCATGGCCATCACCAGTACGGCCCGCCCCCGTCGCGTGAGCCGTACGGGAGGATTACGCCGCCCCCGTCGAGCGACGCCGGCCTGCCTCCTGGACAGATGGGTCCGATCGGCGGGCAGACCGCCCTTGCGCCGGGGACGGCGCGTGTACGAGCCCGGCACCTCACGGACCCGGCCGCCGGAACGACCGGCCACTTCCCGAGCCGGGCCCCCGACACGCCCACCCACACCCCGAGACCGCGCACCGTACCGGCCGCCCGCCCGGCGCGAGCGCCCCTCCGACCGGCTCTCTGCCTCACGGGACCGAGCGCCCGCATCGCGCAGAGGGCTCTCCGCGCGGCCGTCGCTCGCCCGAACCGACGAGTTCCCGAACTCCACCGATCGCCCGACTTCCGCCGAGCCTGCGGGCTCCACTGGGCGCCCGGTCGCGTCCGTGGGTCGCACACTTCCATCAGACCGCGGTGTGTCGTCGGAGTCAGGGCGTGGCGCGGGCACCAGCCACAGAAGCGGTCTTCCCTGTGCTGCGGCCCGACGACTGAGAGGCCCTCTGCCGGCCGATCCGCCCCTCGTACGTTCGCCCCCTCCCCCCGGCCGGCCGCCGCTGCCGTATTCGGGACGACCCCCGCCCCCGCGTGCAGGCCGCGCCCCGCCTTCCCTGCCGAAACGGCCTCCGTCTCCACTCTCGCGAACGCTCCCGCCCCCAGTCCGCGAACGACCCGCACCCCCGGTTCGGGAACGAGCCCCGCCCGCTATCCCGAGACGGCCTTCCGGCCCCGGAACAGCGAACCCCGGGCCGCCAGACCCCGAACCGGTCGATCCCGGACCAGCGGACCCCGTGCCGACGGTCCCCGGACCGTCAGGCGCCGGGCCAACAAACCCCGGACCGGCGGACCCCGGAGCCCGGTTGTCGGAGTTGTCACGGGTAAGCGGGGGTTCGCGATCTGGCCGGTCGGCGGAATCGCCGCCCCGACAACCATCCCCCTGGTCGTCACCCGTGTTGCCGCCCCCCGCCACCGGTCGCCGGGTGGCGTCTGCCAGGAGGGTGAGTCGCTTGACGTCGTCGCTGGTCGCATCTGTGATGGTGGTCGCTCGCATGTGTGACCTCCCAGCCGTCCCGGCCCGAAAAAAAGACCCAATAAAGATCGGCAAATCGAACACGGTGTCGATCGAACTCCCGTACGATGTTGTACACCACGCTGCCAACAATTTCGAGGAAGACTCGAACAATTGTTTGAAGATGATCTTCAACAGCGATACGGTCGCTGTGTGCGACACGAAGACCACGGACCGGGAGATTCGCCGGTGAGGCGGGCCGCCGGGCGAGGAGGCAGATCATGAGCGATCGGGATGACACCAACGGGGTCAGTGACCTCGCGGTGCGTCGGCGTGACTCCCTGGGACTGACGCCCAGGCAACGCAAGATCCTCGAGGTGATTCGCGACTCGGTCCAACAGCGGGGCTACCCGCCCTCCATGCGCGAGATCGGCGAGGCCGTGCAACTGACGAGCACGTCCAGCGTGTCGCACCAGTTGACGGCGTTGCAGCGCAAGGGCTACCTGAGACGCGACCCCCACCGGCCCCGCGCGCTCGAGGTTCGCCTGCCCGGCGAGCCCGCGCTCTGGGTCGATCCCGACGCCGCCAACGAGTCCGACGCCCCGGTGAACAGGCCCACGGCCGCCTATGTGCCGCTGGTCGGCCGGATCGCCGCTGGTGGCCCGATCCTCGCCGAGGAGAGCGTCGAAGACGTCTTCGCCCTGCCCAAGCAGTTGGTCGGCGAAGGCACCCTCTTCCTCTTGCAGGTCGCCGGCGATTCGATGATCGACGCCGCCATCGCCGACGGCGACTGGGTCGTCGTCCGCCAGCAGCCGGTCGCGGAGAGCGGCGACATCGTGGCGGCCATGATCGAGGGCGAGGCTACGGTGAAGACGTTCAAGCGCAAGGACGGCCACGTCTGGCTGGTGCCGCACAACGCCAACTACGACCCGATCCCCGGTGACGAGGCCAGCGTCCTGGGCAAGGTCGTAGCGGTCCTCCGCCGCCTCTAGCACCGCACGCATGTCCGGGCGTATGGCAGGGTGATGCGCCAGACGTACGCCATCGGCTCCGTACGCATGCAACAGAGGGCATGGCAGGCAACACACCTGCCATGCCCTCTGTTCGTGTCCTCTTGAGGAGTACGGTCATCAGCCATTCGGGCCAGACCACCGGCCTCAAGACAGGGACCAGATCGTAGGTTGCCGGTCTCCGCGACCGACTGCCGGCGGAGATCGGCGTACCAAAAGAGACATCTGACCGAAGGTGAAGTCGCCTGGCCAAATGAGACGGGCTGGCCAGAACAGCGGTGGTTTCTAGAATGGCCGCGTGACCGACACAAAGCGGGCAGAAGACCTCAAGGCAACACACGACGGATTCAAGTGGGCCAAAGCCGCTCCCGGTGTCATCCCCGCCTGGATCGCCGACATGGACCTCCCCACCGCCCCAGAAGTCGTCAACGCCCTCCAACGGCGGGCCCAAGGTGACCTCGGCTACCCCACCTGGCTGGACAATCCCCGCTGTGGCCCCCTGGCTGAGGCGTTCGTTGAGCGGATGGCCGGTCGGTACGGCTGGGAGCCGGAGCTTGAGTATGTGCGGAGTTATTCCGACATCAACCAAGCGCTTCAAGTGCTCCTCCACGTATGGACGCGCCCAGGCGACGGCGTGGCCGTGCACACCCCCGCCTATCCCCCGTTCCTCGGCACGCTGGAGACCATGAACCGGCCGCTGCATCCCCTCCAGCTGATCGCCGACGGGGACTCGTGGCGGTTTGAGGTGCCTGATCTGTCCCCGTGCAAGGTGTTGCTGCTGGTCAACCCGCACAATCCCACAGGTCGGGTCTTCACCCGCGAGGAGCTGACCGAGCTGGCGGAGCACGTCGAGCGTCATGACCTGCTCGTCATCTCCGACGAGATCCACGCCGACCTCGCGTACGCCCCCAACCAGCACATCCCGTTCGCCACCATCCTGCCTGAGCGGACCGTCACGCTCACCTCTGCCACCAAGGCGTTCAATCTTGGCGGCATCCGGTGCTCGGTCGCCCACATCGGATCGCCGGAGCTGCGTAAGGCTCTGGACGCGCAGCCGCCCTTCGTGTTCGGCTCGGCCAATCTGTTCGGGGTGGAGGCGACGGTGGCGGCCTGGCGGCACGGCGACGCCTGGCTTGAGGAGACCCGCGCCCTGTTGGACAGGAACCGCCGGACGATCGCCGACCGGCTGCCCGAGGGGATTGGCTACCGCATCCCGGAGGCCACCTACCTGGCCTGGCTCGACTACGGCCGCCCAGGCGTACAGGAAACGCTCGAACGTGACGCGAAGGTCATGCTGAGCGATGGCGCCACGTTCGGGCCCGGCGGCGCGCACTGTGTACGGCTGAACTTCGCCACCACCGAGCCCATCCTGACCGAGATCCTGGACCGCATCACACAAACAGGCTAGAAGCGAGGGAAGTCCGTTTCCTCGACCCCCGCCGGCCCGGCGCCCACCGAGTCCTTCTTCAAGGACTCTCCCGCCAGGTACTCCAACCGCGCGGTGATAGCCCCCTGAATCAGTACAAGGGCGAGCGACAACCGCCACCCCACCTTGATGCTCGCCAGCCGAGCAGCCGGGTTGACGGACGCGACCAGGCGCAGCGCCGCGATCACCCCCAGCTCGCCCATGGTCGTCCAGAACGCGTACGAGTGCAGCCGGTTCAGCTGCTTCACCGCGTCCTGCAACCCGACGGCCCGGCCCGCGGCGTAGTCGGCGAGCTGGACACCCGCGGTGACGAAGTCTCGTAACTTCTGGTCGGCCACGTCCTTGGCGCCGCCGTGCCATGCTGCCGCCAGTGCCTCCAGCTTCATCGGGTCCCCGGCCCCGAAGATCTCGCCCAGGGAGTTGGCGGCGTGGCGCCAGGCCGCGATGGCCTCGTCGACCTTGTCGTCGTTCCAGGTCACGGTGGCCAGCCAGAGCATGAGCCCGGTCGCAGCCGTGATCGACATCGTGGCGGCGACCTTGAGCATGGACAGCGTGCGCTGGCTCAGGTTCGCCATCTTCGCCGCCTCGGCCGACAGGTTCGCGAGCCCGGCGGCCGAGCCGCGCTGGAGGTAGGAGGACGCCTCCGCCAGCCGGACGAGGGTCACGCCGGTGGTGCCGAGCGACGTGAGGCCATATCCCAGGCCGTTCCGGACTTCCGACTCCGGCGAAGGTGCCTTCCCGCGTACGAGAGGCTGCCGGCGGCCGCCAACGGCGAGGACCGCGCGCATGACGTCATTGGAGGCCCGCACATACCCGTCGGCGGTGAGCTTCAGGTTGCGCGAGATACCCTCGGCCGACTCCACACCGCGCCGCGCCCGGCCGTTGAACTCGTCACTGGCCTGGTTGTGGCGATCTCTCGCCGCACCACCGGCCATGCCGAACGTCCCCAAGGGGAGCTCTGGAACGGCGAGCTTTTCCAGGGCCTTCCGGATGTCCTGGGCATTCAGCCCGGTTTCCCGGATACCGCTCTGACGATAGGCGAGAGGATCCACCGCCTTACGCCTGAAGAAAGGAGATAGCGACCACGCCCTGCCCAGCGGCGTCACTCTGGCGATACGCGAGGGACTTCATGGGATCAAGCGTCTTCCGCTCTCTGTGTTTACGTGAGTAAAACGGACATCAGCGTAGCCTCGTCGCCTGCTGGCCGAGGCCGGAAGGCGATCTGGTGGAAGCCGATACCGCGTCCGTCCGGCGAGCCGGGCGGACCGTGGTTGAGAACCGCGTTGTCGGGGCCTGACCCCGCATTCCTGGAGAGAGTGCGGCTCTTGGGCCACCGCCCCGCCGGACGCTGTCCCGTCGGTGCGGACACCAATGGGGGCGGGGACCGAACGCCAGTCAGGCACCCGGCTGTGACTGAACATTGCCATCTGATTACCTTCAGTCGCGGTCGATCAGAAACCAACCACAGTTCTTCTGGCAACCACCAGCTGGCACAGCGAGCGCCGACAACAGTTCTTACTCTGCCGACAGGATCCGCTCCGATCATCATCGGAGCGGATCCCGTGATGAGTCCGTTATGTCGCGAGCGAGGTCAGTAACGCCGCGAGGTCATGTCGCCAGCGGCGGCAGGTCCGGAGGTGTGGCCGCCGGGTGCTCGGCCAGGGCGGCGAGCGCGAGTTCGACCGCCTTCTCCAGCTGCGGATCGCGCCCCGCCACCCGGTCCTGCGGCGTGATGACCACCTCGATGTCGGGGTCGACGCCGTAGTTCTCCACGCCCCAGCCCGGCCCGGCCAGCCAGAACGAGTAGCGGGGCTGGGTCACCACCGTCCCGTCCACCAGCGAGTAGCGCGAGTCGATGCCGATCACCCCACCCCACGTCCGGGTGCCCACCAGCGGACCGATCTTCCGGTTCTTGATGCCCGCGCTGACGATGTCGCCGTCCGAGCCCGCGAACTCGTCGGTGACGGCCACGATCGGGCCGCGCGGCGAGTCCTCTGGGTAGCGCATCGGCTCGTAGCCGCGGGCGTGGTTCCAGCCGGTGACCCGGCGTGACAGCTTCTCCAGCACGAGCTCGGAGGTGTGCCCGCCGCCGTTCTCGCGTACGTCCACGACCAGCCCCTCGCGGGCCATCTCCGTACGCAGGTCGCGATGGAACTGCGCCCACCCCGAGGCCACCATGTCGGGCACGTGCAGGTAGCCGAGCCGCCCGTCCGACGCCTGCCGGACGAAGGCCCGGCGGCCCTCCACCCAGTCGTGGTAGCGCAGCTGCGTCTCGTCCGAGATCGGGGTGACCACCACCCGGCGCGTCTCGCCGCCCGACGCCGGTCGTACGGTCAGCTCAATGGGCTGGCCGGCCGTGCCGGACAGAGAGGCGAGCGGGCCGCGTACGGGATCGACGGGCCGTCCGCCCACCGCCACGATCGCGTCGCCCGCGCGCACGGCGACGCCCGGCGCGAGCAGCGGCGAGCGCGCGTCGTGGTCGGACGACTCGCCGGGCAGGATCCGTTCGACGCGCCAGACGCCTTCCGCGTCGCGGACGATGTCGGCGCCGAGCAGGCCCTGACGCCGCCGCGAGTCGTAGCCCCCGCCGACGGGCCGGGCGTAGGCGTGCGAGGTGCCCAGCTCGCCCTGTACCTCCCAGAGCAGGTCGATGAGCTCGGAGTAGGCGCCTATCCGGTCGACCAGCGGCGCGTAGCGGTCGAGGGCGCCCTGCCAGTCGACGCCGTTCATGTCCGCGCGCCAGAAGTGGTCGCGCATCAACCGGCCGGCCTCGGCATAGCCCTGCCGCCACTCGGCGACCGGGTCGATCTGGACCGTGATCCGGTCGAGGTCGATGGTGACGACCTCGTCGCCCTCGCCGCTGGTGCGGGTCTGCAGGCCGTTCTTGCCGTTGAGGACGAGCCTGCTGCCGTCGCCGCTCACCTCGAAGGCGCGCGTCTCCCTGCCGAGCTCGGCCTTGGCGCGCTTCTTGAGGTCGTAGCGTTCGAGGACGGTCTCGCCGGTCGGCTCCGTGCCGTCGCCGAGCAACCCGGCCATCGGGTGGCGTAGCCAGAGCAGGGCGTCCTTGGCGGTGCGCAGGTTGCGGTAGTGCGCGGCGGGCACGGGCACCGGCACCACGCGCGAGGCCAGCCCTTCGAGGTCAACCTCGGTACGCGGCGGCTCGGCGTCCTTCTTGTCCGAGTTCTTCTTCTCATCCGAAGCAGAGGACGAGGACGAGGCGGGCTTGTCGTCCTCGCCGTTGAACCCGCGCCCCTGCAGGCTTGGGTCGAACGGCGAGGGCGTCGTAGCCTGCAACGGCACCAGGTACGGCCGGCAGCCCGCCGGGAACGACAGGTCGAACACGTGCGCGTCGTAGATCGGATCGAAGGTCCGTACCGACAGGAACGCCAGATGCTTTCCGTCCCTGGTGAAGACCGGGTCGAAGTCGACGAATCGCAGCGGCGTCACGTCGATGACGGAGGTCCCGTCGAGGCGGCCCATCCTGATCTGCGACAGCCGCTCGTCGTGCGGGTGCACCCACGCCAGCCAGGACGAGTCGGGCGAGAACGTCAGCCCGCTGATGTCCCCCTGCGTCGTGCGATCCAGCTCCCGGACATTTCCGGATTCGAGGTCGATGACCAGCAGCCGCCCGTCGTGCGTGGCCACGGCCGCGTGCTTGCCGTTGGGTGCGGCGGCCAACTGGAGCACCCGGCCGAGCTCGCCCGCGGCCAGCGTACGGATCTCGCCGCCGGGCGTACCGATCTCCAGGCCGTCCTCACCGCTGGCGTCCGAGACCCAGACCGCCCGGCCGTCGGCGTCGAGCGCCCGCGGCAACCGTACCCGGACGCCCGGCTCCACCCGCAACGCGCCCGCGGGCCCGTCTCGGTGAGTCACCCAGTGGGCGGTGCCGCGGATCTCGACCGCACTCGCCCGCCCGGTCTCGTCCGGCGAGAACCCGCCGACGCGGGCCGGCGCCGGTCGCCGCGCGCGAGCCGGACGCGGCCCGCCGAGCTTGACCTCCAGCTTGTACGGCTCTGCGTCCAGGCTCTCCAGCAGCCACAGATCGCCGGCGTGGCTGTAGATCACCCGCTCCCCGTCGGTCGAGGCGTGGCGGGCGTAGAACTCGTCGTGCCCGGTGTGCTTGCGCAGGTCGGAGCCGTCGGGCAGGGCCGAGTACACATTGCCGGTGCCGTCGATGTCGGCCAGGAACGCGATGCGATCACCCGCCCACATGACCGACCAGTACTGCGCGTCGCTGTCGGCGAACAGCCGGGCGAACTCGCCGTTCCCCTCGGCGTCGACCCAGAGCTTGCCGGCCGTACCTCCCCGGTAGCGCTTCCAATGTGACGGCTCGCGGTAGACCGGCGACACGGTCGCGACCCGGTCGCCGCTGACGGCGGCCTCGCTCACCCACCCGTACGGCAGGCGCGCCGCCGGGCCGCCGTCCAGCGGCACCGCGTACGCCCACGTCCTGGAGCGCGAGCTCTCTCCCGTCGCGCTGACCGCGAGCACATCCCCGCCGGCGGTCCACCCGCGCGCGCCGGTCGTCGCGCTGCCCCAGTGGGTCAGCCGCTCGCCCTCGGCCCCGTCGAGCTCGGCGGCGAACACTTCGGGCGGTCCCTCCCGATGGCCGGTCCACGCGATGCGGGCGCCGTCGGGCGAGAACCTGGGGTACGACACGGGTGTACGGTCAGCGGTGAACCGCCAGGCCCGTCCGCCCGCCACGGGAGCCAGCCAGACATCGTCGTCGGCGACGAAGGTGACCAGGTCACCGTGCAGGTGTGGAAATCTCAGGTATGCGCCAGTTGTCACAGCTGCACACTAGTGCGCGTCCGGCCGCGAAGTCCGCCCTTGAAGTCTTGGTCAAGGCCGCCGCCGAGCAGAGTGTGACAGATGGTGATGGGGCAGAAGCCGTACGTGACGTCATTTCTGGAGAAAACGTGAGGATTCTCGCCCGCCCCCACCAGTGGCCGCCCCGCATCGCGGCGGGCGCGTACATCCTGGACTCCGGGCTGACCCTGGCTCAGGCCGACCGCGAGGCCGCCACCGGCGTGCACGGCATGGCGGCCACGGCCTTCCCGTTCCTTCGCCGGCAGGATCCCGAGACGTTCGTGCGGCTGCTGTCGAAGTCGCAGATCGCGGTCGGATCGGCGCTGCTGCTCCCGGTGGTGCCGTCGCTGCTCGCGGGGGCGGCGCTCACCGCGTTCGCCGGCGGGCTGCTCGCCTTCTACGTCAAGACCCCCGGGCTGCGCCAGGACGGCACCCTGCGCCCCTCTCAAGAGGGCGTCTCGGTCGCCAAGGACGTCTGGCTGATGGGCATCGGGCTGGGCCTGGTGGTGGAGGAACTGACCCAACGTTGATCTCCGGCGCCTGGTAACTAACGTGTGCAAGCCCGGGTAGTCGGCACACCATGGCAGAAATCGGCTACACCTTGATGTGCGAGCAGACTCCGGCCCGGCAACTGGTGGACGACGCGGCCACCGCCGAACGGACCGGATTCGATTACGCGGTCATCTCCGACCACTACTTCCCATGGCTTGAGGAGCAGGGTCACGCGCCCTACGCCTGGTCGGTCCTGGGCGCGGCGGCGAACGCCACCGAACACCTGCCCCTCATGACGTACGTGACGTGCCCGCTGATGCGCTACCACCCAGCCGTGGTCGCGCAGAAGGCCGCCACGATGGGCGTGCTCAGCCAGGGCCGGTTCACGCTGGGGCTGGGCTCCGGCGAGAACCTGAACGAGCACGTGATCGGCGAAGGCTGGCCACCGGTCAACACCCGGCACCGGATGCTGCGCGAGGCCGTCCAGATCATCAAGAAGCTGTTCTCCGGCGAGTACGTCACCTACCAGGGCGAGTTCTACGATGTGGACTCGGCCAAGCTCTATGACCTGCCCGAGCGCCGGATCCCGATCGGGGTCGCCGCCTCCGGTGGGCAGTCGGCGGACCTGGCCGCCGAGTTCGGCGACCTGCTGATCGTCAACGAGCCGATGCCGGAGGTGGTGGACCAGTTCAACGCGCTCGGCGGGTCGGGCAAGCCGGTGTACGGCCAGCTGGCCATCTCGTACGACACCGACGCCGAGGCGGCCAAGGAACGGGCCCACGAGCTGTGGCGCTGGTCGGCGGCCGGGTGGAAGGTGATGGCCGAGCTGCCGGGGCCGGTCAACTTCGGCGCCTACGCCGACTACGTACGGCCCGAGGACGTCGCCGGCAGCGTGCCGTGCGGCGACGACGTGGACGCGGTGGTCGAGGCGGTCCGGAAGTACACCGACGCCGGGTTCACGCACGTCGCGCTCGTCCAGATCGGCCACGACCAGCAGCAGCCCTTCTTCGGCTGGGCCGAGAAGGAGCTGCTGCCCGCGCTGCGCCGCCTCTGACTCGCGGCGCCGTCTCTGAGTCCGACAGGAGTCCGGCGGGTCACTCGTCAGGGGACGATGTTGACCAGCTTCGGCGCCCGCACGATCACCTTGCGCGGCTCGCCCGTCAGGTAGGAGCGGACCTTCTCCGAGCCCAGGGCCAGCGCCCTCAGGTCGGCCTCCGAGATGTCGGGCGACACCTCCAGGCGCTCGCGCACCTTGCCGGCCACCTGGACGACGCAGGTCACCGACTCCTGCACCAGCAGCGCCGGGTCGGCGGTGGGCCAGCCGGCCCGGCTGACGCCGCCCTCGTGCCCCAGACGCTCCCAGCCCTCCTCGGCGGTGTAGGGCGCCACCAGTGACAGCATGACGGCCAGCGTCTCGGCCGCCTCGCGGACCGCCGGGTCGGCGGCGCCGGGACCGGAGTCGATGGCCTTGCGGGCCGCCGAGGTCAGCTCCATCATGCGCGCGATCGCCACGTTGAAGCGCTGGGACTCCACCAGTCTGGTGACCTCGTCGATCGCGTGGTGCGTGGCCCGGCGCAGCTCGACGTCGCCGCCCTCGAACGACACGCCGGGCTCGGCGGCCACCTCGTCCATCACGCGGAAGGCGCGGGCCAGGAACTTCTGCGACGCGGCCGGCGACATGTCGGCCCAGTCGATGTCCTCCTCGGGCGGCCCGGCGAACAGCATGGTCAGGCGGACCGCGTCGACTCCGAAGTCGTCGATCTGCTTGCCCAGGTCCACGCCGTTGCCCAAGGTCTTCGACATGGCCTTGCCGCCGTTGATCACCTGGCCCTGGTTCAGCATGCGCAGGAACGGCTCGGTGAAGTCGAGCATGCCCATGTCGTGCAGGACCTTGGTGAAGAAGCGCGAGTAGAGCAGGTGCAGCACCGCGTGCTCGATGCCGCCGACGTACTGGTCGATCGGGCCCCACTTGCGGACCTGCTCGACGTCGAACGGGCCCTCGGTGTAGCCGGGCGAGGTGTAGCGCAGGTAATACCAGGACGAGTCGACGAAGGTGTCCATCGTGTCGGTGTCGCGCTGGGCCCGGCCGCCACACTTGGGGCACTCGACGTTGACCCAGTCGGTGGCGCTGGCCAACGGGGACACGCCCTTCGGCGCCAGGGCCTCGCCACGCAGGTCGGGCAGCGTGAGCGGCAGCTGGTCGTCGGGTACGGGCACCTCGCCGCAGTCGGGGCAGTGGATGATCGGGATCGGCGTGCCCCAGTAGCGCTGCCGGGACAGCAGCCAGTCGCGCAGCCGGAAGTTGATCGCGCCCGTGCCCCTGCCGTCCGTCTCCAGCACTTCGATGATCTTGGAGATGGCCTCGGTCTTGGTCAGCCCGTCCAGCGGGCCGGAGTTGACCAGCTTGCCCTCGCCCGGCGTGGCCTCGCCGGTCTCGCCGGGGTCGGCCAGGCCGGTGTGCACGACGACCTTCACCGGCAGCCCGAACTTCAGCGCGAAGTCCAGGTCGCGCTGGTCGTGGGCGGGCACGGCCATGATGGCGCCGTGGCCGTAGTCGGACAGCACGTAGTCGGCCGCCCAGACCTGGATGCGCTCGCCGTTGACCGGGTTGATCGCGTAGCGGCCCAGGAAAACGCCGGTCTTGTCCTTGTCGGTGGACAGCCGCTCGATGTCGCTCAGCTTGGCCGACTCGGCCCGGTACGCCTCGAAGGCCGCGCGCTGCTCGTCCGTGACGATCTCGTCGGCCAGCGGCGCGTCCACGGCCACCACGAAGAACGTCGCGCCGAACAGCGTGTCGGGCCGCGTGGTGTAGACGTGGACCGGCTCCTCGCGGCCCTCGATCTCGAACAGCACGTCGGCGCCCTCGGAACGGCCGATCCAGTTGCGCTGCATGGTCAGCAGGCGCTCCGGCCAGCCGTCCAACTGCTGCATGTCGTCCAGCAGTCGCTGCGCGTAGTCAGTGATCTTGAAGTACCACTGCGTCAGCTCACGGCGGATCACGTCGGCGCCGCAGCGCTCGCACTTGCCCGCCACGACCTGCTCGTTGGCCAGCACGGTCTGGTCGTTGGGGCACCAGTTGACCAGGCCGCCCTTACGGTAGGCCAGGCCGCGCTCGAAGAAGCGGATGAACAACCACTGGTTCCAGCGGTAGTAGTCGGGGTCACTGGTGTGCAGGCGGCGCGACCAGTCGAAGGAGATGCCGTAGCGCTTGAACGAGCCGGCCTGCGTCTCGATGTTGGCGTAGGTCCACTCGGCGGGGTGTGCGTTCCGCTTGATGGCGGCGTTCTCGGCCGGCAGGCCGAAGGAGTCCCACCCGATCGGGTGGAGGACGTTGTAGCCCTTCTGGAACCAGAAGCGCGCGACCACGTCGCCGATCGCGAACACCTCGGCATGGCCCATGTGGAGGTCACCGGAAGGATAGGGGAACATGTCCAGCATGTAGCGCCGCTCACGCGTGTCGGCGGCGTCATCGCTGGCCCGGAACGGGTCCTGCTCCTCCCATCGCTGCTGCCACTTGGCCTGCAGCGCCTGCGGGTTGTACTCACTCACGGCGGTTGTCCTTTTGGATTGACTCGGACCCATAAGAAAACCCCTCGTGCGCATGACGAGGGGCAGCCGCGACGGCGAGCTGATCAGAGCCGTCGCGGCCCGCTAAGAAGCAGGGTCGCGGAACGCATAGGTCAAGCCTAGCGCACGTCTTCGGCTGAATGCGGGTCGTCGAGCCGGGTCAGTGGGCACAATGGACTCTTCAGGTCTGGTGAGATCTGATGGTGATGTATCCGTTGTGACCTCTAATGTCCCATTAGAATACTCTCGTCGCCGTGGTGTACCCAGTAGAGCCAGAACGTCCAGATGGTGGCCTGCCCATGCAGGACCCACCGACGGATCCGCACGGCTTCGCGCGTTTTACTGCGGAACCCCTGGTCTCGCGTGAGATCATGCCGGATGCGTTAAATCCGGACATAACCTCGGGAGGTACGGCAGCAATGGCAACGGAGAATTCCGGAGCACCCCATCTGCCACCGTCCTGGCCCGAGGCGCCTAAGCCGGAGGTGCCGACATCCTGGCCCGAGGCGCCCCGGCAGGACGCGGCATGGCCTGACTCTTCACGGGGCGGTGCCGCCCAGTCGTCATGGCCGGACTCGTCGCAGTCCTCGCCGTCGTGGCCCGACCCATCGCAATCCTCACCCTCGTGGCCGGACCCGGCGCAGTCTTCGCCGTCCTGGCCCGACCCCTCACAGTCCTCGCCTTCGTGGCCGGACCCCGCGCAGTCCTCGCCGTCCTGGCCGGATCCGTCGCAGTCCTCGCCGTCGTGGCCCGATCCGTCGCGGCAGGGCTCCGCGCCCTCGCAGGGGTCGCAGCAGTCCTGGCCGGACTCCGGGCCCGCCTGGTCGGACGCCCCGCCATCCTCGGACGCGTGGTCGAACCTCGGCCAGCCTGACAGCCGGCCGCAGTCACGTCCGGGTGACCCGGCCTCCTATGGCCAGGGCTCTCCGGATAATCAGGCCACGGCGTACCACCAGTTCCCGAATCCGCTCGGCGAGCGGGCGTACCCGCCCGCGGACGACCGAGGCGCGCCGCGGTCCGGCTCTCCGCTGGACGGCCCCCGCTCCGGCTCTCCGCTGGACGGCCCCCGCTCCGGCTCCCCGTTGGACGGCCCTCGTTCCGGCTCGCCGCTGGACGGCCCGCAGGGCGGCTCGCCGCTGGACGGCCCGCGAAACGTCACTCCGCTGGACAGCCGGCGCCGTGGCACTCCCCTCGACGAGCGTGCGGTGCCGCGTTCCGCGCCTTCGCCCGACGACCGGCTGGTCGCGTACGGCCAGGTGCCGGTCGGCCAAGCACCGCCTGGCCAAGCACCGCCCGGCCAGCCGCCGATCGGCCACGGGCCAGGTGGCCACGGTCCAGGTGGGCAAGGACCAGGTGGGCAAGGACCAGGTCGCCACGGGCCGGGTGGCCAGCCGCCGGGTGGCCAGCCGCCGGGCGAGCAGCCGCCGACCGGGGAGGACCAGCAGGGCGAGCAGGGCAGGCCGGGCTCTAACCTGAGCCGCGACCCGTCCGACCCGGACCACCGGTTCGTGACGGCCGGTCAGATCAGCGGCTCCCGCACCCCGCCGCCCGAGCGCCAGCAGGAGCTCTGGAACACCGTCTTCGGCGACGACTACCAGGCGATGGGTGAGCCGGAGTCGCTGGACAACCCCGGCAAACCCCTCTGGATCTACGCCCTGGCGGGCTCGGTGGCCATCGCCCTGGTCGGCGCCGTCCTCTGGGCGTTCCTGGCCGGACCGCTGGCCAGCAACACGCCGTCCGCCACCAACACCGCGGCCGCCAAGCCGAGCACGGCGGCCAGCACCGCCCCCACCAAGGCGGCGAGCTCGATCCCCCGCCTGCCGCGGTGGTCCGGCAAGGCCGCCCCGGTGACGGGCATAGTCGCCAACCCCTCGGCCGGCATCACGATCCCGCGCCTCGGCGGCACCTGGCAGCAGGACCAGCGCGCCACCGTCAAGACCACGTACGGCTTCGACACCCGCCAGTACGTGATCACGGGCACCAACAGCTCCGCCCAGATCCTCACCGGCCCGCTCCCGGCCAAGCTGGCGTCCGCGTTCACCAGCGAGGACGACCTGGAGCCGGTGATCAAGCAGGTGGTGCTGAACGCCCGCAAGCGCTTCTTCCCCGAGGGCAACACGGTCAAGAAGATCGCCCAGCAGCCGATCAAGGTCGGGCAGTCCTCGGGCCGGGTCATCGCCTACGCCCTGACCTCGGGCACCGAGAAGGCCACGATCGTCACGGCCGCCATCAACACCGGCAAGGACGTACCGGCGATCGTCTACATGTCGATCCCGTCGACCAGCAAGCAGCTCCTGCCGGACGTCAACACGGTCATCAAGCAGATCAAGGTCACCCCCACCTCCTGACCCTGTCCCCCGGCCCCCGGCATCCCGGGGGTCGGGCAGGCGGTTCTAGAAGGTGCACTCCAGGTGCTTGATGCCGTTGATGAAGCTGGAGTGCAGGCGGTCCGGCTTGCCCGCCTGGATGCCGGGCACCCGGCGGAGCAGTTCCCGGTACATCACCGTGATCTCCCGCCGGGCCAGGTGCGCCCCCAGGCAGAAGTGCGGCCCCGGTCCGCCGAACCCCACGTGCGGGTTGGGTGAGCGGGTGATGTCGAACCGCTCCGGCTCCTCGAAGACGGCCTCGTCGCGGTTGGCAGCCCAGTAGTACAGGACCGCCTTGTCGCCCTTCCGGTACAGGTGGCCGTTCATCTCGTAGTCCCTGGTCACCTTGCGGCGCATGAAGTTCACCGGTGAGGCCAGCCGGACGATCTCCTCCACGGCCCCCGCCGCCCGGCCCTGGACGTCCTCCAGCCACAGCGCCCGCTGGTCGGGGTTGTTGGTGAGCAGGCGCAGGCCGTACGAGATGGCGTTGCGGGTGGTCTCGTTGCCCGCCACCACCAGCAGGATGAAGAACGACCCGAGCTCCTGCGACGTCAGCCGCTCGCCGTCGATGTTGGCGTTGACGAGGGAGGACGTCAGGTCGTTCGTGGGCTGGTCGATGCGGTAGGCGGCCAGGTCCTGGACGAGCCGCTGCAGCTCCATCCCGGCGTTGAGCAGGAGCGGGACCACCTGGGTGACGTCGTCGCCGGTGTATTCGGGGTCGAAGCCGCCCAGGATGACGTTCGAGCGCTCGAAGACGAACTGGTAGTCGCGCTCGGGGATGCCCATCATGTCGCAGATGATCTTCAAGGGCAGGCGGGCGGCGACCTCGGTGACGAAGTCGCAGCCGGAGCCCGTGACCAGCAGGTCGTCCACGATCTTGGCGGCCGCGGTGTCCACGTCCGCCTCGAACTGCTTGATCATCTTGGGCGTGAAGGCCCGGGAGACGATCCGGCGCAGGCGCGCGTGCCGGGGGTCGTCCATGTTGATCATCGAGCCGAAGTATTCGGCGAACTCGGCGGGCATGTCGAGGATGTTCGTGGCCCCGCCGTCGCCCGAGGAGAAGACCTCGGGAGTGCGGCTGGCCTCCAGGATGTCGGCATGCTTGACCAGCGCGTAGTAGCCGGGCCCCTGCGGGGCGAAGTCGACCACGGGCTCGGCGAAGAAGGCCGGCGTATCTCGCTCCCGCAGCCGGTCGAAGGCGGCCCTCCGCTCCGCCATCGGCTTGGCCCAGAAGTCACGGTCCGACAGGTCGAAGTCAAGCACGTCCATGAACACCATCATTCGGATAGCGGCCTATTCACGTCAACGCGATCGAAGTACACCGTACGTCTCCGTGGCCGGGTGCGCGCGGAAAATCGATTGCCTCTGGAAGCGGATGATCTATAGCGTGGGCGCATGAAGTTCTTCTTCTTCCTGCGCTAGCGACCCGCCGGCGGGCCGTGGATGACCCACCGCCGGTGATGCGGGACGGCCGGCCGCCGTCCCGGGTCGCGACGTGGGAGAAGAAGGACACGTGCATACGCTTGCCGTGGCCAGGGCGGTGCGTGGCATCGAGCCCCTGGTGGCCGCGGAGATCCGACGTGCCGGGCTCGGGGTGGTGCGCGGGGTGCGCCACCGTGAGGTGTGGTTCGAGACGGCCGATCCCGGGCCGGAGCTGCTGGGGTTGCGGACGGCCGACGACGTGCTGCTGGTGGCGGCCGTCGTGGAGGGGATCGGGCGCGACAGGGAGGCGCTGGGGCGCCTGGCGCGGGCGGCCCGCGAACTCGACGCCGAAAGCCTGACGAAACTCGCCCACCAGATCACCGGCCGAGCCACCGACCGCCCGTACGGCGTGCGGGGCGGTGGGGTGGAGGTGTCGGCGTCGTTCGTCGGGCGGCGGAACTACAGCCGGTTCGACATCGAGGACGCCGTCGGTGCCGAGCTCGCCCGGCCACTGGGCCTGCCGTATCACTCGCGCCGCGACGGCCGGGTGCCGCCCGAGGGCTCGACGGCGTGGCGGGTCACGGTGGAGGACGGGCAGGCGGTCATCGCCCTGCGGGTGCCCGCCAGACCGCTGCACCGCAGGCCGTACAAGACGGAGTCGATCCCGGGCACGCTGCACCCGCCGGTGGCCGCCGCCATGGCCGGGCTGGCGCGGCTCGACCGCGCCCGCACGGTGCTCGACCCCTGTTGTGGCGCCGGCACCACGCTCATCGAGGCCCGCGCGCTCGCGCCGCACGCGCGCCTGATCGGCTTCGACCACGTCCCGCGTGCCGTCCACATCGCCGCCGCCAACGCCGCCCGCGCCGCAGCCGACGCCATCGCCTGGGGGGTGGCCGATGCGGGGCGGATTCCCCTGTCGGACGGCAGCGTGGACCGGGTTCTGGTGAATCCACCCTGGGACCGTCAGGTCGCCCCGAGCGGACGCCTCCGCCGCGACCCAGGCCGCCTGTGGCGCGAGATCCACCGTGTCCTGGCCGTGGGCGGCACCGTGGTGGCGCTCGTTCCAGAGGCGTGGCGGCCGCCCGGATTCGGGGTGGACAGGGTGATTCATCTCACCCTGTCAGGCCGCCATCCGGTCGTGGCGGTCCTCAGGAGGTCAGCCGGTCGAGGGCGAGCCGGTTGACCTCCGCCCTCTGGAGGCCAGCCGGTCGAGGACGAACCGCTTGACCCCCGCCCTCAGGAGGCCAGCCAGTCGAGGACGAGCCGGTTGACCTCCGCCGGCTTTTCGAGGTGGAGGAAGTGACCCGCGCCGGTCACCTGCTCGGTCCGCGACCCGGCCGGCAGGTGGCTCAGCGCGTCCTTGACCAGGTCGGCCGAGAGGCAGCCGTCCTGGGTCCCGTGCAGGTAGAGGATCGGCCCGGTGGTGGCGGGCTCCGGTGCCGGGTAGCGGCCGGTGGGCGGGGTGGTGCCGAGCATCGCCCGGTAGTAGCCGATGGCCGCCGCCAGGTTCGCCGGTGCGCCGATGCTCTGCCGGACGAACTCCAGGTCCTGCTCGGCGTCGTATCCGGGGGACCAGTCGCGCCAGATGCCCTCGAGGAAGCCGGGGGCCGCGGCGGCCGTCTCGGCCAGGGCGGTCTGGAAGAGGAAGACGTAGAACGAGCGCTTGAGCTGCTCGTAGTCCAGGAACCCGGTCGCCAGGGCGGCCGCCGGCGGCACGGCCATGGCCACGGATCTGCGGAAGCGGTCGGCGGTCGCGTAGACGGGGAACGCGCCCCAGTCGTGACCGATGAGCACCGCGGCGGAGTCGCCACCGAGCTCCTCGTGCAGCGCCCGTACGTCGGCGACGAGCGCGCCGGCCTCGTAGGCGCCGTCGGCGGGGATCTCGGTCGGCGCGTAGCCGCGCAGGAACGGCGCGACCGCGCGGTAGCCACGCTCGGCCAGCGCCGGGAGCAGGTGACGCCAGGTGTGGGCCGTGTCAGGGAAGCCGTGCAGGCACAGGGCCAGCGGCCCCTCCCCTACGGCCAGATACGCGAACTCCACCCCGTTGGCGTGGACTGTTCTGATCTCCATGACTGCGAAACCTAGCAGTCGGCTCTCCGCTGGAGTAGCAATCCGCTCCGCGATCGGAATCAGCCGCCCTCCTCGACCCCCACAGCAGGCAGCCCAGCCCGAACTTGAACCGATCGGGTCGTGATCACTTTGCCGTCCGCTGAGAGGCCGCGATCCCGGTGAGGATGCGGCGCAAGCCGTACGAGAACTGTTCGGCCGGGCTCAGGTCGGCGGACTCGGTCATGCGCGAGACCCGGGGAAACGCACCGCTCTCGATGACCTTGCGCATGTAGGGGGCGACGTCGGCGCGCCACTCGTCCTCGGTCTGACCGGTGCGTCGCTGGGTCTCCTTCTCGGCGAGCTCGCGCATGACCGCGCCGCGCACGTAGTCTCTGATCAGCCCGACGGCCGAGCCCGCGTCGGCGATGTCGGAGGTCAGCGGGGCGGCCGCGGTGAGGGCGTGCTCCAGGCCGCGCAGCCAGTTGGGGCCGAGTGATGGCCGGGTCGCCAGCAGCGGGGCGAGCCAGGTGTGCCGCAGCCACAGCTCGCGCTCGTGGTGGGCGTACGCCTCGAGGTCGGCGCGCCAGTCTCCCGTCAGCGGCACGTGGTGGTCCTGCACCGCGTCGGCCATGAGGTCGAGCAGGTCGTCGCGGCTGTCGACGTAGCGGTAGAGCGAGGTCGTACCGGTCGACAGCTCGGCGGCGACGCGGCGCATCGACAGCGCGTCGAGCCCCTCGGCGTCGGCGATGGCGACGGACGCGTCCACGATGCGCTCCACGCTCAGGGCCTGCCTTTTCGGCTGGTACGGCTCGCGCTCCCAGATAAGCGGCATGGACAGGAGTCTACAGTTGTGGGTACAGTGTTCCCATGAATGGGCACACTGTTTCCACAGATGTTTTGATCGCCGGCGGCGGATCCGTCGGGCTGATGCTCGCGGTGCTGTTGCGCCACCACGGCGTCAAGCCCCTCGTCGTCGAGGAGAAGCCGGAGCTGTCGCACCACCCCAGGGCCAACGGCATCGGGCTGCGGTCGGTGGAGATCCTGCGCGAGGTCGACCTGGAACAAGCGGTCAACGAGGCCGCGGTCGACCTGCGGGCGGGGAAGATCAGGGGGCGCACGCTCGCCGAGGCCGACTTCACCGAAGGCGAGGCGTGGAAGACGAGAGGCGAGGCCGAGTTCACCTACACGCCGGCCCGGATCCGCGGCACCTGCGCGCAGAACCGGTTCGACCG
Organism: Nonomuraea sp. NPDC052129; assembly: GCF_040680095.1. Taxonomy (NCBI): domain Bacteria; kingdom Bacillati; phylum Actinomycetota; class Actinomycetes; order Streptosporangiales; family Streptosporangiaceae; genus Nonomuraea; species Nonomuraea sp. NPDC052129. Next base: position 195,165 of record NZ_JBFAVX010000007.1, on the reverse strand, counting down.
CGTGCTGATCACCAAGGCGGGCGACGTGGAGTTCGGCGTGGCGCTCGACTCGTTCGAGCAGGACTCCGACGGCGTCACGGCGACCCTGTCCGACGGGCGTGTCGTGCGGGCGCGCTATCTGGTAGCGGCCGACGGTGTGCGCAGCCGGGTTCGGCAGATCCTCGGCGTCGGCCTCACCGGTCCCGGTGTGATCGGCCAGGAGACGACGAGCGTCCTGTTCCGCGCTGATCTGCGCCCGTGCAAGCCGTTCGCCATGTGCGACATCGAGCATCCGGACGCGACCGGGCTGCTGGTGACCGTCGACGGCGAACGCGAGTGGGTCTTCCTCACCCGCCTCGACACGGAGCCGACTCCGGAGCTCATCCGCACCGCGCTCGGCGACCCGTCGATCGAGGTGGAGATCCGCAGCGTGCTGACGTTCCGGGGGCGCGGCCAGGTGGCCGATCGCCTCCGCGTCGGGCGGGTCTTCCTGGTGGGCGACGCGGCGCACGCCATCCCTCCGCTGGGCGCGTTCGGGCTGAACACCGGCATCGCCGACGCGCACAATCTGGCGTGGAAGCTCGCGCACACGCTGCGCGGTGAGGCCGGGCCCGAACTGCTGGAGACCTATCACGCGGAGCGCCATCCGGTGGCCCTCATGACGATGCAACAGGCGCTCCTGCGGTTCAACGATCCGTCCCTGCACTGGGGACAGGACATGGCGGAGGCGCGCAAGGCGGCGGGGGCGATCAACGCGCCGGTGGTGCACATGGGCTACCGGTACGGCGGCGCGGAGCTCCCCTCCACCGAGGACGTCGCCCTCGACCTCGACGGGTCGCCGGGATCCCGCCTGCCGCACATGTGGGTGGCCGACGGGGTGTCCACGCTGGATCTCGTGGGATCGCGGTGGTGCGTGCTCACGGCCGATCCCGGCGTGGCGGCCGACGTTCCGGTGCACGTCGTGGACGGCTGGCCGTACGGGACGGTGCTGGTCCGCCCTGACGGGTTCGTGGCCTGGCGCGGCGAGGAGGGCCTGGCCGAGGCCCTCAGAAGGTGTACTTCAGGTGCTTGATCCCGTTGATGAAGTTGGACAGCAGGAAGTCGGGCTCCCCCTCTGACCTGATGCCCGGCAGACGGGTGAACAGCTCGCGGAACATCACGGTCATCTCCCTGCGCGCCAGGTGGGCGCCCAGGCAGAAGTGCGGGCCGGGACCGCCGAAGCCGACGTGCGGGTTCGGATCGCGGGTGATGTCGAACGTGTCGGGGTCCTTGAACACCGTCTCGTCACGGTTGGCCGAGTTGTAGAAGAGCAGGACCTTGTCCCCCTTCTTGTAGCGCATGCCGTTCATCTCATGGTCCCGCGTGAGCGTGCGGCGGAACTGGATCACCGGCGTGGCGTAGCGCACGATCTCGTCGCACGCCTTGGTGACGCGGCCGTCGAAGTCGTCCAGGAGCAGCCGCCGCTGCTCGGGGTGGTCGGTGAAGAGCTTGAGCCCGTACGCGATCGCGTTGCGGGTGGTCTCGCTGCCGGCCACCACCAGCAGGATGAAGAACGAGCCCAGCTCCTGCGAGGTGAGCCGCTCCTCGCCGTTGACCAGCAGGCTGACCAGGTCACCCGTGGGATTCTTGCGCCGCTCGTCGCCCAGGCGGGCGGCGAGCCGGTTCAGGGAGAAGCCGGCGTGCAACAGCTTGGCCAGGCCGCGGGCCACGTTGACGCGGCTGAACTCGGGGTCGATGCCGGTGTACTCGGGGTCGGCGTTGCCGAGGATCACGTTGGTCCGCCGAAGCACCATGTCATGAAATGTCGCCGGAATGCCCATCATGTCGCAGATGACGCGGACCGGGAGGCGGGCGGCGATCTGCGCGACGAAGTCGCCCGGCCCCTCCTCGATCGCCCGGTCCACGATCTCGGCGGCGGCCGTGGCCAGGTCCTCTTCCATCTTGGACAGGATGCGCGGCGTGAACGCCCTGGACACGATCCTGCGCAGCCGGGCGTGCCGCGGGTCGTCCATATTGATCATCGACCCGAAGTACACGGCCAGCCAGCGCGGCATGTCGGGCACGCTGTTGGAACACGGCTCACTGCTGAACACGGCCGCGTTCCTGCTGGCCTCGGTCACGTCCGCGTGGCGCACCAGGGCGTAGTAGCCGGGACCGCCCTTGATGAACGGCACGGCCTGCTCCGTCAGGAACACCGGCTCGTCCAGCTGGCGCAACCGGCGGAAGGCGGCCATGCGCTCGGCCTGGGGCAGCCCCCAGAACACCAGTTGCGAGATGTCCAGGTCACTGGAGAGCGTCATGAACACCAAGCCTTCTGCAAGTATTCACTTACGTCAAGAGCGCTTGGTGATGAGCTCGGCTCCCTTTTCGCCGATCATGATGGCCGGGGCGTGCGTGTGTCCACGGTTGAGGGTCGGCATGATCGACACGTCCACGACCCTGAGCCCGTCGAGGCCGCGTACCTTGAGCTCCGGGTCGACGACCGACTCGGCGTCAGCGCCCATGCGGCAGGTGCCGACCGGGTGGTAGAGGGTCTCGCCGCGCTCGCGTACCCACTGAGCGAGCTCGGTGTCGCTCTCGGGCCCCTGGTAGGGGGCCATCGGGCCGCCCGCGTACTCCTTCATCGCGGTGGTGGCGAAGACCTGCTTGGCCGTCTTCAGCCCGGCGACCAGCCGCTTGACGTCGGCCTCCCGGGTCAGGTAGCCGGGGTCGATCACCACCTCGCGGCCGCTCAGCCCGACCCGGCCGCGGCTCTCCGGCTGCAGCAGCACCACGCCGACGGTCAGCCCGTGGCCGGTCGGCGGCGTGAGGCCGTGGTCGATGAACGGGCCGGGCGCGAAGATCAGCTCGATGTCGGGGGCGGGCTCCTCCGGCGACGTCCTGATGAAGGCCACCGCCTCGCCCACGTTCGTGGTGAGCATGCCGGAGCGCAGCACGATGTAGCGCAGGAGGTTGCCGATCGACTCCGCCTTGGTCAGCGTGACCGGCTGCTTGGACTGCACGTACACACCGGTCGACAGGTGGTCCTGCAGGTTCTTGCCGACCTCGGGCAGGTCCCGCACGACCGTGATGTCCTCGTCGCGCAGCTCGTCGGCCGCGCCGACCCCCGAGCGCATGAGCAGGTATGGGGAGCCGATCGCCCCCGCCGACAAGATGACCTCCCGCTTCGCCCTGATCTGCGCGCCGCCGTCGTGCTCGACGCCGACGGCCCGCGTGCCGTCGAACACCACCCGGTCCACGGTCGCGCCAGTGATCACCGTCAGGTTGGGCCGTTTCAGCACCGGGCGCAGGTACGCGTCGGCGGAGCTCCACCTCCTGCCCCGGTTCTGGGTGACGGGCGTGGCGCTGTAGCCCTCGTTGGAGCGGCCGTTGAGCTCGGCCAGCCGCTGTAATCCGAGCTCGTCGCAGGCTTTGAGGAAGGCCGCGGTGGTGACGTTGGGGCTGCGCAGCTCGGAGATGAACAGCGGCCCGGACGAGCCGTAGACGCCGCCGTTGTTGCTGCCGACGCGGTGCTCGGCCTTGATGAAGTACGGCAGGACGTCGTCGTAGGTCCAGCCCGGGATCCCCCACTGGTCGTAGTCGCGCGCGCAGCCCCGTACCCACATCTGGGCGTTGAGTGAGGACGAGCCGCCGAGCACTCTGCCCCTGGGCCAGTAGAGTTCGCGGCCGGACATCTCGCTCTGCTTGGCGGTGGTGTAGTTCCAGTCGTAGTCGGTCTTGAACAGCTTGGCGAAGCCCGCGGGCATGCGGATCTCCAGCTTGTCGTCCTTGCCGCCCGCCTCGATCAGGGCCACGGACACCCCGGGATCGGCCGACAGCCTGTTGGCCAGCACACACCCCGCCGACCCGGCCCCGACGATCACGTAGTCGTACTCCATGGCCCCTCCCAGGTGTAAGTAATCTGGTACTTGCTTACTCCAGGCGATGTACCGCGTCCATACGCATCTGTAACCGCCCTATGAGGTGACCCTAGGGTGCTTAGTTTGCCCCTACCGGTCGGTATGTCTTGCTGCCATGATGACGCGCAAGCCGTACACAGGGAGGAAGGCGCTCATGCTCAACCTGTCGATCGTCCTGGAGGACAGTGCCAGGGCCACGCCGGACGGCACGGCCATCGTCTTCGGGGACATGCGCCTGCCGTACTCAATGATCGACACCGTGGCCGCGCAGGTGGCCAACCTGCTGGTCTCGCGCGGCATCGGCAAGGGTGACAAGGTCGCGCTGGCCTGCCCCAACCTGCCGTACTTCCCGTTCGTCTACTACGGCATCCTCAAGGCCGGGGCGACGGTGGTGCCCCTCAACGTGCTGCTGCAGTCGCGGGAGATCGCCTACCACCTTGACGACAGCGACGCCAAGGCGCTGTTCTGCTTCGAGGGCACGCCCGAGCTGCCGCTGGGCGAGCGCGGGAAGGCCGGCTTCGAGGCGGCCGAGGGGTGCGAGCACTTCTTCGTGCTGCCCGCCACGCCGCTGGCGACCGAGTCCGTGTACGGCGAGTCGATCTGGGCGGCGCTCGACGGCATGTCCGGCGTGTTCGAGACCGTGCAGACGGCGGCCGAGGACACGGCGGTGATCCTCTACACCTCCGGCACCACGGGCCAGCCCAAGGGCGCCGAGCTCAGCCACCAGAACATGCTGATGAACGCCATCGTCTGCGACCGGATGTTCCCGAGCGCCGAGGGCGGCGACGTGATGATGGCGGTGCTGCCGCTGTTCCACTCGTTCGGGCAGACGGTCGTGCTGAACCAGGGGTTCCTGCGGCGGGCCGCGATCGTGCTGATGCCGCGCTTCGAGCCGGGCGACGCGCTGGCGCTCATGGCCAAGGAGGGCGTCACGTTCTTCGCCGGCGTGCCGACCATGTACTGGGCGATGCTGTCGAAGGTCCACGCGGACGGCGTCGCGCCGCCCGCGAACCTGCGGACTGCCGTGGCGGGCGGCTCCGCCTCTCCGCTCGAGGTGCTGAAGGACTTCGAGAAGACGTTCGGCGTCGCCATCCTCGAGGGGTACGGCCTGTCGGAGACCTCGCCGGTGGCCAGCTTCAACCAGCCGGACCACCCCGCCAAGCCGGGCACGGTCGGAACCCCGATCTGGGGCGTGGAGATGAAGCTCATCGACAGCGACTGGAAGACGGTCGAGGGCGAGGGACCGGGCGAGATCGCGATCCGCGGCCACAACATCATGAAGGGCTACTACGGCCGTCCGGAGGCCACGGACGAGGTGATGCGCGACGGCTGGTTCCGCAGCGGCGACATCGCCACCCGCGACGCCGACGGCTACTACGCGATCGTCGACCGGTCCAAGGACATGATTATCCGTGGCGGGTTCAACGTCTACCCGCGCGAGCTCGAAGAGGTCCTGATGACCCACGAGGCCGTCTCGCTGGCCGCCGTCGTGGGCGTACCGCACGACTCGCACGGCGAGGAGATCAAGGCGTACATCATCCGTACGCCCGGCTCGACCGCGACCGAGGACGAGCTGATCGCCTGGGCCAAGGAGAACATGGCGGCCTACAAGTACCCGCGCGTCGTGGAGTTCCGCGACGCCCTGCCGATGACCGCCACGGGCAAGATCCTCAAGCGCGAGCTCCGGTAGCCCTCAGAACCCGACCGGCTGTGACGGCGCCGCGCGTGCGCCGCGCCGTCACTCCCGGGCCTAACTTGTCCGCTTCGCCACCACGGCCCGGCCCATGGCCGGGTCGTCGCAGAACGCGCCGTCCACGCCCAGATCGAGCAGCCTGGTCAGCCAGCCCATCACGTCGCCGGTGGCGCGCGGGAAGGCGGGGCTGGCCGGGTTGCCCAGCCGGTAGTCGAGGGGGAGCTGGGAGTTCTCGTTGCGGATGGTCCAGACATGCACGTCCAGCCGCCTGCGGTGGGCGTCCTGGACGAGCGTGGTGGGCTCCGTCAACTTGCCGTCCGCTCCCACGGGCACGACGCGGCGGGTGTCCACGCCGATCCCGTTCGCGTACGAGGCCACCTCGCGCAGCCCTTCGGGCTTCACCATGTCGTCATAAGTACGCTGATCACCGGCGGCGACCCAGTCATACGGTGCCCCGCCGAACGTGATCAGCTGGATCAGCGGCAGCCTGGTCTTCTTGCGCAGCTCCCGCAGGTTCGCGGTCTCGAACGACTGGATGTACACCTTGCGCATGTGGTTGCTGTTGAGCGTCTCCAGCAGCGGCTCCTCCAGCGACAGGCCGATGGAGTCGAAGTACGTCGGATGCTTGGTCTCGGGATAGACACCCACGCCGTGACGCTGCGCCAGCCGCACGACCTCCTCGAACGTCGGGATCTCCGCCACCCCGTCGAAGGCCGTGTTGTCGGGCCGCAGGTCGGGCACGCGTTCCTTGGCCCGTAGCGTCTTCAGCTCGGCCAGCGTGAAGTCCTCGGTGAACCACCCGGTGATCGGCCGCCCGTCGACCGTCTTGGTGGCGCGCCGGTCGGCGAACTCCGGGTGCGCGGCCACGTCGGTGGTGCCGGTGATGTCGTTCTCGTGCCTGGCCACCAGGATGTGGTCCTTGGTGGAGACCAGGTCGGGCTCGATGTAGTCGGCGCCCATCGCGATGGCCGCCTCGTACGAGAGCAGCGTGTGCTCGGGCCGGTGGGCGCTGGCGCCCCGGTGCCCGATGACGACGGGGGCCTGGGCGCGGCGTTCGGCCGCGGCGGTGTGGGGCTGGAGCAGCACGACCGCGACCGTACCACCGGTCAGGACGGCCAGAGCGCTCGCGAATAATCTGCGCGTCAGCATGCCGCGTACGTTAGACCGGCAAAGTGGCCGGTGAGTGACGATGGGGCGCACAACCGTTGATCGTCTGTTCCGCGGAAGGCCGCCGCGCGTCATCGAACACCTGTATGGTCCTGAGGCGTGCTGGCACTCTTCGACCTCGACAACACCCTGATCGACCGCCTGGACGCCTTCAAGCGCTGGGCCGCCGAGTTCGCCGCCGACAGGGGACTGGGCGCGCAGGATGTGGCCTGGATGATCGAGCTGGACGCCGACGGCTCCATCCCGATGAGCACGTTCTTCACCCACGTCCGCGAGCGGTTCGGGCTCGCCGAGTCGGCCGACTCACTCTGGCAGGGCTACCGTGACCGCCTGCCGCACCTCGTCACCTGCCGCCCGGCCGTACTCGAGTCCCTCGATCGCCTGCGCATGTCCGGCTGGCGGGTCGGCATCGTGACCAACGGCATGGCCGACAACCAGTCCGGCAAGATCCACCACAGCGGCCTGGTGGACCGGGTGGACGGCTGGGCCATCTCCGACGCCGAGGGCTTCAGAAAGCCGGACCGCGAGCTGTTCGAGATCGCCGCCCGCCGGTGTGACACCACGCTCGCGGACGGGGACTGGATGATCGGGGACGACGTGGAGAAGGACGTGGCGGGCGGACGCGGCGCCGGCCTGCACACGATCTGGATCGACCGCGGCCTGTCCCCGGGCTTATCCCCGGGGGCGGACCACAAGGTGACCGACGTACTGGAAGCGATCGCCCTGCTCGATGTCGACTATTAGCGGCTCTTCACGCCGGGACCCCGTTCCCCACGAACAACGGGAGCGATAGGTATGCGGCGATGGGTCCTCCGGCTGAGCGCGGCGCTGCTGATCCTGCTCGCCGCGGCCGCCGTCACGCCGCCACTCACCGGGCTCGGCCGGCCGAGCGAGGCGGAGGTGCGAGACCGGATCGTCATAGGCGAAGCTCCCGCCGATGTCGCTGGCCACCGCAGCGGCATCGCCGCCCTCCTGCCCTTCGACGACACTGCGCTGTTTCTGATCGGCGCCGCCCTCGCGGCAGTCGCGATACTGCTGCTCCTGGTCGGCCGCCGTCAGGGGATCGGCTCGCGCGAAGTCCTCCCGGTGCGGTGGCGGCTGTCGCTGACGCTGTGGAGCATCGCGCTCGCGCTGGTGAGTACGCGAGCTTCCTGTTCTCTTCGACCACGACATGTTCGCGATGTGGGGCGGCTGTCCCGGCTTTGAGCTGTACCTGTCGGCCGACTTCCTGCTGTCCCCCTTGCGCCTCGTGCCGCAACCCGCGGTGGTAGCGGTGGGCTTCGGAGTGTGGGGGCTGCTGGTGCGCAAGGACTACCGGCGGTGGGGGCGCGCGGTCGGCTGGGCCACGGTGATCCCCCGCGAAGCTCCCGAAGACCGATCCGAACGGTCCGGACCTGGTCTACATGATCATTGCCGACCACATCGCCGGGCAGATCCAACAGGGAGAGCGCCCTGTTGGATCTCGATTGCCGTCGGAACTCGACCTCTCGAACGCATGGGGAGTCGCCCGGATGACCGTCCGGCGTGCGATTCAGAACCTCACCGAGCGGGGCATGGTCCGCGCCGTTCACGGCAAGGGGACGTTCGTGACCGAGCCCCCTGCCGCAGCGGCCGAATGAGTGCCGCCCATCTCCGCCTGGACGCAGCGCGAGGGTTCCAACAACCGCCTGTATGACCTTGGATGGTCTGTTTGGCGAAGGATCTCGATTCCCCTGAGATCACGGGCAGGACGTTGGGACGAAGGCCACCGCGTCGAAGACGACGCCTGACCTCACCGACAACTGCCCCAACGTCGGGCTGACGTTCACCCGGGTAGACGACGTCTGAACCCGGCAGCGCACCGGGAGACGACGGCCGCCCATCCGTGCCCGGCCATGATGCACCGCACCCGTGCCATCCTGGTCGAGCACTGCCAGCACGGCTTGCACAGATTCGGCTACATGACCATCCCGTAAGGGTCGACGGAGTTCACCAGATGGCGCGCGGGGATCGTTCATGACGTGTGCAAGCGACGACCGCCCCCATCGGCCCCTCCACCCGAACGCACGAACACCGATGGGCGTCACCGATTGTCTGCAGTAGTGAAAGGGGCTGCCGGACAATCGTCGGGTCCCCGAGACCGGCCCGTCGGCTGAGCATACGTCTGGTCCTCCTCCCGCACGAGCGGGCAGAGGATCTGCAGGACACGCCGGACACGCTCGCCGACAGTCGTGAATAGCCGCAATCCGCTCCTGCGCGCTCGAGCTCGTGCCTACTCTGGTCTCGACGATCGGTCGTGGAGGGACACGTCCCCATGGGCAGAGCGCGCCGGAACAAGCCCACATCGGTCGGCCGCGACGTCGCGGCACAGCAGCAGGGAGGCGAGGCGTCTGATCCTGCCCGGTCGAAAGGGCTGCTTGCGTGGCTGGCGGGGATCGCCAGCGCCGTGGTTTTGGCCGCGTTCGGCGTCGTGTTCACCGAGTGGTACAACGCGCACGGCTCCGACACGGTCGAGCAGGTACGCGGCACCGCCCCGATCACCGTCGGTCAGGTGGCCGTCGACTATTCCGAGCGCGACACCGTCCTGCGCGAACCGGTGACCGACCCCGAGGACCGGGCGGTCATGCTCGCCGCCCACGCGGACAAGCAGCGTGAGACGATGCTGGCGCGCCACCGGATGGCCCCGATCGGCGGCATGAACGTCACAGTCGCGCTGACCGGCAACCGCAGCAGCCTGCGCATCGTGAACATCGAGCCGCAGGTCCTCGCCCGCATGCCGGTGTCGGAGGGCGCCCGCCTGATCGTCATCAAGGGCGGCGAGGCGGGCACCGTCGAGATGGCCGCCGACCTCGACCGTCCCACGCCCCGGTTCACGAGCGGCGGGGACACCCCGTACTTCCGGAAGAAGCAGATCGACCTCAAACGGGACGAGCCGGTCACGCTCAGCCTGAGCTTCTCCGGCAAGAAGGCGTACTACGAGTTCGATCTCCGGGTCACGGTGCTCGCGGACGGCCGTACGGAAGAGGTCGTGATCAAAGGGCCGGACGGAGGGCCGTTCCGGTTGAGCGGCGAGGCCGCCCGCTACCGGACCTACTACCGGCAGGCGCCGCAGGGAGGCTGGCAGCCGGTCTCCTGTCAGGGGCGCCGGACGTGCTGATCACCCGTTGCGTCAAGGCCCTGACGGCGCTCTCGGTGGCCTTCGCGCTCGCGGTCGCCGACGACGGGCGGCCTGCGCCGGAACTCATCGGGTGGAAGGCGGCCTGGTCGGTCCCCGCCGGGGAGGATGCCCTGCAGTCCCTCCTGTCCGGCGACAACCTGCTCTTGGAGACGCCAGGGACGGTGACCGTGCGCGACGCCGATACCGGCGCGATCCGGCGTACCGTCTCCACCGCGGTCACGAACCCTACCGTCCTCTCCACCGAGGCCGGGATCCTCTTCTTCACCGATTCGACGAAGGGAGTGACCAACTGGGTCGTGCACGCGTACGATCTCGCCTCCGGCAGCGTCTTGTGGCGGCACGCGGTACCCGCGTCGGACAACGGCGACCTCCCGCAGATCCAGGTGGTAGGGCGCGCAGCCGTCCTCTACCAGCGGAGATCCGGGCTGCTCTCGCTCGACGCGCGAACCGGCGGCGTCCACGCACGCGCCGGCGACCTGCCGGACTGCGACGGGGTGATCACCGGCACCTCCCGGTCCGTGATGCTCCTGACCCACTGCAAGAACGGCGGCGTCCAGCTCGCCTCCTACGACCCGCGCACGCTGCGCCGGAACTGGACGCGTCCGGTCACCACCCGGCACACCGCCGCGGACGACGGCGCGCGGCTCGGCTACGAGCAGCCGCCGGAGGGCTTCGTCGTCGCGGACGACGGCGCCCGGCTCGGGTACGAGCAGGCGCCGGAGGGCTTCGTCGTCGCGGATGTACACGACGAGCGGTTCCTCTTCGCCGAGGACGGCACGCCGCGGCCTATCTCTGACCTGCCCATCTCTCACGGGCTCGGCGGCGACGGCCGCTGGAGCATGCCGTTGGAGGTCGGCCGTCATCCCGACGTCGAGGACTCCGCCGGATTCGACTCGAACAACGCGTGGCCGCTGCCCGGCTTCCTCATCTCGCGCGACCGCGATACCGGCCGTCTCGGCGCATTCCCCCTGGACAGGCCGCTCCCTCACTACATCACTCTCCTGGGGTCGACCTCGCACCTGGCCCTCATCCACAGTGACGCCCATGTCACCGCCTTCCGTCCCGTCTACGGACGTCCCACTGGGCCCGTCGCGCTCGGCGGCGTCCCGCCGGGCGACTGGCCGGACGCGTGCTCCTTGCTCACTCCGCGCGACGTCGCCCCCGGCGCCCGCTTCCTCCCCGGCCGCAGGTCGCTGGGCCGCCTCACGCTGCCCAAGCCCGTGACCTGCGACTGGGTGCCGCCCGAGGACGACCGCGGAGTCGTCTCGCTCTCCGTGAGCTGGGTGTCCCCGGACGCCGGCGCCCTCTTCGCCGCCGCGGCCGGGCAGATCAAGGGGCACGAGAGCTTCGACTACGACCCCACGATCGAGGGCGAGGGCATCTTCTCCTACACGGCCCACGGCCCCCGCGGGACCTTCGGCGCGACGCTCGTCAACGTGGGCCCGGTCATCGTCCATCTGACGTCGCCATCCAGGCTGGTCCAACGCCTGGCCGCGGCCCGGGTGCGCGACAACCTGATGGCCCGCTACCGGCCAGGGGAGCGCGTCCGTCCTCCGGCGCGGACGGGCGGCTGGACCCACCTCGCCGACGAGGGCGTCCGCGCCGACCCCGTGGTGGACGGCGATGTCGTCTACGCCGGCGCCGACGACGGGCTGTACGCCCTGGACGCCGCCACCGGCCGTATGCGCTGGAGGTCAGGACCGGCCGCGCCCATGCTGGTGGACGGCCTACTCTACGGCGCGAGGAGCGACGGGGTGGCGGCCGTCGACGCCGCCACCGGCCGGATGCGATGGAACCGCCAGTTTGACGCCAGTGACATCGTGATCCAGGCCGGCGGCGTGTACGCGGGCGTCGGCTTCACCCACGTCATCGCGCTGGACGCCGCCACCGGCAAGCAGCGGTGGCGATTCCGCGTCCCCGGCTCCCTGGGCAACGTGGCCGTGGCCGCCGGCACCGTCTACGTGAGCAGCCAGGAAGGTCGCGTGGGCAGCGAGCAAGGCCTACTGTCCGCCCTCGACGCCAAGACGGGCGCCCTTCGCTGGCGCTCCCGTCTGGGCGCCGCCAACTCCATCCCGGCCGGTTACCTCACCGCGACCAAGGAGGCCGTCTTCGCGGTCACCGGCGCGAGGGTGGTCGCGCTCGACCCCGCCACTGGGAAGGCGCGATGGCGCGCCGGCTTCGGCGACCTCGTCCGGTACGACCCCCTCATGATCGGCGGCACCGTCTACCTCGGCGACCTCGCCGGACGCACGTACGCGTTGGACACCGCCTCCGGCCAGGAGCGATGGAGGCTCACCACCGCAGGCGACAGCGGCCTCTGGAGCGTGACCGAGTCACGAGGGACGGTCTACATCGGCGGCCAGGACCTGCACGCCCTCGACCCCGAAACCGGGCAAGAACGGTGGAGCAGGCCGCTCACCGCCAAAGTGTCGGTCCACGGGGACACTGTCTTCGCCCGAGACGAGGGTGGCATGCTGCACGCGCTGGACGCGGCCACCGGCGCGCCGCGCTGGCGCTTCCAGACCGGCGGCCATTTCCAGACGCTGCCGGTCGTGGCCGGCGGTCTTGTCTACGTCGGCAGCTCGAACGGCAACCTGTACGCGTTGCGCGCCACGGACGGACTCCCCGGGCCGAATCCGGCCGAGCTTGACCGGCGCCCCGGGTGAGTACGGGTCGTTCGGTGCGAATCGCCGGTGAGCCGGCCACCCGGCTCGCGCTGCTGGAAACCCTGTCCGCGACTGACCGCCTGTGCCGGGCCTGTGGCTATCGCGTGCATCGTCCGGGCGGCGGCGCGGCGCCGTCCTCCACACGCCGAAAACGCGTACACGCTGCCTGCCGGGATCAACTCCCGGCAGGCGTCCCACACATCCGGCTCCATCGGCCGCTCGGGAACCCCATCATGCCGCCGGCCTGACCCCCGACCTACATGATCGGAACCCTGACCAACAACATCATCAGAACACTCCTGGCTGCCGGGTCGCGACGTCGGTCGGGTCGCCCGCTACGTCCCCGTGTGACCGTCCGCCGGGAAGCGCGAGATCGCCGTCATCTGCGTCGTAAGGCATCGTGTGCGCACGCGCGTCACTCGTTCTGGGCGTCCCGGAGCTTCGGCACCGCCAGCCTCGCCGCCCGCTTGCTCAGACCGGGCTCGAACGCCCCGAAGAACCCGTCGCTCACCAGCAGCGTGACGGCGTTCTTGACTCTGATGAGCACGACATCCGCCGCCTGAAGCTCGGCGCTCCTCGTCGCCATCGTCTCCTTGTACCTGATCCCGTACACCCAGTTCCCGACCGTACCGATGGAGAGCCTGGTGGTGGTCGACTTGGCGCGTTTGGTCTTCGTCTTGGTTCCGGCGCAGTCCCGGACCATGACCTTGCCCACCGTCTGCCAGGCGGCCATCTTGGCCGGGGTGCCGCTGATGGCGAACTGCTTCACGCCCGACGGCAGGCCCTCTTTGTCGATGTAGACGGCCGCCGGACTGCTGAGGAGGGGCTTCAGCGCCCTCATCGCCCGTAGGCACTTCTTCGTGTGGGCCGAGTCGGCGTCCAACGCCTCGCGGATGTGCTTCGGGTTGGGGGCGTAGGCGTCGCCCAGGTCCTCGGGCGTGATGAGGGCCTCACTCAGCTGGGCCGAGGTCAGGGGCTTGTCTGGGGCGGCCAGCGCGGGAGTGGCGGAGGCCAGAAGGAGGGCGGCGGCAGTGCCGCCTAAGATCACGGAGCGCATGGCAACGCATCCTAGTGAGGTGCTCACCGGGGGTCCCCGGGGGTTTCGTCACACGACCGTCTCGATCTCTGTGACGGTCCGTGGTGGCTGAGGTCACTCCAGGGATACCCCATCCGGGAGCGCGGAAGAAGACGGTCCATCATGGCTGAGGTCTTTCGGAGTGGACATCCCTTCCGGGGGGCGCCGCATAGACCGCCTTTCTTCATTACGCCACTATGGCCGATAGGCGCCGCCTGCCGCGCGATTTACGGCACGCATGTGCATTGTCTGCCAAGGCGCCATATATTCGCCACAATTTCGCCATATGACTCCACCCACCTGCGCAGATGCGAGATTTCAGCATCTTGAGCGGCAATTTGAATATCTGCCTCGACCCAGGCCCTTGTTGACCAGGTTTCGATCATTTACTGTCCAGGTGATCAATTCACTCACCTTGGAGTGGCGGATGAAAAAGTGGGTTTTATCCTGCATCATCATGGCGTTAGCGGCCACGACAGGCGTGAGCGTGCCGGCCCATGCCACGTCGGCGAATCTGGCTGAGCAGCCCCCGTCGATAGAGCCCGGGTTGAGCGCGCGGCTTGCCGCCAGTGCCAAGATCAGGGTGAATGTGATCACCAAGAGCCGGGCGGATCTGCCGGAAGCATCGAGTGCCGGTCAGGTGCTGCAGACGATGTCCCGGTTCCCCATGGTCACCTTGCGTGTCGACGCGGCGGCGGTGGACCGGCTGGCCAAGCTGCCGAACGTGGTGAGCGTGTCGGAGGACCGGCCCGTACCACCGGTGCTCGCCGAGAGCATCCCGCTGATCGGCGCGGACAAGACGCGGGCGGCCGGGTTGACCGGCGCGGGCAGCGTGGTGGCCGTGCTGGACACCGGCGTCGCCGTCAAGCACCCCTTCCTGGGCGGACGGGTGATCGAACAGGCCTGCTTCTCCCCCATCGACGCCGACTACGGCGCCACCAGCCTGTGCCCGAACGGCACCGCCACGCAAACGGGAGCCGGCTCGGCCGACTCCGAGAGCGGGCCGTGCGCCGACGCGGCACTCGACTGTGATCACGGCACGCACGTGGCCGGGATCGCGATCGGCGACGGCACGAACGTAGCCGGTGCCCCGCCGGCCGGGGTCGCCCCGGGGGCCAAACTCGTCGCCATCCAGGTGTTCAGCAAGTTCACCACCGACGACTTCTGCGGGGTGGGCGCCGCGCCGTGCGTGCTGAGCTTCACCAGCGCCCAGGTGGCGGGGCTGGAGAAGGTCCTGCAACTGAAGGAGGCCGGTACGGCCCTGGTGGCCGCCAACCTGAGCCTGGGCGGCGGCCAGTACACCTCCGCGTGTGACACCGATCCGCGCAAACCGGCCATCGACGCGCTCCTGGCGGCCGGGGTCGCCACGGTGGTCGCGGCCGGGAACAACGGCTACGGCGACGCGGTCAGCGCGCCCGCCTGTGTGCCCTCGGCCATCACGGTCGGCAGCACCACCGACACGGACGAGGTGTCCGCCTTCAGCAACCGCGGTCCGCTGCTGGACCTGTTCGCTCCCGGCACGTCGATCGTCTCCTCGGTGCCCGGCAACTCCTTCGGGTCACTGAGCGGTACGTCGATGGCCGCTCCGCACGTGGCCGGCGCGCTGGCCGTGCTCCGCCAGGCCTTCCCCCAGGCGAGCATCGGGCAGCTGGAAGCGGCCATGGAGAGCGCGGGCAAGCCCATCGCCTATACCAGCGCCACCACGCCCCGCCTCCGGCTGGACAGCGCGGCCCTCCCGCCGACCCAGCCCACCGACGGCGCCCTCTGGCCGATGTACTTCTCCAACTTCAACGACTACGCCATCCCCGACCCGGGCAGTGTGGACTCGCCGATCGTCGTGAGCGACCTCCTCGGCAAGACCCCGTCCCAGGTGCACGTCTACGTCTCCATCCAGCACCCTTGGGTGGGTGATCTGAAGCTCTCCCTGATCAGCCCGGACGGAAAGGTATATGTGCTGAGGTCGCCGTCCTCGGACGGCAGCGATTTCATCGACGAGACGTACGACGTGGACATCAGCGCCGTGACGAAGCAGAACGGGACCTGGAAGCTCCGTGCCGCGGACGGCTGGTCACCCGGTGCCGGCATCATCGACGCCTGGTCGATGGACTTCCCCTACTTCGAGAACTGGACCGAATACGCCATCCCCGACAAGGGCGGCCTCGTCAAATCGCCCATCACGGTCACGGGCTGGCTCCCCGGTAACGCGCCCCAGAAGATGACGGTCTCCGTGGACATCAGTCATCCCTGGAGAGGCGACCTGAAGATCGATCTGATCGGCCCGACCGGCATCGTTTATCCGCTTCGCGCGGCGAACTCCAAAGACGACGCCGACCAGATCGAGGAGACCTATCCGGTGGATGGGAGATCCTCACCGGCCAACGGGACATGGACGCTTCGCGTCGAAGACGTCACAACCGGCGACACGGGCTACATCAACGGGTGGATGCTGAGGTTCTGACCGTTGTTCATGTGGTGGGTAGGCAGGAAGGTGCGGGCCGGGGGCCCTCACCCGCCCCATGTGCTCAGGTGCTCCATGTGCTCAGGACCAGTCGAGCGACGGGCGCAGCGGGACTCCGGCGCGTCCCTCCGCATCGACGATGTCCCCCCAGCACCTGGAGCCCCCGCTCCTTGCCGCGTGCGAACCCCACGCGGAAACTGTCGCCGCCGTAGGCCATGCTGAGCCCTGCCGTCAAAAGTGGGGAAGGGATGCCTCGTGCCGATCCAGGTCGCCAGCCGTCGTCGTTCGGCGGCCTCGCTCGCCAAGGCCTTTCCCGAAGCTCAGATCATCGACGTGACCTCCAAGGCAGCTGAGCCATGGGTGCGGCTGAGTCCGTTCTATCCGCACGGCGGCATCCCGGTGCCGCGGACGCCCGGCGTCACCGGCCAGTCGGTCGAAGGAATCTGGCAGGCACTCAAGGTCTTCGAAACCACCGACGTCGACCTCACCAAGCTCGACGTCACCTCCATGACCGGCCTCAAGCGCACCGTCCGCAGATACGGCCACGTGCGAGGCCATCGCGACGGCCTGCATGGCGAGCGGCTTCTGTCCTATGAAACGGCAAGGCGTCGCATCTACTTGCCGGCCTATCGCTGGGTCCTGGAGAACAAGACCCCCGACCTGATCGAGCGCCTTCGCGACCTCGCCAGTGAGCAGGAGGTCCTGCTGCTCGACTACACCACCAACGGCGATGTCACCGACCCCATGACACCGCTCTCCCACGCCGCGCTCGTACGCCTCCACCTGCATGACGAATGGCCTGACGAGGACGATCCATCGCTACGGCCGGATGGCCAGGCCTGAGACCGGCTGGTCGTCCCCTGGGCGCACGACCGGTTGGCGACCCGTCGGCTGCGCCGCTGATCGCAGACTCCGCCAAGGACAAGCCGGCCAACATCGGTCCGGCTGGCTCCTGGCCGACGCATCCCGCCGGTCCGGCGAAGCGTTCAGGAGGAGGGTCCGAGCGGAGCGAGGTCCTTCAGGGGGCAGGCGACAGCTCGCCCGGGGGCGTCCGGAGCGAAGCGGAGGCCCTTCAAAGGAGGGCCGTAGGTGTGAGAGGCCGGGTGGGCCTCTCACACCGGAAGCTCTAGGGCCAGTCGATCGACGGACGCAGCGGGACCCCGGAGTGTCCCTCCGAGTCAAGTTTGACGCCCAGCACCTGGTGCAGCTGCACCTTGTTGCGTTCGAAGCCCACGATGCAGCCCGCCATGTACAGGGCCCAGACGCGGGCGGTCCCCATGCCCACCTCCTGCACCGCGTCGGCCCAGTTGGCGTCGAGGTTGGCGCACCAGTGCCGGAGGGTCTCGGCGTAATGCTCGCGCAGGTTTTCCTCGTGGCGGATCTCGAACCCGAGGTCCTCCATCTGCCTGACCAGGTAGCCGACCGACTCCAGCTCGCCGTCGGGGAAGACGTAGCGGTTGATGAAGCCGCCCTTGTTGAACGTCTTCTCGGTGCCGGTCGGCCGGGTGATGCAGTGGTTGAGCAGGCGGCCGCCCGGCTTGAGCTTGCTGTAGAGGAAGGCGAAGTAGGACGGGAGGTTGCGCTTGCCGATGTGCTCCGTGAGACCGATGGAGCTGACCGCGTCGAAGTCCGACTCGACGACGTCACGGTAGTCCATGAAGCGGACCTCGGCCAGATCCTCCAGCCCGGCCTCGACGATGGCCTTCTGGGCCCACTCGGCCTGCTGCTTGCTGAGGGTGACGCCCAGGGCCTTGACGCCGTAGTGCTTGGCGGCGTGCATGACCATGCCGCCCCAGCCGCAGCCGACGTCGAGCAGCCGCATGCCGGGCTTGAGGCCGAGCTTGCGGGCCACCAGGTCGAACTTGGCGTATTGCGCCTCCTCCAGCGACGACTCCTTGGTGGGGAAGACGGCGCAGGTGTAGGCCATGGACGGGCCCAGGACCCACTCGTAGAAGCGGTTGGAGACGTCGTAGTGGTGGTGGATCGCCTCGGCGTCACGCTGCTTGGCGTGCCGGGAGCCGAGCTTGGCCAGCGTGCTCTGGCGGATCTCCTGCGGCGGCGCCGGGACGCGCATCATCAACGGCTTCAGGCCCAGCGATCGGACGGCCGCCACCTTCTCGGCGGTCGTCAGGTCGTTGGTGGTGATGTTCCACATGCGGTCGAGCAGTGTGTACATGTCACCGTGGACGTCGATGTGGCCGGAGATGTAGGCCCTGGCAAGGCCGAGCTCTCCAGGTGCCTGCGCGAGGTAGGCGACCGCTATCGGGGACTTCACCTCCAGGGCGAGGTCCGCGCCGTCCGGCCCCGCCTTGCTGCCGTCGTAGGCCATGAACGCGATGTTGGCCTGCGGACCAACGATCTTCTCAAAGATGGATGCGAGAGCCATCTGCTCACCTTCCCCGTACACACTTGTCGTACAGGTCAAGCATTCGGCCGTTCGGGTCGTATTCCTGCTTGACCGGCCAGTAAGCATCGCCGTTGTACAGCTGCCAGAACTGCTCACGGGCGTAGAAAGAAGTCGAGTAAAGCGACTTGTGCCCGTCGAGCTCGTGCACAGAGTTCTCGATGAGACGGTTGTAATAACCGTCGAACTGCCCCCGTGGCAGTGGCACCATTCCCCAGAAGCCGAAGTTCACGTACAGCTTGCCGGGCTCCAGGGGGTAGAGCGGCCAGCGGGAGGAGGCCCGCAGCGGGCACATCCACACCGGCGTCATGCCGACCTTGTCGTGGAAGAACTCCAGGAACTCCGCACCCCGCTCGACCGGGGTCTCGACGTCCTGGATGACCGATTCCTGAACGGGCTGGTCGCGCCATCTGTCGACGCGCGCGACCACCCCGTATTTCCGGTCGAGCGCGACCAGCCGCCGGTAGACGTCGGAGCGCATCCAGCGGCGCGGCATCAGCGAGCGGACCATCGGCTGCTGCACGCCGAAGGCACGCGAGCACCAGAACCAGTCGGTGTCCCAGCGCCACAGGTAGTCGCGGATGCTCAGCCAGTCGCGGTTGCGCTGCCTGATGGACTGGTAATAGATCCGCATGCCGGTGTAGTCGGAGGTGTAGGGCGCACGCTCGGCGAAGCGGCCGACCGTGAGATACATCTCCCCTGGCTCGAAGAAGACACCGTCGATGAAGTCGACGGGCTCTCCGTCATGCTCCATGCTGTCGCAGATCTCCTGCATGGCCAGCATGCACTTGTCGGCGTCGGTGAACTTGACGTGCGTCAGCTTGACGTAGGGCTGGACCTTCCTGAGCTTGATCCTGATGCGCAGGGCGTAGCCGAGCGTGCCGTAGGAGTTGGGGAAGGCCCGGAACAGGTCGCGGTGCTCGTTGTCGTCGCGGGCGACGACGATGCGGCCGTCGCCGGTCAGGATCTCGAGCTCCTCGACCGACTCGTGCGGCAGCCCGTCTTTGAAGCTGGTCGACTCGATCCCGAGCCCCGTCACCGCGCCGCCCAGCGTGATCGTCTTGAGCTGGGGCACCACATAGGGCATGAGCCCGTGCGGCAGCGTGGCGTCGACCAGGTGCTCGTAGGTCGTCATGCCCTGGACCTCGGCCGTCATCGTCACCGGGTCGACACTGATGACCTCGTCGAGCTCCCTGGCGGAGAGCTTGGCGGTCTTGCCCGAGTCGCGGAATCTGAAGAGGTTGGACGTGGCCTTGGACAGCCGGGGCGAAGCGTCCCCCGGGATCTCCGCGTACGACTGCCTGATGTGCTCTACTGCCCGTCGGTGTGTCGACATCGTTGTCGTCACGGAAGCACCCCCTTGAGCCGGTAGAGATCGTCCTGAAGAAGGTATCTCCCTGGACTGACATCGACCAGACCGGGGTCGTTAAAGACACGAAAACTGTTTATCGTGCCCGGTCGAATGCCTACGCGGTGGGCGAACTCGGAAATTTCCGGCGGATGATCGGCGATACACCGTTGATCACGTTGGCCACCTCGTGGCCGTCCAGCGCGGCCGTGAGGTTGGCCATCGTGGCCGTGAGCAGGCGTCCGGTGGACTCTGGCGTCACTCCGGCGACGTGCGGCGACAGCAGCACGCCGTCGATCTCGCGCAGCGGGTCGCCGTCGGGCAGGGGCTCGGTGTCGAACACGTCGAGCGCGGCGCCGCCGAGGTGCCCGTCGGTGAGCGCGCCGGCCAGCGCCGCCTGGTCGACGACCCCGCCCCTGGCCGCGTTGACCAGTAACGCCCCCTGCTTCAGCCGCCTGGGGTCGATCAGGCCACGCGTCTCGTCGGACAGCGCGATCACCACGACGACCACGTCGGAGTCGGACAGCAGCGGCGCCAGCTCCTGGTAGCCCGGCTCCGCGCGAGGCGTGCGGGTCCAGTAGGACACCTGGCAGCCGAACGCCCGGAACAGCCGGGCGCAGGCCGCGCCGATCGGACCGTAGCCGACGATGCCGACCTGCCGGCCGTGCAGCTCGCGGGGCCGCAGGTCCTGCTGCGGCCAGTGGCCCGCGCGGACGGCGGCGTCGGCCTCGGCGAGCTTGCGCGACAGTGACAGGGCGGCGGCCAGGCACCACTCGGACACCGCGACGGCGCTGACGCCCGCCGTGTTGGCCAGCGGCACGCCCGCGGCGGCCAGCGCGGCCAGATCGTGGCCGTCGACGCCGACCGAGGGCTGCTGGACGAAGGCCAGCCGGGGCGCGGCGGCCACCGCCTCGGCGTCGAGCGCCAGCAGCGCCGTCCAGTCGCCGAGCACGATCTCCGCCTCGGCCAGCGAGGCGAGGAGCGCGGCGCGGTCGCGGGCCGACGGCACCCGCACGGCCACCCGGTCACCGAGCGGCGCGAGCAACTGCCGCAGCACCTCCTCGGGGAGCGGCGCCAGCGCGAGCAGATTCCAAGGCGTCATGCCGCTACCGTAAAGCTGGCGATCACCTGCCGCATCAACCCCTGGTCTTGTTTCCACCGCGCCTCGGTGGCCGTCCACGACAGGACGTAGGCGGTATCCCCGATCGCCACCGCCCGCTGCACCTCGTGGTACTTCACGCCCTGCGTGCTCCACGGCGCGTCGCCGGTCGGACCCGCCGTGTAGGTGAACTCCCATTCCACGGCCTTGGTCCCCTGGTGGGTGACGGACCTGCGGCGCAGGGTCCGAACGTCCTGGTCGTTCTGCCCGGCGGTCTCCTGCGAGTCGCGGATGATCTGGTTCGGGTCGGGGTTGACGTAGATGGCCTGGACGCCGAAGTGCCCGCTCCGGTCCCGGCGCGTCCACTCGGTATAGGCCTCCTTGCGGGCGCCCCTCCAGCCGATGGGCCGCATGATGGACCAGCCGTCGGGCGACTTCCAGGCCCGTACCGTCGCCACCACCCTGGTCGGGGTGGGCGTCGGGGTGGGGGTGGGCGTCGCGCTGGTCTCGGTGCTGGGCGGTGGCGTGCTCGGCGGCGCGCTGGCCACGGCGCTCTGCGTGACGCGCGGCGCGCCTTCCGCCGACCCGCTGAGCTTGAAGAAGGCGAACCCGCCGCCCCCGACCACCAGCACCGCCGCCGCTGCCGCCGCGAGGAGGGTACGGCCGCCGCGCGGCGGCTTCGGCTCCACCACGACCCGGTCGGCGTTCGGCTGCTTGGCGGCGACGATGGCGGCCAGCAGCGCGTCGGCCTGCTCGGCGTTGACCCGTTCGTGCGGCTCCTTGCGCAGCAGCCCTTGCAGGATCGGGTGCATGATCGGCGGGATCCGGCGGTAGTCCGGCTCGTCGCTCAGCAGCGCGTTCAGCGTGGCCATGGGATCGCCGCGCTCGAACGGCGACCGGCCGACCAGCGTGGCGTAGAGCGTGGCCCCGAGCGACCACAGGTCGGAGGCGGGCCCGGACTCGGCCGCGCGCACTCGTTCGGGAGCCAGGAAGCTCGGCGAGCCGGTCACCATCCCGGTCTGGGTCAGCGAGGCGTCGCCCTCGGCGGTGGCGATGCCGAAGTCGGTGAGCACGGCCCGGCCGTCGTCGGTGAGCAGGATGTTGCTCGGCTTGACGTCGCGGTGCAGGATCCCGACCTCGTGCGCGGCCCGCAACGCCGACAGCACCTGCCGGCCCACGTCGGCCGCCTGCCGTACCGGAAGGGCGCCGGAGGTGGCGACGACCTCCTCCACCGAGGGGTGGCGTACCAGCTCCATGATGATCCACGGCCGGCCGTCCTCCTCGACCACGTCGTAGATCGCGACGACGGACGGGTGGTTCAGCCGTGCCGCCATACGCGCCTCGCGGGCGGTACGGAGCAGCTGCCGTTCCTGGTCGGCCCGGGGCAGTCCCTCGGGCAGGAGCACTTCCTTAACGGCGATCTGCCGGTTGAGCAGTGTGTCGCGGCCTTCCCAGACCACGCCCATACCGCCGCGCCCCAGTTCGCGCAGTAACTGGTAGCGCTTGGCCACCAGCTGGTTGCTATCCGAAACCATGTCCAACCCTTGTAGACCCACCCGAACAGTGGGCAAGTTTCCCATACCTCGCGTATGTCTGCCCGGAGGTCGGGAAGGCGTCTTGCCAGAGGTCACCGAATGTTGTTCTACTGAGGCCAGCCGAGTCGTAGGAGATGCCGATGTCTGAAGGCCGACAGGGCCCGCTCGCCGGGATCCGGGTGCTGGAGCTCGCGGGGCTCGCGCCGGGCCCGTTCGCCGGGATGATGCTCGCCGACCACGGCGCCGACGTGCTGCGCGTCGATCGCGTGGCCGCCGTCTCCGACGAGCCGCGCACGGACGTCATGGACCGCGGCAAGCACACCATCGGCCTGGACCTGAAGTCGCCCGAGGGCGTCGCCGCGCTCAAGGAACTGGCGAGGAACGCCGACGTCGTCATCGAGGTCTTCCGGCCCGGAGTGGCGGAACGGCTCGGCATCGGCCCCGCCGACCT
Organism: Nonomuraea sp. NPDC052129; assembly: GCF_040680095.1. Taxonomy (NCBI): domain Bacteria; kingdom Bacillati; phylum Actinomycetota; class Actinomycetes; order Streptosporangiales; family Streptosporangiaceae; genus Nonomuraea; species Nonomuraea sp. NPDC052129. The sequence continues at coordinate 172,234 of NZ_JBFAVX010000007.1, read as the reverse complement.
CCACGCGGTGAACGAGCGGCTGATCTACGGCCGGATGACCGGCTGGGGACAGGACGGGCCGCTCGCCACCACCGCGGGCCACGACATCGACTACATCGCGATCTCCGGCATCCTGTCGATGCTCGGCCGCGCGGAGGACAAGCCGACGCCGCCGATCAACATCCTGGGCGACTTCGCCGGCGGCGGCCTCATGCTCGCGTACGGCGTGCTGCTCGCCCTGTTCGAGCGGGAACGCACCGGCAAGGGCCGGGTGATCGACGCGGCCATGGTGGACGGCGCCGCGATCCTGTTCGCGATGTTCTACCACGGCGTGCAGAGCGGCTTCTGGGGCCCGCGCGGCACGAACCTGCTGGACACCGGCGCGCCCCACTACGACACCTATGAGACGGCCGACGGGGAGTTCATGGCGGTCGGCTCGCTGGAGCCGCAGTTCTGGAACGCGATGGTGACCCGGATGGGGCTGACGGACCTGCCGGACCGCGGCGACAAGAAGCAGTGGCCGGCGCTCAAGGCCCGCCTGGCCGAGGAGTTCAGGTCGCGGACGCGGGCGGAGTGGGAGGCGGTGTTCGACGGCTCGGACGCGTGTGTGTCGCCGGTCCTGTCCATGAAGGAGGCCGTCCGGCATCCGCACAACGTGGCCAGGGGCGCCTTCGCCGACGTCGGCGGGCTCAGCCAGCCGGTACCCGCGCCGCGCCTGCTCGGCGTACCGGACCAGGACCTCTCACCCGCCACCCGGCTCGCCGACCTGTCCGCCTGGGGCCTGAGCGCCGAGGCCGCGGAGAAGCTGCGCTCCCAGGGGGTGCTGGCCTGACATGAACCCCGACCTGCTCGACGGCGCCCTGTACGCGGGCGACCCGGCACCCGTCTACGCCTGGCTGCGCGAGCACTCCCCCGTCCACCACGACGCCGCCAACGGGCTGTGGGGCATCTCCCGCCACGCCGACATCACGGCCATCGAGCGCGATCCCGGCCTGTGGACCAGCACCGGCGGCTACCGCCCCCAGCTGCCCTCCGATCCGTCGATGATCGGCATGGACGACCCGGAGCACGCCGAGCACCGCCGCCTCGTCTACCGCCGCTTCACACCGCGCTACGTTCACGAGCGCTACGCCGCCCGCGTCCGCGAGGTCGTCGTCGAGCTGATCGACCAGGCCCTGGAGGCCGGCACCGTCGACGCGGTGCCCGCCCTGGCCGCACCGCTGCCCGCCCGCATGATCGGCTGGCTGCTCGGCTTCCCCGACGCGGACTGGCCGCGGCTCAAGCACTGGTCGGAGACCACGATCGTGGCGGGCGGCGGCCTGCGCTACGTCACGCACGAGGCCGCGGTCGCCGCGGGCGAGTTCGGCGAGGCCGTACTCGCCCTGGCCGCCGAACGCCGGGTGTGCCCGGCCGACGACCTGGTGACCCTCTGGTCCGGCCGGGCCGCCTATGACGACGACCACCTGGCGAACGAGGCGCTGCTGCTGCTCGACGGCGGCGCGGAGACCACCCGTACGGTCATCGCGACCGCGATCGACGCGCTGATCCGGCACCCGGACCAGTGGCGGCTGCTGCGCGAGGACCGCGGCCTGATCGAGAACGCCGTGGAGGAGTTCATCCGCTGGACCACCCCGATCCTGAACATGTGCCGCTCGGCCACCCGCGACACCGAGCTCCACGGGCAGCGCATCGGCCGAGGCCAGCAGGTGCTGCTCATGTACGGCTCGGCGAACCGGGACGAGTCGGTGTTCGACCGCCCGGAGGTGTTCGACGTGACGCGCAAGCCGGGCGGGCACATCGCGTTCGGCCTGGGAACCCACTTCTGCCTGGGCGCGTCCCTGGCCCGGCTGGAGTTACGGATCTTCTTCGAGGAGTGGATCGACCGGGTGGGCTCGGCCGCCTGGGCCGACGACGCGGGCCCGCGCATCCTGCCCAACGCGTTCGTGCGCGGCGTCACGTCCTTTCCCGTCGTGCTCTCGCCGCGCGGGTGAACTGGTCGTCGAAGCGGCGGGGGAAGGGCACCATCCGATGCTTGTGCCGGTACGGCGCGGCCTGCCGTACCACGTTGAACCCGGCGGCGGAGACGATGCGGCCGGCCGTGGCGAACAGCGGCCAGGCCGGACGGACGGCGAGGTGCGCCACTCCGGCGGGCAGGCCGGGCGGCGCGGCGGGCGAGACGAGCACGAGGCGCGGGCTGAGACCTTCGAGGACGGCGCTCTCGCGGGCGTACGCCACCAGCTCCAGGATCTCGCCCGGCGGCCCGGAATGCACGATCAGCCAGTCCCCCGAAGCCGTCAGCCAGTCCCCCGGCGCTGTGGCGGGCGGGGCCGGTGGATCGGCCAGTGCCAGCGGGACCACCTCGTCCGACACCGACTCCAGGTAGGCCAGGTGGGAATCGCTCACCGGCTCGGCCAGCCACGTCCGGTGGAAGCGCAACGGCCGGGCCGGGATCAGCGGCCGGTAGGCGTCCCAGCGCAGCAGCCTGGCCAGGTGCACGACACGCGTCCCCGGCGGCACCGCCGCCTCGATCTCGCCGTCGAGCCCGGCGGGAAAGGCGTCCACCACGATCTCGTCGGCCCGCGCGAGCACGGCCGGGTCGCGCGGCCACTCGGTGCGGATCGTGGCCGCGGCGCCCGGATGGACCGTGTGCAGGTAGGCCCGGACCCGCGTGAGATGGCCGAGCCCGCCGCCTCTGGCGTAGCAGACGATCATGTGCGGTTCGGCGGGGCGGACAATCCGGTGCCGTCGGGCGGAGCGGCCAATCGGGTGCTCTCGCGGAAGACCCGCAGGTAGCCCTCCGTCTCGGCGGTCACCGTGAAGTCCCTGCGTACCCGCTCGGCCGCCGCCGTGCCGAGCTTGGCCAGTTGCTCGTCCGTGGCCCGCGCGGCCCGGTCGACCGCCGCCCGGCACTCATGTGGGTCCCCGGCGGCGAAGCGGAAGCCGATCTCGTCGTCGACCAGGTCGGCCAGCCCGCCCGCGTCGGAGGCGAGCAGCGGGACGCCGAGGGCCGCGGCCTCCAGGGCCACGTTCGGCAGCCCGTCGTAGAACGAGGGCAGCGCGACCAGGTCGCATGCGGCGTAGAGCGCGGGCAGCTCGTACCGGTCGAGAAAGGGCAGCCGCGTGTGCCCGGCCGGCACGGTCAGGTCCGCCTCCAGCTCCCCGACGAGCAGCAGGTGGAACAGGTCCGCGTGCCCGGAGGCGGCCAGCGCGTCGAGCAGGAAGCCGACGCCCTTCTTGTTCTTGAGCTGCCCGATGAGCCCGATCGTGCGCCGGCCGGCGGCGGCCCGCCTGGCCAGGCCCGCCGCGCGTTCGGAGGGCAGGATCTGCCAGCCGGCGGTGTCGATGCCGTTGGCCACCCACCGCACCCGCGCTTCCGGAACCAGCGCGGACACCAGCGGCGCGTGCCCGGAGGCCACCACGCACACCGTGGCCGAGGCCCGTAACGCGTCGAGCAGGGCGCCCCTGCGGCGCAGCGAGAAGACACCGGTGTCGAAGTCGTTGCCGCGCAGCAGCGTCACCAGCGGGACGCCGAGCCACGCGGCCAGGATCGGGGCACCGAGCATGGCGTACGTGCCGCCGAACGCCACCACGTGCGTGTACGACTCCCCCCGCAGCACGGTCCACAACCGGCGCAGCGCGTGCTCGGGATTGTCCTCCAGCGGCACGGTGAGCAGCCGCCCGCCCCGCTCGCCGCCGGTCTGCCAGGGCCGATCCCGCCTGGTCAGGTGCGCGACGTCGATCTCCACGCCCGCATCACGCAGGCCCCTGACGATCCTGTCGCAGGACTCGGCCATGCCGCCCCTGCTCGGCGGGTAGTGCTCGGTCAGCCACAGCAGCCGCATCAGCTGTCCACGAAATCGCGCTCGTCGCCATCGCCGAAGTCACCGAAGTCGCCCTGGTCCTCGGGGTCGAAGGCGCCTCTGTCGTAGTCGTCGAACGTGCCGTACCAGCCGGGGTCCTGGTAGGTGGAGGAGGTGCTCTGGTAGTGGTCGCGGCGGAAGCCGCTGGTCCAGAACGGGTCGTAGGCGGAGCCATAGCCCTGGGCGGTCGCGCACTCGGGACAGACGCCGCCAGGTCCGACGTGCCGGTCGCAGATCGGCCTGCCGCACCCGGCGCAGGCGGCGACCGGCGCCCGGCCGCAGCGGCCGAGCACGAAGAATCCGGTGCTCACCATGCACGGGATCACGCGGCCCGCCTCCTTTGCGTCCACCTGAACGGTTCGGTCGCCACCGTCATGATCGCCCCGAGCTGGTCACGCTCGGCGGGCAGCGGCACCTTGGCGGCGGCCCTGATCACGGTCTTCACGCCCGGACGGACCTTCACCTGGATCCACCACGGCGGCGGGCTGCCCGGCCGCGCCGGCACCTGACCCTTGGCCAGCGAGCGGCTGGTCCGAATGTGCTGTACGGCCTTCGTCTTGGTCTTGGTCTTGTGCTTGCCCCGCGGATTGACCTTGACGACCCGGCGGCGCCTGACCAGGTCGGTGACAGCGAGCGTGAGCACGCTGCCGTCGCGTAACTCCGAGCGGACGCTGAGCCACGGATCGCGCACCCACCACTCCTCGGCCCGGCGCACGGGTCGTACGACCGGCAGGGACCGGCGCGGGCTCTCCTTGCCCGGGACGCCGTGGCCGCGCAGATCGGCGGTGATGCCGACCACGCCGCCGCCGACGTCTTCACAGAGCACCCTGATCAGCGGCACGAGCAGGCTCTCCGTACGCGCGGGCAGCCGCCACTTGGGCCGCCGGACGAGCCCGCGATGCCGGGAGAGGCTGGCCAGCAGCGCCGCCCATTCCGCCTTGGGCAGCGTGGCCGAGAGCGTGTGCTCCCAGATGAGGGTCTGGTGCAGCGGGTGGAACCCGGCGATCGCCGCCCGTGTCTTCCGCCAGAACATGGCTCGAAACACTACACACGGCGATAAACCTCGGCGAGCCTCGCCCGGGAATCAGCCCAGCTGGGCACCCTGCCCCTGGCCCGCTCCGCCATCACCCGCGCCTGTTCGGGGTACTCCAGGAGGGTCCGGATCGCGCGAGCCAGCTCGGCGGGCCGATCGGGCGCGACCAGCCGCCCGTCCTCCCCCAGGATCTCTCGTACGGCCGGCAGGTCCGAGGCCACCACCGGCGTGCCGGCCGCCATCGACTCCAGGATCTTGAGCGGGGCGCAGCCCTGGTCGAGGTTGCGCGGGCAGGCGGTGAGCGGGGCGGCGGACACGGCCGCGCCGGCCAGCCAGCCGGCCACCTCGTCGTGGGGCAGCGTGAACCGCCACACGATCCGCTCGGCCACCCCCAGGCGGTCGGCGAGGCGCTGGAGAGGTTTGGCGCGGCGTTCCGGGACGGAGGAGCAGACGACCAGCCGCAGCTCGGTCAGGTCGGCCAACCTGGCGAAGGCACGGAGCAGCACGTCCACGCCCTGCCAGCGCTGGAGGGCGCCTACGTAGATCAGGTAGTGCTCGGGCGCGGCGGTCGGTGCGGTCGGTGCCGGGGTGACGGGGTTGGCGGCGTTCGGAACGAGGAACACCTTTTCCGGATTTATCCCCATTTTGCGGATGGCGTCCCCGATGACGCTCGATGGCACGACAATCGCGTTCGCCTGTTCCAGGCAGTGCGCCTCCAGCCGCCGCAACTTGGCCACCGTGGCGGGGGCCGCCTGGGGCCAGGTGTGCGGCAGCTCGATGGACGGCAGCCCGTTCACCTCGTACACCACCTTGTGCCGGTGGCCGAGCACCGGCAGCGCGCTCCAGGGGTCGCGCACGTGGACCAGTTCCAGCGTCTCCAGGTGCGGCGCGAGGTGGCGGGCGACCCAGTGCGAGTACGCCTCGGCCCGGTCGATCAAGTTGGGGATCTGCTCGTCGAACCTGGCGATCTGGACATCGCCCTCGCGCTGGTAACGCGGCAGCCCGCCCCCGCCCAGCACCCCCAGCAGCCCGCCCCCGAACCGGTCGAACAACTCGGCGGCCATCTGTCCGATGTGCACCGCCGACCCCTTGCTCGAAGGGAACCGGTCAAAGGCGAAATAGGCGGCACGCACGGCGCGCAGTCTATTCGCGCCGTTTCCACTGGCGCACAGCTTCTACAGCCGCACGGTTTCTACTGCCGCACGCCCTCGTACGCCGAGTAGTCCTTCAACGCGATCGAGTCGTGCAGCCGCATGCCCTTGCTGCCCAGCTTGGTAGCGGCCTTGGTCACCGCGACCGGCAGGTGGCCGATCAGCCGCGCGGCCTGGGTGAGCGTCCACAGGTCGAACCGGTTGCCGGGCACGATCCGCTTGGCCGCCCCGACCGCGAACGTGCGGCTCCGCCGTACGTACTCACCGATCTCGGCCTCGTAGGCCGGGAAGGCGCGCTCGTGGTCGCCGTGTGCGGCGGCCAGCTCGCCCGCGAGGATGTACGCCCCGACGACGGCCAGGCTCGTGCTGCCGCCCACGGCCGGTCCCGGGCAGTAGCCCGCGTCGCCGACCAGCGTGACGCGGCCACGCGACCAGTTGTCGAGGTGCAGCTGGGTGATCGAGTCGAAGTAGAAGGCCGGGGTGCGGTCGAGCTCGGCCAGCAGCCGGGGAACCTGCCAGCCCATCCCCGCGAACCGCTCGCGCAGCAGCTCCTTCTGCCGGGCGACGTCGCGGTGGTGATACTGGAGCTGCTCCGGCGTCCTGAACAGGAACACCGCCCGCGCGTCGGACATGTGCGCCGCCCCGTACATACCGGCCATCCGCCCGATGCCGGACAGCCCCTCCATACGGCCGTCGAGGTCGAGGTAGTTGGGCACCGAGAAGACGGCCAGGTACGCGCCGATCCAGGTGGAGAAGCCCGACTCGGGGCCGAAGACCAGGCCGCGCACGTTCGAGTGCAGCCCGTCGGCGCCGACGACCAGGTCGAACCGCCTGGCCGCCCCGCGCTCGAAGGTCACCGTGCCGTCCTCGGCGATGGCGGTGATGGAGTCGTCGAAGACGTACTCGACGTCGGCGCGGGTGGCGTCGTAGAAGATCTCGCTGAGGTCGTCGCGCATGATCTCGACGTGCCGGTCCGACACGGCCGTGAAGACGCGCCGGAGGTCCAGCTCCACGGCCCCCTCCTGGCCTTCGCGATACATGGTGAGCCAGTTCGTGCCGGTCTTCTTGGCGGTGATCGGGTCGATCAGGCCCATCTTCTCGACGATGTCCATCGCGGGCCTGAACAGGTCGATCGCGTGGCCGCCCGTCTTGCGGAGCGACGGGGCGCGCTCCACGACGGTGACGTCGAAACCGTACCTGTTGAGCCAGTACGCCAGCGCGGGTCCGGCGACACTCGCGCCGGAGATCAGGATCTGCATGGTGACCCCCCTTACCTAACGGATGGTAAGCGATCCGGCGCGACATCCGCAAGAGATTACTTAACGATAGGTAAGGGAGATTCCATGAGGCCACGACCCGAGCCCGAACGGGCCCGGGTTCAGCGATCAGTAGACGGCGATGTAGAGGTCCGCGCCACCGGGGTGGTGCACCTCAAGGTCCGTCCTGAACGCCCGCGCGGGCGTGCCGCCCGACTCGGTGTGCTTCCACACCTGCTGCCAGGCGTCGACGATCGCCTGCGGCATCTGGCCGCGCGCCTCGACCCGCAGGGCCGGGCCCGCGGGCACCCGTACGGCGACCATGCCCTCGGGCAGCCTGGGAACCGTCCGCACGCCGATGCCGACGATCTGCGTGTAGGCGCCGTGATGGTCGCCCTCGTAGTCGGTCAGCACCGCGTAAAGGTTCTCGTCGACGCGTCCCGGAATGTGCGCGAACGCCCCGGGGGCGCCCGCCCGCTGCCACAGCACGGGCAGCTTCGCCCTGGCGGGGTCGATCTCGTCGGCGTTCGAGGTGCGTACGGCGATACCGACGACTGTCAGCTCGTTTCTCTCAGTGACCTCCACAGGCCCTCCATCCCCCTAAGTATCCCGGCCGATCATATGGCCATAACAATCGGGAAACTCCTCATTAGCCACCCAGCGCATAAGATGGACGAACGTGAAGTTCCTTAACGGCCTCGAGCCGCAATACGACCTGACGTACAGCGACGTGTTCATGGTCCCGTCGCGTTCCTCGGTCGGTTCCCGGCTCGCGGTCGATCTTTCGACGAACGACGGCACGGGCACCACCCTTCCGATCGTCGTGGCGAACATGACCGCGGTCGCCGGCCGGCGCATGGCCGAGACGATCGCCCGCCGGGGCGGCATCACCGTGATCCCCCAGGACATTCCCATCGACGTCGTGACGGAGGTCGTCGACTGGGTCAAGAAGCGCGACCTGGTCCACGACACTCCGCTCACGCTGACGCCGCACGACACGGTCGGCGAGGCCATGCAGCTGCTGCCCAAGCGCGCCCACGGCGCGGTCATCGTCGTCGACTGGGACAACCGGCCGACCGGCGTGGTGACCGAGGCCGACTGCCAGGGCGTCGACATGTACACGCAGCTGTCGCAGGTGATGTCGAGCGAGCTGCTGACGCTGCCGGCAGGTCTTGAGCCGCGCGCGGCGTTCGACCGGCTGCACGGGGGCCGTCACCGCCTGGCGCCCATCGTGGACGCCGAGGGCCGGCTGGTCGGCATCCTGACCCGCACGGGCGCCCTGCGCGCCACGCTCTACCAGCCCGCGCTCGACGCCGCCGGCCGGCTGCGCATCGCGGCCGCCGTCGGCGTGAACGGCGACGTCGCGGCCAAGGCCAAGGAGCTGCTCGATGCCGGGATCGACTGCCTGGTGGTCGACACCGCGCACGGGCATCAGGAGAAGATGGTCTCCGCCCTGCGCGCGGTCCGGGCCCTGGACCCGGGGGTGCCGGTGGCGGCGGGCAACGTGGTGACCGCCGAGGGCGTGCGCGACCTGGTGGACGCGGGCGCGGACATCCTCAAGGTGGGGGTCGGCCCCGGCGCCATGTGCACGACGCGGATGATGACCGGGGTGGGGCGGCCGCAGTTCTCGGCCGTGCTCGAATGCTCGGCGGAGGCGCGGCGGCTCGGGCGGCACGTGTGGGCCGACGGCGGTGTCCGGCACCCGCGTGACGTGGCGCTCGCCCTGGCCGCGGGCGCGGCCAACGTGATGATCGGCTCGTGGTTCGCCGGGACGTACGAGTCTCCCGGCGACGCGCGCACCGACGCCGACGGGCGCAGGTACAAGGAGAACTTCGGCATGGCGTCCGCGCGGGCCGTGCGGCTGCGCACGGCGGAGGACAGCCCGTTCGATCGGGCCAGGAAGGCGCTGTTCGAGGAGGGGATCTCGACCTCGCGCATGTACCTGGATCCGCGGCGGCCGAGCGTGGAGGACCAGATCGACGCGATCGTGGCCGGGCTGCGGTCCTCGTGCACGTACGCGGGGGCGGCGAACCTGGAGGAGCTGCACGAGCGCGCGGTGGTCGGCATCCAGAGCGCCTCCGGCTACACCGAGGGCATGCCACTGCACCAGAGCTGGTAGGGCGGGTAGGGCGGTTCAGGTTCGGCGCCAGCCGCCTGCCGCGTGGATCCCGCCGTCGACGTGCAGCGTCGTGCCGGTCACGAACCTGGCCAGCTCACTGGCCAGGAACACCGCCGCGCCCGCCGCGTCAGCCGGCTCCCCGAGGTGCCCGAGCGGCGGCAGGCGTACCGGCTCGAAGGGTCCGTCCGCCATCCGCTCCTGTACCTGTGTCTCGCCCTCGGTGGGGAGCCCGTCGGGCGCGATGGCGTTCACCCTGATGCCCAGGGGCGCGAACTCAAGCGCGAGCGACTTCGTCAGGCTCTCCAGCCCCGCCTTCATCGCCGCGTAGACCGCGAACCCCGGCGCCGCCTGGTGCGCCTCGCTGGAGGTCACGTTGATGATCGACGCCCCGGCGCCCATCATCGGCAGCATCCGGCGGATCATGCCGGTGACCTGCGTGAAGTTCTCCTCGATCAGGGTCCGCTCGCCGCGGGCCGTCGTGTCGGCGAACGCGGCGTGGAAGGTCCCGCCCGCGTTGTTCACCAGGATGTCCACACGCCCCCACCGCTCGTGCACGGCCTGCGCGAACACCTCCACGGCCACCGGATCCCGTACGTCCAGGGTCATCGCGAGCTCGCTGCTCTGCTGAGGCTTGTCGCGGTCGCAGATCGCGACATGAGCCCCGAATGCCGCGAACGTCTCCGCGATCGCCCGCCCGATCCCCCGCGCCGCCCCGGTGATCACGGCGACGCGCCCGGTGAGCAGGATCGCATCGGCGGAAAGGGCGGCCATGAACGATGACCATATCCCGACCGCATAGAGTCGTCGGGTCCATTCCTGATCGCCAATACTCGTAACAGGAGCAATTCGTGGCACTCGAGAAGCCGGAAATCGACTTCCCGGAGGGTAACCCGCCCACCGACCTGGAGATCGTCGACATCGTCGAGGGGAACGGCCCCGAGGCCAAGCCCGGCCAGAACGTCAGCGTCCACTACGTGGGTGTCGCGTTCTCGACCGGCGAGGAGTTCGACGCGTCGTGGAACCGCGGCGAGGCGTTCGAGTTCCCGCTCGGCGGCGGGCGTGTCATCGCCGGCTGGGACCAGGGCGTGGCCGGGATGAAGGTGGGCGGTCGCCGCAAGCTGGTGATCCCCGCGCACCTCGGCTACGGCAACCGCGGCGCCGGCGCCCGCATCAAGCCGGGAGAGACGCTCATCTTCGTCGTCGACCTCCTGGGCGTCAGCTAACACCCTGGGGCGGGCCGCACACCCGCCCCACCCCTCAGGGGGCCCATCGCCGGGCAAAATGCTGGTCTTGGCGCGGCGGATTTGTCGGCGAAGTACGGCAACATAGGGCATGTGCTGTTGATCGACGTGGTACGGGTTTCGGAGGCTGTGACGCGCACGTCCGCCCGGCTCGGCAAGGTCGGCCATCTGGCCGAACTGCTCGGCAGGGTCGGTGCCGACGAGGCGGAGATCGCCATCTCCTACCTGTCGGGTGAGCTCCCGCAGCGTCAAGTGGGCGTGGGCTGGCGGACCCTTCAGGATCCGCCTCCCGCCAAGCTCGCCGCCACCGCCACCCTGACCCACGTCGACGCCCTGCTGTCGAAGATCAAGTCCGTCTCCGGCCAGGGCTCGCAGGCGGCCCGCAAGGCGCTGGTCACCGAGCTGTTCGCCGGGCTGACCAGCCAGGAGCAGGCGTTCATGCTTCGGCTGCTCGGCGGCGAGCTGCGCCAGGGCGCCCTCGACGGCGTGATGATCGAGGCGATCGCCAAAGCGTCGGGCGCGCCGTCCGCCGACGTGCGGCGGGCGCTCACGCTGCGCGGCTGGCTGCCCGCCGTGGGCGCGGCGGCGCTGACCGGTGGCGTGGCGGCGTTGCACGCCTTCAAGCTGGAGGTGGGCCGGGCGGTCTCGCCCATGCTCGCCGGCAGCGCCCCGAACGTCGCCGCCGCGCTGGAGAAGGCGGGCACCCCGGCCGCGCTGGAGTGGAAGCTCGACGGCGTACGCGTGCAGGCGCACCGCTCCGGCGACCAGGTCCGCGTGTTCACCCGCACACTCGACGACATCACCGCGCAGGTGCCCGAACTCGTGGAAGCCGTGCTCGGCCTGGCCTGCGACGATCTCGTGCTCGACGGCGAGGTGATCGCGCTGCGGCCCGACGGGCGGCCGCACCCGTTCCAGGTGACGGCCAGCAGGGTGACCACCAAGACCGGCGTCCCGCGACTGCGGGAGGACACGCCGCTGAGCGTGTTCTTCTTCGACGCGCTGCGGGTGGACGGGGCCGACCTGCTCGACCTGCCCTACGCCCAGCGCCAGGAGGTCCTCGGCCGGACCGTCACGCCCGGTCTGCGCACGCCACGGCTCATCACGGGCGAGGTGCCGGAAGCGGAGAAGTACTTCATCGACGTGATCAAGGCCGGTCACGAGGGCCTGGTCGTCAAGTCGCTGGCCTCCCCCTACGCGGCCGGCCGCCGGGGCGCCGGGTGGATCAAGGTCAAGCCGCGGCACACGCTCGACTTGGTCGTCCTCGCGGCCGAATGGGGTCACGGCCGCCGCGAAGGCAAGCTGTCCAACCTCCACCTCGGCGCCCGCGACCCGGAGAGCGGCGGGTTCGTGATGCTGGGCAAGACGTTCAAGGGGCTGACCGACGAGCTGCTCGCCTGGCAGACCGAACGCTTCCTGGAGCTGGCCGAGGGGCCCACCGACGAGTGGACCGTCAGTCTGCGGCCCGAGCTGGTCGTGGAGATCGCCTTCGACGGGGTGCAGCGGTCGCCGCGCTATCCCGGGGGGATGGCACTGCGGTTCGCGCGGGTGCTGAGGTACCGACCCGACAAGCGGGCTGCGGACGCCGACACGGTGGAGACTGTCCGCTCGCTCATGCTCTGACCCTTTTGGTACGGCTCTACTCCTGTTGGGATGCCCTCACCTATCCCCAAGGTGACAGAGTCGGCGTTTTCCGGCTGCCCCAAGATCCCCGGCGTACGCTCAGCGTCCTGGTCGACTCGTGACCAAAGTGAGATATTTCACTGAATGTCCCATTAAGTTGTCTTTACTCGCTGTTTGTCGCATATGTTCGACCACGTTCGCGGGGCACCCGCCCCGAGCGAGGGATCGGCCGACGCGCGCCCCCATATCCGCCCCGACCTGGCCTTTCCCTGTCCTGTCCCCTAGCTAGGACTGTGGTTTACCTTGGGCCAGCACTCCTACAACCCGAGCCGTCCGAACCCGGAGAGCCAGAAGAAGGCTCCAGGCAAGCGCCGTTGGGTCACCGTCGCAGCCGGTGCGGCCGTCGTAGCCGCCGCCTCGACCACCGCCTGGGCGGCCGTCGCCAACGACGACGCCCCCAAGCCCACCGCCGCGCTGGACGTGTCGCCGTCCCCCACGTACACCAGGGCCGACACCCCTTCCCCCGCCCCCAAAACCCCCGAGCCGAACAAGCCCAGCACCAAGCCGGCCGCCCCCAAGCCCTCATCCAGCCCCAAGGCCACTTCTCTCCCGAAGGCCGAAGCCGCCCAGCCGCCGACCGCAAGGCCGGTCGACAAGCCAGTCGAGAAGGCGAAGACCGAGCCGGTTCGCAAGGTGCCGGTACGCAAGGCGGAGACCGAGGCCGCCAAGCTGAAGACCCGCGTCCTCAGTTCGGGCACCTGCGGCGCGTCCTACTACGACGAAGGGCAGATGACCGCCAGCGGCGAACGCTTCGACCCGTCGGCCATGACCGCCGCCCACAAGACGCTCCCGCTCGGCAGCAAGGTCCGCGTCACCAACCCGGCGAACGGCGACTCGGTCACGGTCCGCATCAACGACCGCGGTCCGTACGTGGGCGGACGCTGCCTAGACCTCTCGGCGGCCGCCTTCTCCGCCATCGGCGACACAGGGTCCGGGGTCATGAGGGTCAAGTACGAGGTCCTCGCCCGCTCCTGACGCCGAGCCCCGCGGTGCGTTAACCTCCACCCATGCCACACCTCTGTGACTGATCAGCAGCCGCCCGGCCCATGACCGGCCGGGCACCCCCGCGAAGCGATCCCCCTCTTCGCCCGTCCGGCCCAGGACCGGCCGGACGGCTTGGCTGCTTGGAGTCACCAGGTGTCATCCGTTCCTCCCCGCCTGCCCGGAAACTCGCTGCTCGCGCTGCTGCGCGGCAACCCCGACTTCCGCCGCCTCTTCCTCGCCTCCGCCCTCAGCCTGACCGGCGACTGGTTCACCTTCGTCGCCCTGAACGCCTTCGTCTACCACCGCACCGGCTCGGCCGGGCTGACGGCCCTGCTGTTCGCCGTCGAGTCGCTGCCCGGCATCCTGCTGATGCCGCTCATCGGCTCGCTGACCGACCGCCTGGACCGCCGCCGCCTGCGCATCGCCTGCGACCTGGCCGCCATCGTCCCCCTCGCGGGCCTGCTCGCCGCCTTCCACCTGGAGTCGGTCCCCATGGCGCTGGTCTCGCTGGCCGTGCTGTCGGTGTCGGCCGCGGTGTCGAGCCCGATCCCCGAGGTCGTACTCCCCAACCTCGTCGCCCCCGACCGGCTGCCCACCGCGCAGGCCGCGCTCGGCAGCCTCTACTCCTCCGGCCTGCTGCTCGGCGCCGGGCTGGGCGGCCTGGCCACGGCCGCCTGGGGCAGCACGGCCACGCTGCTGGTCGACGCCGCCTCCTTCGCCGCGTCCGCCGTCCTGATCGCCCGCATCCGCCGGCCCTTCTCCACGGCGACGGAGGCCCGCCGGACGCGCGTACGTACCGACACCGCCGAACTGTGGCGCTTCATCCGCGCCACTCCCACCGTGGCGGCCCTGCTCCTGCTGACGGCGGGCCTGCGGCTGTGCTACGGCGTGGTCGGTCTCCTGCCCGTCTACGCGCTCGAACGGTTCGGCACCACCGAAGCCGGAGTCGGCGTCCTCTACATGGCACAGGGGGTGGGCGCCGTGCTCGGGCCGTTCGTGGGCCGACGGCTGATCGGGGCGTCAGCACGGCGGCGGTTGATCGTGTCGGGTGGCGCTCTGGCGGTGTTCGGGCTCGGCTACCTCGCCCTGGCCCAGGCCGGTGGGCTGTGGTCGGGCGTACCCGCCGCCATGGCCGGCCATCTCGGGGTGGGCGCGTGCGCCATCCTGGCCATCAACGGGCTGCAACTGGCCAGCCCCGACCACATCCGCGGCCGCGTGATGGTCACCGCCTTCGGGCTGTCGTCGGGGCTGCAGGGGGTGTCGTCGCTGGCGGTGGCCCCGCTGACCGTCGCATTGGGCATGGCGGGGGCCACGCGCGCGCTCGGCGTACTCGCGGTCGGCTTCGCCCTGGTCTGGCTCTTGTACGCGCTTCGACTGCCTGAACCAGAGGCTCACTGATCGGCGACAGGGCGGAGGGTGGGCGTAAGGACATGCGTCCGCAAAGCATCGGCCCTATGCGCTCAAACCCGGCCTGACCAGCGTGTACGCGGGTAAACAGGCATTGGCCGCCAGGCCACGCTCCGCAGCGGACCCCGCGTCTTTACGTGGCGGCCGGAGAGCCGGACATCGGCTCTCCGGCCGCCGAGCTGTCGGACGTCCTGTGGATCGGTGATCAGGCGCGCACGCGGGTGCGTACGGACGGCAATGCCGTGGCACATGTGCTCAAGGGGCGAGGTTGATGGTGCCTGGGATGCCCTGGCGGGTCATCTTGGCGTACGGGGACAGCGCGGTCGCCTGGGCGAGCAGCGGGGTGGCCGTGTCACGTTCGACTCCGGGCCAGGTCACGACCAGGTCGGCGCGTAGCTCGTAGCCGCCGTCGGCGGGGTCGCGGCCGAACGCGACGGTCACCTCCACGTTGATCGATCCGGGGTCGAGGAGGTGCCGGCGGGCCAGCAGGCTGAGGGCGCCGTGGAAGCAGGCGGCGTACCCGGCGGCGAAGAGCTGCTCAGGGTTCGGGCCGGTGGCGTCGCCGCCCAGCTCCTCGGGCATCCGCACCTCCAGGTCGAGCACGCCGTCGGCGGAGCGGGCCCGGCCGGTGGCCCGGCCGTGGGCGGAACTGCCGCCGCTCACCGCGACGCGCGTGACGTAGAGCGGTTTGAACGCGGAGCCGCGGTAGTCGTGCTCCGTGGAGAATGTCGGTTCGTTCACCGGTACGCCTTTCAGCGGCACACGGGGCGCCTGCAGTCGGGGGAGGCTGGTCATGGGCGGTGCCAGCGCTGCAACTTGTCGGGGTTCAGCACGATCCACACTGCGGTGACCTCGGCTGCGGCGACGCTCACGTCGGCCACCGCCACGGCTCGGCCCGCCTGGCGCAGGACCAGGCCCGTCCGGCCGTTCACGGACTCGACGGCCACCTCGGTGCCGGGCTGGCCGGTCAGCAAGGCCGTGACGAACCGGGCTACCGCGTCCGCGCCGTAGGTGGGGCGTACGGCGGCGCGCAGTTTGCCGCCACCATCGCTCACGACCATCGCGTCGGCGGCCAGGACCGCCCGCAGGGCCGCCGGGTCCCCCGTGTCGCAGGCCGCGGCGAACCGGCGCGCGACACGATCGTGTCTGGCGAGCATCGCTCGGTCCGGCCTGGGCGGCTGGAGTACCGGACCGGTGCCGGGCTCGGGCCAGCGTGCCAGACCGGCAGCGGGCACGGGCCGGTGTGCCGGACCGGCGGTGGTGAACGCTCCGGGTCGCGGTGTGCCGCCGGGAGCGTGGCTCGGGGCGGGAGTGGCGAGCAATTCCAGGCAGAGACCTCCGGCGACCCGCGTCAGCCAGGCGCGCGGCACCGCGATGGCGGCGCGTTCTTCGTCGTCGAGGGCGTACCAGCGGCGATAGGTGTCTTGGACGATCCGGTCGGCCGTCATCTCCGAGCCGAACATCCACAAGGCGATCTCGAGGAGGTGCTGCCGTTCGTCGAGCATCTCCGCCAGCGTCCTGGCGCTCACTTCGGTCATGTCCTGCCGCCCTGTTCTTTTGGTGTCGGCAGTTAAGACCAGGCAGCCGGTCTTGTTGTGACACCACGAGAGGCGAACGTACTGGGCGGCGGCGGACGGTCTGTCAGATCAGGTGGTGTGACCGTTCGAAGGCGCCGAGTTTGGCCGGGTTGACGATCCACATGACGTGGTGGATGCCCTGCGGCGAGGCCTCGATGGTGAGCAGGACGACATCGGTGTGGTTGCGAGGGACGAGCACGCCGGCGCGCCCGTTCGCTTCGACCCACGTCATCTCGGCGCCCGGCCAGAAGCGTGGCGCGTACGCGGCCAGGAACTTCGCCACGCGGTTGCTGCCCAGCAGCGGGAATCGCGCCGCCCCTCTGATGCCGCCGCCGTCCGAGGAGCTGACGACGTCCGCGGCGAAGAGGTCTTCGAGAGCGGCGACGTTCCCCGTCTGGGCGGCGTCGAGGAAAACGGCCAGGAGACGCCGATGCTCCATCTTGTCGATGGGCTCGCGTCGGGCGGCGGTCAAGCGTTTGCGGGCGCGGCTCACGAGCTGACGGGCGTTGACCGGGGTGAGCTGAAGGATCTCCGCGATCTGCGCGTACGGGTAGACGAAGGCCTCGCGCAGCACATAGGCGGCCCGCTCGGTGGGGGCAAGCCTCTCCAGCAGCAGCAGGAAGGCGAGTTCGAGAGCTTCGCCCCGTTCAGCGCCCAGTGTGGGGTCGAGGCTGGTGTCGACCGGTTCGGGGAGCCAGGGCCCTATATAGGTTTCGCGTCGCGAATGAGCGGAGCGAGCGACGTTGATGGCCAGGCGAGTGGTGATCAACGCCAGGAAGGCCGAGGGGTTCTCGATGGTCACGCGGTCGGTGTTCTGCCAGCGCAGCCAGACTTCCTGAAGGATGTCCTCGGCTTCCACCGCGCTGCCGAGCATCCGATAGGCGATGCCGAACAGGCGCGGGCGCAACTCGACGAAATCGGATGCGGCCTGATCGAGTGCGCTCACCCGTTCCAGGGATTCCGCAGGCATACCTACCCCCGTTTCCGCGGCATCGGCGGCTCACGCACCCTGATCGCCGCGCCGGGAGTCGTCCTCCAGCGCCTCGACCGCGTCGAGCAGACCCCGCAGGCCGATCTCCTCACGCTCGGCGTCCGTCGGATCGAAGAGCCATTCGGTGACCGGCAGCTCGGCGGCCTCCTCCGGACGGCTCGTCTCGGCCAGGATCACCTCTTCCTCGACCTCGACCTGGAGTTCGTACAGGAAGCCGTCCTCACCGTTCGGAGCGCTCATCATTCCTCCCATGTATGGCTTGGGTGTGCGGTCAAGGCGATCTGGAGTGAAGACGCGCGGCTACTGGGCGGCGCTCTGCGCGAGCCAGTCGCGGTAGCGGATCTTGCCCAGGGTCGCGCCCTCACCCGGCACCAGTGTCCGCTCGCCCGGCACACTGCCGTAGTAGCGCGCCTGCGGGTCGGCGACCACCGTACGCGGGTCGCCCCAGGCGGCCAGGGCGTCGCGGAAGAACTCGTCCATCCGTGACTGCTCGGGCCCGGCCACCTCGGCCCGGCCGTTCAGCGGCTGCCCCACCGCGACCCGGCCGACCGCCTGCGCGACCTCTTCACCCGCGATGGGCTGGAACCGCACGGGCGCGATCCGTACCTGGTCGCCGTCCGTGGACTGGTCCGCGATGCTCCGGATGAACTGGAAGAACTGGGTCGCGTGCACGAGCGAGAACGGGATCCCCGACTTCTCGATCAGCTGCTCCTGAGCGATCTTCGCCGCGAAGTAGTCGTTCTCCGGCATCCGCTCCGTCCCCACCACCGACAGCGCGACATGATGCCCGACCCCGGCCGCCGCCTCGGCGGCGAGCAGGTTGCGGGTGGAGGTCTCGAAGAACTCCATCACCGCGGCGGCCTCGAACGACGGCGAGTTCGACACGTCGATCACCACCTGCGCGCCCGCCAGCACCTCCGCCAGCCCTTCACCGGTGAGCGTGTTGACGCCGGTGCTCGGCGCCGCCGCCACCGCCTCGTGACCGTGCTCACCCAGCTTCGCCACCACGTTCGATCCGATGAGGCCAGTACCGCCGACCACGACGACCTTCATGGCACAGCCCTTTCCGTCCGCCGGGGCACCCATGTGCCAGCCGGTCCGCCAGCTAAGACAGGGCAGCCTCCGGGCTTGTGACAGCTGCGGCGAAATTTCTTTTCTCGGGCCGCGGGTAACGCCGTCCGTACGTCGCTACTCCACGAGTTTTCCGACGCTGGAGACCTCGCGCATGAGCGCGGCGATCTCGGCGGGAATCAGCGGGATGGCCTCCCGATCCACCGATCCGGGACCGGACCACACCAGGTTGACCTGCAGCGAGGGGTCGAGTTCTGGGTAGTCGGAGCGGTTGTGGCAGCCGCGGGTCTCGCGACGCTCAAGTGCGGTCTCGACCGTCGCGCGGGCGGCGAGCGCGGCGGACTTCAGATCGAAGGCGTGGGCCAGGTCCTGGAAGCCGGCGATGTCCGGATGTACGCCGACGTCGGCGATGCGCGCCTCCACCGCGGCGAGTTCGGCGAGACCTTTGCGCAGGCCGCCCTCGTCGCGTACCACGCCGGCATGCTCCGTCATGATGTCGCGGAGGGCTCGCTGCAGCGCGCGTACGTTCTCGGGGCCGTCCGCGGCGAGGAGTTCGTCCACCTCCGCCCGTGCCGCGTCGAGCGCCTCGGCCGAGCGGCGCTGGGCGTCGAGGCCCGCTGAATACTCGGCTGCCTCCTGTCCGACGATGCGGCCGAAGACGAGGAGCTCGATGAGGGAGTTGCCACCGAGGCGGTTGGCGCCGTGCAGGCCGCTGGCCGCCTCCCCGATCGCGTAGAGGCCGTCGACGCCCGTACCGTGGTCTTCGGGTCGCACCCAGACCCCGCCCATCGAGTAGTGCGCGGTCGGCGCGATCTCGATCGGCTGCTTGGTGATGTCGAGCATCTGCAGCTCCAGAAGCGTCTGGTAGACGCGCGGCAACCGCGTCATGATCGTCTCGCGTGGCAGATGCGACACATCCAGCCAAACGCCGCCGTTCGGGGTCCCACGGCCTTCTTTGATCTCTGTGTATGCGGCCAATGCGACGCGGTCGCGCGTGGACAACTCCATCCGCTCCGGGTCGTACTTGGACATGAACCGCTCGCCGAGCTGGTTGCGCAGGATTCCGCCCTCGCCCCGGGCCGCTTCGGAGACGAGGGTGCCGGCCGCGTTCTCGGGGGCGATGAGACCGGATGGGTGGAACTGCACCAGCTCGGGGTCGCGAATGCGGCAGCCGGCCAGGACGGCGAGACGGAAGGAGTCGCCCGTGTTCTCGTCCCTCCGGGAGGAGGTGCGCCGCCAGATCCGGGTGTGGCCGCCGGCGGCCAGGATCACCGCGTCGGCATGGATGACGTAACGGCTGCCATCGGTCAGGTCGAACCCGTACGCGCCGAAGACCGCGTTGTCGCGGACGAGAAGGCGGGTGATGTACACGGAGTCGAGGATGGGGACATCGAGCTGCGCCGCGCGGTTGATCAGGGTGCGCTGGATCTCGAGTCCGGTGTAGTCGCCGGCGTAGGCGGTGCGCCGGTAGGTGTGGGCGCCGAAGAAGCGCTGCGAGATTCGCCCGTCCTGTTCGCGGGCGAACGGCATGCCGTAATGCTGGAGGTCCTCGATGCCGCGTGCCGCCCCCTCGGTGACGATTTTCACCGTCTCCGGATTGGCCAGGAGATAGCTCTCTTTGAGGGTGTCCGCCGCGTGCTGTTGCCAGGTGTCCTCGGGGTCCATCGTGGCGAGCGCCGCGTTGATGCCGCCCGCCGCGAGCGAGGTGTGCGCGTCCGCCTTCGGCCGTTTGCCCACTGCGAGGACGCCGACTCCGCGCTCGGCGAGTTCGATGGCGGCCCGCAGGCCGGCTCCTCCCGTTCCGATGACCAGGACGGACGTGGCGATCCGCTTCTCCGGCACGTGCATGGTGCTCCTTTGACCGCATGGATGAAAGCCGTTACGGGAGCAAGACCGGGTAGCGGCGTGATTTGTGACATCCATCGAGGTGCTTCCTCGTCCCTGGCCTGTCCCCCCGCTGCCCAAGAGATAGGCGGCAGGTAATATGCCAGAAATATCCCAAAGCTCGCATTAGCCGACAAAAGGGATGCCGGAGCGGGGGCGATGGCAGTGACTGATCCTGGAGATCTCGAACAGGCGGCGGCGGTGTTCGTCAGTGTGCGGCCGCGCCTGTTCGGGATCGCGTACCGGATGCTGGGCGCGACCGAAGCCGAGGACCTGGTGCAGGACGTCTGGCTGCGCTGGCAGGCCTACGATCGCGCCACGGTGGGCAGCCCGGGCGGGTTCCTGGCGACGGTGACCATGCGGCTGGCGATCAACGCCGCCCAGTCCGTACGCATGCGCCGCGAGACCTGCGCCGGCCCGTGGCTGCCCGAACCCGTCGACACCAGCGCGGACCCGTACCTCGGCGCCGAGCGCGGTGAGGTCCTGGAGTTCGCGGTGCTGCTGCTCCTGGAGCGGCTCACGCCCACCGAACGGGCGGCCTACGTGCTGCGCGAGGCCTTCGACTACCCCTACCGGCAGATCGCCGACATCGTCCGGCTCACCGAGCCGGCCGTACGCCAGCTGGTCAGCAGGGCCCGCAAACACCTGCTCGTCGAACGCAGCACCCCCGTGGCCAGGGCCGAACAACGCAGACTGCTGACCGCCTTCGTCACCGCCGCCCGCTCCGGCGACCTGACCGCGCTGGAAGCGCTCTTCACCGCGGCCTGGTCGAGCACGAACGGGGGGTCTGCTTCACGAGTCGCCAGAGCAGGAAGGCAGCGGGACCTGGCGACGCGCTCCAGCGCGGGCCCCGACGGCCGCGGCCATGATCGTGACGGCGACCAGCAGCACGCACCCGGCCGCGATGGCCGCGACCACAGCGGCCACGCCGATCCGCGGTGTCGCGAGCGGCAGTGACAAGATGAGGGCGACACAACCCAGGACCGCCGCGGGATGGATGACGGGCTCGGTGGTGACCAGCGCGTGGACCGCCCACAGCGCGGCGAGATACACAGCGGCGGGGATGGCGACCGCGTAGCCGAGTGCCAGCGGTGACGCCGCGACGCCGCGCCCGCTCTGCTCGACCGCCACTTCGAGCCCGGCGCCGAGGGCCGCCAGGGCCGCGAAGATGCCGTAGTGGCCGTACCCCCACAGGTACGACCGATGACGGCGGTCGCTGAGCCCCTCCCCGGCTTCCACGAGGAAGTAGAGCCACCAAAGAGCGAACAGCAGAACGAGGCCGCACCCGGCGATGACGACCAAGGGTGCCCTGATCTCGCCCGTTGCGAGCGCCCCTTCGACTCCCCGGCTCGCGGCCAGGACGCTCTCACCGAGCAGGATGATCGTGAACAGGCCGTAGCGCTCGGCGATGTGGTGCGGATGCCAGTTGGTGGCCCTGGCCCGCTCCGCCCACAGGGGCACCGAAAGTTCCAGGACATCCAGGAGGACGAAGGACAGCAGCCCGGAGAACCAGGGAAAGACTCCCGTCTCCGCGATCAGGAAGCGAAGCGCCCAGCCCAGTGTCACGAGACTGATGGCGGCGGCGTAGCGCAGCGCGGTGCGGCGGCGCGCCCGGTCCTCGAGACCGGCTCGCAGCCATTGGCCGACGAGCCCGATCCTCATGATGACGTAGCCGAGGGTGACGATCCCGTAGTCGGAGTGACCGGCCGCGGCGGGCACACCGGCGGCGAGGGTCAGCACGCCGGCCATCTGCACCATGGTCAGCAGCCGGTAGGCGACATCGTCGGTGTCGTAGGACGAGGCGAACCAGGTGAAGTTCATCCACGCCCACCAGATCGCGAAGAACACCTGGAGGAACGGGACCAGCCCGGCGAGGCCGTGACCGGCGGCGATGCTGTGCGCGAGCTGGGCGGTGACACTGGCGACCGCGATCACGAAGGTGAGGTCGAACAGCAGCTCGAGCTGGCTCGAAGTGCGGTGCGGCTCGTCGATGGGACGAGCGCTCATCCGGACTCGGACTCGGATGATGCTGCCGGGTGGTGGCAAGGTCTCGCTCCTGTTAGCCGCACGACGTCCTGGTACGTCGGAAAAGACAGGGCAGCCGTCCGATCTGTGACAACCGGCTCTGAACTGTCCGGGAATCCACTCCTGCGACGACGTTGGGACGGAGACACCCCGTCACGCCGGATGCGATCGCCGTACTACCCGTCGACGAACGTGACCGTCTCGTCCAGCGGCGCCCGGCCTGTACGGATGTAATCCACGGTGACGTCCTCGAACCCGATCGACATGCCACAGAAGAGAATGAGCCCCTCCGGAGGCGACACGACCTCAGCGACGGTCTTGCGGAACACCGACCACGCCATCTGCGGACAACTGTTCAACCCCTCGGCGCGCAACAGCAGCATGACGGTCTGCAAGAACATGCCGAGATCGGCCCACTGAGGCCGGCCCATGTCACGGTCGATGTAGCAGAACAACGCGGCCGGCGCACCGAACGCCTGCCAGTTGCCGGCGGCGGCCCTCTGCCGCGCCTCCCAATCCCCCCGTGGAATACCGAGCGCGCCGTACCGCTCCTCCCCAAAAGCCGAGCGGCGCTCATAGTATGGAGACTTCAGCGCAGGCGGATACATCTCGTACTCCCGCTCATCCCAAGCATCACCCGCCGCCACCCGCTCACCGGCACGCTTCTTCAGCTCGGCCAACGGCCCACCCGTCACCACGTAGGCCCGCCACGGCTGCAGATTAGACCCGGACGGCGCCCAAGCCGCAGCCGACAGCACCCGCTCCAGCACCTCCCGAGGAACAGGCCGATCGGTGAACCCCCGCACCGCCCGCCGACTCGTGACTGCCTCATAGACGTCCAAGATCGCCATCTCCGCTCCTGCCCAACGTGTCTACACAATTGACAGTAGAGGAGCGAAAAATGTGACAAGTAGCGGTCAGGCATAGCGCCCCGCGTCGGTGATCGTTTCCAGGCTCGATCCCCCAGGGGATCCGCCGGGGGATCCGCCGCGCGGTCGGCGGCTGTGGGCCGGGCCGCTCGACGGGGGCGCTCAGCGGCAAGCGCAGAATGAAGCTCGCTCCGCCGATCGCGGCCTGGTGGACGTGCGGGGTGCTGGGGCGGGCGGTGGCGATGTCCCTAACTGTCAGTGTGGTCTACAGGTCCGCGATGTCGTGGTGGTGGCGTCGGATGTGCGCCGCGAAGGCCCGCATGTATCCGGTCAGAAATTCGGCGGTGGCCGGCACCTGGATGTCGCCCTTGTCGTCGATCAGTTCCTTGCTGAAGTGGATGTAGGCCTCGGGCTGCCCCAGCACCGGGGAGTTGGTGAAGGACAGGATGGTCTTGAGGTGCTGCTGTGCGACCGCGGTGGAGATCGGGCCGGGTGAGGTTCCGATGATCGCGGACGGCTTGCCGTTCAGCACGTTGGATCCATAGGGCCGGGTCGCCCAGTCGATGGCGTTCTTCAGCGCGCCGGGGATGGACCGGTTGTACTCCGGGGTGACGAACAGGAGGGCGTCGCAGGCCTTGATCGCGTCCTTGAACTCCAGGGCCACGGCGGGGTAGTTCGGGTCGTGGTCGTGGCTGTACAGGGGCAACTCGCCGATGGGGATCTCCGTGAGGCGGAGTTCCGGCGGCGCGAGACGGCTCAAGGCCACAGCGAGCTTCCTGTTGATCGACTTCTGGGACAGGCTCCCGACGATGTAGCCCACGGTGTAGCTCATTGCGTTTCCTCTCGATCTATTAACGTGCCGCCGTCGACATCGACGGTCTGGCCGGTGATGAAGTCGGCCCCGGAAGAGGCGATGAAGAACGGCGTTCGTGATCCTGCTTCGGCGGACTAACCGTCGACGAACATGACCGTCTCGTCGAGCGGCGCCCGCCCCGTACGGACGTAATCCACCGTGACGTCCTCGAACCCGATCGACATGCCGCAGAAGAGAATGAGCCCCTCCGGAGGCGACACGACCTCAGCGACGGTCTTGCGATACATCGACCACGCCATCTGCGGGCAACTGCTCAGGCCCTCGGCACGCAACAGCAGCATGACCGTCTGCAAGAACATGCCGAGATCGGCCCACTGAGGCCGGCCCATGTCACGGTCGATGTAGCAGAACAGGGCCGCGGGAGCACCGAAACACTGCCAGTTGTCGGCAGCGGTCCTCTGCCGCGCCTCCCAGTCATCCCGCGAAATACCAAGAGCACCGTAACGCTCCGCCCCGAAGGCGGATCGGCGCTCATAGTAGGGAGACTTCAGCGCGGGCGGATACGTCTCGTACTCGCGCTCATCCCAGGGATCACCCGTGGCCACCCGCTCCCCCGCACGCTTCTTCAGCTCGGCCAACGGCTCACCCGTCACCACGTAGGCCCGCCACGGCTGAAGATTCGACGCGGAGGGGGCCCAAGCCGCCGCCGACAGCACCCGCTCCAGCACCTCCCGAGGAACAGGCCGATCGGTGAACCCCCGCACCGCCCGTCGACTCGTGACCGCCTCATAGACGTCCAAGATCCCCACCTCCCATCTTTGTCACGTTCACGACGGTATCATTCAATACTATTCGATGACAAACGCGTCCGACACAAGTCAAAGCTGGGGTCGCGTCCGGGAGGCCGCGCCTGTACAAGCCGCGACCACCCACAACAACGTCGTGGGCAGGCCCTGGTTCGGTCGGCCGTTGTGGGAGATGGAGTCGGCCGACGCCGACGTCTACTTCGAGATGGCGGTGCGCGGCACCGCGAAGGGCACGCGGCTGCCACGGGCCCAGGCGCTCAGGCTCTGGAGCCGCCGTACGAGGTCGAGATCCGGCAAATGGCGGACCGCGATCAGGTCACCTAAGCGGGATTTGTCGTGACTTGCCGCACGGCGCGCTTACGCCTCGCCACCCGCGGGATAGGCGAACCGGGTCAGCAGCTCCCTCAGCTGCTCGGACTCGTCAGACCCCAGGTCGGCGACCAGGCGCTCAGCCAGCGGCTCCGCCGCCACGTGGGCCGCGTCGAAAAGCTCGACGCCCTGAGGAGTGATCTCCACGGCCCGCACCCGCCGGTCCCCCGGAACGCTCTTGCGTACGGCCAGCCCCTTACGCTCCAGGTCGTCCACGACCCGCATGATCCCCGCTTTGTCCGTCCCCGTCGCCGCCGCCAGGTCCCGCTGCACCGTGGGTCCGCGGTCGACCAGAACGATCAGCACGGCGAAGTGCCGCAACTCGATGCCGAGCGGCCGGAGCGCCTCTGACATGACCGTGGCCGCGCGCCAGTGCGCCTGACGCAGCAGCAAACCCAGAGCGAAAGGCGAGGCATCCCCGGGGCGGTCGGTCGCACGCGAAGCGGTGGCCCTACGAGGAACATCGGCGCTCATGAGGCCATGTTACCGGCCATCCTTTCATTCGATACCGTAGCAAATGAAATTAATCACGTGCCGACGGTGTGGGCGCTCAGTCCCGTCCGGGTACGGCCATCTCACCGAGTAGAGACCAGTCGTCCTGAGGAACGGTCGCGTTCACGATGCGCGGCGTCTCGGCGAGGTACGGCGGCAGGGTCCGCTGCGCCTGCTTGAAATGCTCGGACTGGACGTGCGCCGCCCCGGCCTCGTCATCGCGAAACGCCTCGACCAGCACATACTCGGTCGGATCCGCCACACTGCGCGACCAGTCGAACCACAGGCAGCCAGGCTCGTCGCGGGTCGCCTGGGTGAAGTCGCCGACGATCTCAATGAACCGGTCGGCGTGCTCAGGCAGGGCGCGGAACTTCGCGGTAATGAAGATCATGGAGGCCATTTCCTTCGGTGAGCTGCGTACAGGTCGAGATTAGCGTCAGCCCGCGCCAAATCGACGTACCCACCAGTGCTCTACGGCAGGCATAAGGGCGAAGGCTCGTACAGTCGGCTGGCGTCAACGCACGCATTGACGCCAGCCGGCGGCACGAGCCTCAAGCGACGACCGCTCAGGAGCCTGACCTACTTCACCAGACGAACCGTCATCGGATAGCGGAACGGGTTCTCCGAGAGCGCCGAAATGCCACCGGCAATGGACAGCACGACCGCCGCCACCCAAATGACGGGAAGAAGCACGACCCCGATGATGGTGAACGGCAGCAGGAACGTCGCCCCCACCACCGTGAGCTGGAAGTTCAGGGCCTCCAACGCGTGCCGCCGGATGTAGGGCGAGGTCTTGCCGCCCGTCAGCAGCAGGATCAACGGCCCGATGACCGGGAACCCCACCAGCGTCAGCAGATGAGCCGCCGAAGCCCCGAGCCGTTCGTTGCTCTCCGGCGACGCCTCGGGCCGAACCGGCGCGGACATGGGGCGAATCCTGGGGATGGCACTCGTGCCGTACAGCTCCGCCATGATGGGCATCAGATCACCGTGCGTACGCGCGGTCATCGCGCGCTCCAGCCGGTCGTCGAACTCGAGCTTGTCGAAACGCCCCTCCGCGTAAGCCGCCTGAACGTGCTCGACCACGTGCTCACGGTCCTGGTTGGTGACGCGCAGGTGAGCCGGCGGCACCTGTCCCGGGCCCCGGTGTGTGGGTACCCCAGCCATAACAGCCATGCCTCTCCTTAGATTCGTGCAGTCTCCCTCCATACTGACCGCCGCACGTCACCATGGCCATCGGGAGAATCCCCGATGTGTCCCCTAGATCACCCCGACGCGCGTGACCGTTTGGCGGTATAAAAAGGACTCATGAGATGGCGAGACCGCTACGGCATTCGGCGGCTGCGCGGTTCCAAAATCGCGAAGTTCGACCGGGAAGCCACTGACGCCGATATCGAGGCTCTCATCGCCTTCGCCAAATCGCGGCGAGGCGTCGAGTTCTTCGTCGAACCCGAAACCTTCGCGACCGACACCACGGCCGTCGCCGTGGCCGATGACGGCGAGTGGACCCGCCGCCGGGTCGGCTCCCCCGCCGTGATCCACAAGGTCGCCCGCGACCTGGCCCTGCCGGTGTACGACGTTCAGATCATGGGCTACCCACCCCGGATGCGCGCGTACAACGAACGGCGGCGTCGCGAGGAGAACCAGTAGCCGTCACAGGCCCCCGTCATCACGTCTCCACCCGCTCGGCGCCGGCCAGCACGTCACGCACCGAGGACCATCCGGCGAGAGCGTCCCGTACGTCCGTCCGGGTCTCCTCCCGCAGCGCCTGCGCGTGGGCCCGCTCGAGCACATCGTCCAGGCGCTCGATCCGCCCGCTCGTCGCCGACCGCACCGCCGCCTCCACCATCGCCAGGCTCATCACGTTCTCGTGCACCTCGCCGGACGGCGGCTCCCCGGTCCGGAGCGCCCGCGTGAACACCTGCAAGGCGCCGGCGATCCCGGAGTACGGCGGGCCGGCCGGTTCAGCGGCGTCCACCTCGGCGTCGAGGACCGGGGCGTGGTCGCCGTCCCAGAGCGCGGTGCCCTTTTCACCGCTGACCCGCCAGCTCCCGTTCCACGAGGTGATGTCGCCGGGACTGCACCAGCTGCCGTTGTAGACGTACCGGGTCCCGCCTTCCATCTCGAACACCACGGTCGCGTTGGCGTCCCCCTCGAACCAGCTCCACGGCGGGTTGTACGACTGGCAGTACGCCGTCACCGGCTCGGCCCGGAGCAGGAAGCGCGCCGAGTCGAAAGCGTGGATCGCCATGTCGATGAGCAGCGGGTACGCCATCAGATCGCGAAACCCGCCGAACCGCTCGGACCGGAAGAACGCCGTGCTCACCGTCCCGATCGCGCCGAGCCGCGCGGTCATCCCCCGCAGCGCGGCGAGCTGCGGGTTCCAGCGGCGGGATTGGCTGACCATGAACAGTTCGCCGGTGACCTCGGCCGCGGCGGCCATGGACAGCGCCCGGCTCACGTTCTCCGCGACCGGTTTCTCACCGAGCACCGGCAGACCGGCGAACAACGCCTCGGTGGTCACCGGGTGGTGCGCCTCGGGAATGGTCACGTTGATCAGCGCCTGGGCACCGGTCTGCCGGGCGAGGGCGACGGCGTCGGCGCCGACCGGGAGGTCCGGCAGGCCGGCCGAGTCGGCGACCTCCCGGGCCAGCGCCACGTTCAGGTCGGCGATGCCGGTGAGCAGCACCTCGGGCGAGTCGGTGACGGTGGACAGCCAGGCCCGGCCCATGCCGCCGGCGCCGACGATGACCACGCGGAGCGGATCGGCCGGGCTGGAGGGGATCGTCCGGAAGCTCACTGCAGCGGTCCCGTGTAGCCCTGGCCCTGGAAGAACTCCTCGGTCGCGTACCGCAGGAGCACGGGATGGCTCCGTTCCGGCCGGTCGGTGCGGGCCCAGGCGACGCCGTTCGCGATGACCCGGCGCACGTCCTTGTGATGGTAGGTGGGGTAGGCCTGGTCCCCCGGCCGGAAGTAGAAGATCTTGCCGTGACCGCGGCGGAAGGTGCAACCGCTGCGGAACACCTCCCCGCCGCTGAACGAGCTGACGAACACGAGCTCGTCCGGTGCCGGGATGTCGAAGAACTCCCCGTACATCTCATCCTCTTCGATGATCAACGGGTGCGGAACGCCCTTGGCGATGGGGTGCGTGGGGTCGACCGTCCAGATGAGCTCACGGTCGTGCTCGTCGCGCCAGCGCAGGGTGCAACTCGTACCCATGAGCTTGGTGAAGATCTTCGACCAGTGCCCGGAGTGCAGCACGACGAGCCCCATCCCGGACAGCACATGCCGGTGGACACGCTCGACGACCTCATCGGCCACCTCGTCGTGCGCCGCGTGACCCCACCAGGTGAGCACATCGGTGTCGGCCAGCACCTCCTCGGTCAGCCCGTGCTCCGGATCGTCCAGGGTGGCGGTACGGACGACGCAGCCGTCGGCGAGGTTCTCCTCGATGCCCTCCGCGATCGTCGTGTGCATGCCCTTCGGATAGATCTTCGCCACGTGCTCCTCGATCTGCTCGTGACGGTTCTCGCCCCACACCGTCACACGCAGCGGGCCGGCAGTTCCGTTTGTCATGTCGAACCTTTTCTGCTGGGGGATTTACTTGACCGCGCCTGCCGTCGTGCCCGCGGCGACGTAGCGCTGGGCGACGACGAGCAGGACGATGGCCGGGATGGAGGCGAGCACGGCGGTGGCCATGACCGAGCTCCAGTCGTTCACATATGTCCCGATGTAGGTGTAGAGCCCGAGCGTCACCGGGCGCACGTCCTCGGTCGTGGTGAGGGTGAGGGCGAACAGGAAGTCCGCCCAGGAGAAGAGGAAGGTGAACAGGGCCGCGGTGATGAGCGCGTTGCGGCTCATCGGCAGCACGATGGAGACGAACGTCCGGACGTGACCGGCCCCGTCGACCCGGCCGGCCTCCAGGACCGCCCGCGGGATGTTGATCATGAAGGCGCGGACGATCAGGATCGCGAACGGGATTCCCGCGGTCGAGTCGGCGAGGATCAGGCCCGGGATCGAGTTGAGCAGTCCCAGGTCGTTGTAGGCGGTGTAGAGCGCGTTCGCGATGACGATCCCCGGGATCATCTGCGAGATCAGGATCCCGAAGAGGAACGCGCCCACGAAGCGGATCTTGAACTGCGCCAGGGCGTAGGCCGCCGGCATCGCGATCAGCAGGCTGAACACGACCGAGCCGAGGGCGACGACCAGGCTCGTGACCAGGTTGCGGCCCTGTTGGCCGAGCGCGGTGGCGTAGCCGTCGAAGCTGAAGTCGAACGGCAGCCACGGGGTGCCGACCGCCGAGCCGCCCGGCTGCAGCGAGACGTTGACCATCCAATAGATCGGGAACAGCAGAACGGCGAGGATGCCGATCCCGACGACGGTGCTGCCCCAGCCGGCCCGGGTACGCCTTGTGGTGGTGGTCATGACGGCCTCACTCGTCCACGGCACGCCGGTTCGCGCGCAGGTAGAAGATGGCGAACACCAAGGAGATCGCGATCAGGATGTTGCCGAGCGCGGCACCCTGACCGAAGTCGAACTGCTGGAACGACAGGTGGTACGACTGCGTCGCGATGGTCTGGCTGGCGTTGGCCGGCCCGCCGCCGGTCAGCGCCAGGATCACGTCCAGCACCTTGATCGTGTAGACCACGCCGAGCACCAGCACGACGCTCACCACCGGGCGCAGCAAGGGCCAGGTCACAAACCGGAACCGCTGCCAGCCGCCCGCCCCGTCCAGCGCGGCCGCCTCGTACAGGTCCTCCGGGATGTCCTGGAGCCCGCCGTAGAGAATGGTCAGGTTGAACGGGATGCCGATCCAGATGTTCACCAGCATCACCGCCACCAGGGCCAGCGAGGTGCTGGTCAGCCAGCCGGGGTGGTCGCTCGCCACTCCGATGGCGGCCAGGAACCGGTTGAGCGCGCCGTTGTCCTTGTCGAGGATCCACCGCCAGACCGCGCCGGAGGCGATCAGCGGGATCAGCCACGGCAGCAGGATCAACGACCGGAGCACACCGTTGAGCGGGAAACGGCGCCGGAAGAACATCGCCAGGGCCAGACCGATGACGAACTGCGCGGCGATCGAGCCGGCGGTGAACAGGACGGTGTTCAGCATGGCCTTGCCGAACACCGGGGAGGACACCACCGCGGCGTAGTTGGCGAACCCGACCCACGGCGCCTCGCCGGTGTAGAAGGTGCTCGTCGAGTACTCCTGGAAGGCCATCAAGAAGTTCTTGACGATCGGGTAGCCGAAGAACGCCACCATGTAGATCACGGCCGGGGCCAGGAACAGCACCTGCGCGGCGCGGTTCTGGAAGTGGAGCGAGTGCCAGAAGGGGGGCCGGGCATCGATTCCGTCGTCCGCCACGATGGCCGGCGGTGGTGGATCTGTCTGACGCACCATGGTGGACTGTTGTGGGTGCTCAACCATTCTGGGCCGTTTCCAGGGCCTTGGCCGGTGTGGCCTGGCCGGTCAGCGCGGACTGGAACGCGGTGTAGATCTTCGTGGCCGCCTTCGGCCAGTCCGCGCCGAGCTCACCGGTACGGGCCCGTGCGGTCGGAATCTGGTCCACGAAACCGGCCATGTTCGGGTTGCTGGAGCTGAACTTCTCCAGCAGCGACTTTTTGGTGGGGATGGTCTGGGTGTCCTTGGCGAGGCTGAGCTGGTTGTCGTCCGAGTTGAGACAGGCGACGACCTTGGCGGCCTTGGCCTGCTTGTCCTTGTTCCCGGTCTGCGGCACGGCCCACGTCTCACCGCCGAGCGGCGCGACGATCGGTTTGCCGGCGACCGGTGCCGGGATCGGCGCCACCGCGTACTTGACGCTCTTGCCCTCGGCCAACGCGGGGAACTGCCACGGCCCGTTGATCGCCATCGCGGCCTTGCCCGCCCGGAACTGGTCGTTGACGTCCGCCTGGGTCCAGTTGAGGGCGGACTTCGACACCGAGCCGTCGTTCATCAGATCGACCCACAACTGCACGGCCTGCGCGGTCTCCGGCGTCGCGATGTTCTTCTCGTCGCCACCGTTGGACCACATGAACGGCAGGAACTGCCAGGTGCCCTCATAGTTCGCCGGTGCCGAGAACGCCAGCCCGTACGTGCCGCCGGAGGTCAGCTTCTTGGCCGCCGTCTTCAGCTCCGCCCAGGTCGTCGGCGGCGTCACGCCCGCCTTGTCGAGCAGGTCCTTGTTGTAGAACAGCCCGATGGTGTTGGTGATCGGCTGCAGGCCGTAGAGCTTGTCCTTGTACGTCGAGGCGCTGACCACGCCCTCCACGTACCCGTCGGCCTTGAGCCCGAGGTCGTTCAGCGGAGTGAGGGCGCCGGTCTGGGCGATCTGCTGCAGATCGGGGTTGTCCAGCATCAGGACGTCCGGAAGGGTCCGCGAGGACGCCTGCTGGAGCACCTTCTGGATCAGGGTCGCGCCGGGCACCGACTCGCGCTGGATGGTGACACCGGCCTGCTTGCCGCAGGCGTCGATGGCCTTCTGCCAGACCGTCTTGCTCGGTTCGTTGTTGTAATAGTCGAGCACCCGCAGGGTCGAGGAGTCGCCGCCGCTGTTCGAGCCACCGCCGTTCGAGCCGCCGCCACAGGCGGTGAGGGCGAGGGGCAGGGTGAGCATCGAGGCGAGCGCGGCCTGGGCGCGGCGGGATCGGGGGGCGCGGGGGGAGCGGATCATGTCGTGTCCTTTCGGATACGGAGGGTTCCGGGGTGAATCCAGCCGTCGATACGTATCGACTGCAGTGGTACAGATGTCCGTCGATACGCATCGACGATGCTTATCGGGGCCCCTGACCGGGGCCGTCGGTGATCAGTTGGAGGGAGTAGGCATCACGGTCGTGCGACGGGTGAGTCGTGGCGCGACCAGGTCGATTGCGGGACGTTCCACCCCGGAACTCGGATCGAGTAACCAGAACAGCGTCTCCATCGCACGCCGGGAGACGTCGCGCGGTTCCACGGAGATATTCGTGTACGGCGGATCGGGCTGTACGGCCCAACGGTCGGAACTGAGTCCGATGAGGGAGATGTCACGGCCCGGCACGACGTCCTTCTTCCGCAGTGCGTTCAACAGCGGCATGATCGCGTCGCTGTGCGGCACCACCACTCCGAGACGCCCGCCGGTCCGCCGGGCGAGGAGCTGATCAGCCGCGGCGGCCTCCTGGCCATGGTCGACCGGTTCGATCACCGTCAACGGAAGGCCGCGCACCTGCGCCTGCCGCCGCGCCGATCGCAGAAAGCGGCCGACGTAGTTCAGGCCACGCTCCATCGCCGCGGCCGGGTAACCCACTACGACGATCTCGTCGTGCCCGGTGTCGGCCAGCTCCTCGACGGCCATCCGGGCCGCCGCCTCGAAGTCGAGGTCGACGCAGTGCAGCCCAGCCGGGTCGGCCGGCACACCGATGAGCACCACCGGAACGGACAGCGCGGCGGCCACCGGGACCCGCTCGTCCCGCTCCTCGATGTCCATCATGATGATCGCGTCGCACAGGGCCCGTCCGGCGAGGCGCCGCAGACCCGCGGAGCCCTCGTCCGCGGTCACGAGCAGAACCTCGTGATCGTGGGCGCGGGCCGAGCTGGCGATGGTCTCGATGAACGGCAGCAACCCGAAGGCATCGCCCCCGGCCCCGAAGCGCACCACCAGCCCGACCACCCGGGTGCGGCGCCCCGCGAGAGCCCGGGCGCCGGAGTGCGGCTCGTAGGTGAGCTGTGCCATCGCGTCCAGGACCCGCTGCCGCGTGCGCTCGGAGATGGGTCGCTTGCCGGTCATCACATAGGACACGGTGCTCTGCGAAACACCGGCGATACGCGCGACGTCCTTGCTGGTGAACGCCGCCATGACACCTCCTGGAGGGAATCGTCGATGCGTATCAATCGCCAGTGCCGATACGCTACGACGGCGGTCGTCCGAGCCACAAGACATCACCCCGCAATATTTCTGGAATCCCGCTGTATCGTCCGGATACGCGGGGAATCGTGGCCGCCGGAGGGCATGTGCCCTGGATCGACGAAGGGCCGGTCTCGCCGTGGGCACCGCTGCGCCGGCAGACGGCTCTCTGGTTGTGGATCGGCTCTGGTTATGGATCGGCTCTGGTTGTGGATCGGCTCTGGTTGTGGATCGGCGTAGTGATCAGCAGCGTCAGCGCGTGGGCGTAGACGGTGAGCACGCTGGCTATTTGTCCGCGATCCATCCGGACGCCGCCACCATCGTCAGGCTGGTACAGACCGCCGGGGTGCCGTTCGAAGCGTTCGACCGCGTGCAGGCGTACCTCGTGGCGGTCGCGGTCCTGCTCAGACCCGGCATGGAGCGAGGCGGTCTTACCTGCCGTTCTCGGTTTAATTGGGGCCAGGCTCCGCCATAGGGCGACCAACGGGCCAGTGCCATCAGCGAGCCTCGCCCGTGAGGATCATCGTCCAAACGCGCTCTGCCACGGCCCGTGGCCATGGCCCGGCGTAGAAGACCTTGGGAGACGTGGTCTGGTGCGTGCGACGGATCATGTAGTGGCCGCCGCAGCTCAGCAGCTCATAGACGAGTGCGCGGCAGGAGCAGGTGTAGTCCACTATCCGCAGGCGGACTGGTTCCTCCTTGGTCCAGTCGATGTGCGTCGTGGTGGCGGCCGTGCTGCGACCTGGCGGGTGGGCGGCGAGCCTCGGACAAGGCCAGGCATCTGCCTCTAGACCTAGAAGCTCAGGTATAGCGGCAACCTTCCCTACCTTGATGTGGCAACGTTCCTGCTGCTCGTTCCTTATGAGCATATACCTACAAGCCCATATGAGGTAGTGGGGTTGTGATGATGACCTGTTGTGATCGACTTCGGTTCCGATCGACCCGTGCACCGCCAGCTCGCCGACATCATCCGCGCGGACATCGCAGCGGGACGGCTCACGCCTGGCCAGGCACTCCCGTCAGAGGGCCGGCTGATGCAGGAGTACGAGCTTGGCCGCGTCGCCGTACGGCAGGCGCTCGGGGTGCTGCGCAGCGAGGGACTGATCGTCACCGTGAAGCGTGAAGGCTCCTACGTCCGCCCACAGGCCCCCGTCGAACGGGTGATCGTGGAGGGGCCCGCAGAGGTCACCGCTCGCATGCCCTCCCCAGACGAGCGGAGGGAACTGGACATCCCCGAGGGGGTCCCGGTATTCGTCCTCAGCCAGCCGCACAAGCGCAACCGCATCCTGCCCGCCGACCGGACAGCCCTCGTTTGGGGTGCAGAGAGATGACACACGGCCTGACGGTTCAGACAACGAGCAAGCAAGGCCGACGATGCTAGCGGCGGCCAAAGCCAAGAATGCCGCCCCGATGCGGTCGTAGACCTGGCACACGGGGGTGATCAATTGGGCCCATCCCCGCGTGCTGCGGACGTGCCGGCGCCGCAGAGGTTCGGGGTGCCTCAGAACCCACCGGCACATCCTCAAGCCATCGTGATCATCAGCTCGATAGCTTCTCAGCACGACGGCAGGCCGCCTCAACGACACCAGCCGAGGAGAACAAGGGGCAGGCCCGCGGCGGCCATATCACCCTCTCAACCAATTCCAGAGATCGCAAGCTGGCGCAAATTAACATAGAGCAGCGTGAAAGTTTGGACTTCTGATCGAGTTATCCGCCCTGATAAACGTTGACTCGGACGATGGCAAAGGCTTCCGCCCTGACCGATTTGCCCTGTAGTGCTTTCAGAATTTTGGGATGGTACCGGAGAGATGCGGGATAGAATGAATCCACGGACAAGGATGCGTCCCATTTAGCGGATTTCATTGCCGCCCCTGTTGGGCTCTTTCCTAGAATCTCCCATCCCCGCCCGCTGAGAAGGTCGGCAGTTTTGTCGATCGCTTCCTTGTTGCTCGTGCTTCCGACATCAATGACGAACGTATTAGTGATCTCTACATCATCGTCGTAACTGTCTTCGATGCCATCCTCCGCCTGCACTATGCCGATGCGGCGTACATCATCGAGAGCGGCGGGAGATACCTGAGGAATGGGCGCAGAAAACAACCCACTTCGGAAGGCAAGGATAATTCCGATAAGCACGACGCCTAAAAGACCCCCTGCCAAAACTGCTCTTATCCACATAATGCTTTCTTCCCTCCGTCTTCAACGCATGACCAGAATGCCCTAACGGCGCCGTCACCGCCGCCCATGCTCAGCATCGCATCCAAATCCTTCCGCCCCTGTTTTGCGTTAGTCACATTCTTTTGAGTCCCGTCGAGAACTCCGGTTTTCATCCACGTATCGAATCTGTCATGTTTCGGCACAGGATAATACCAGTTCGTCCCATCCCATACCGTGACTCCAGAGCATCCGCAATAAGCATATGCGGCTTCGATGTCATTGATGGGGCGTCCATCGATCGTTACATTCTGCTTCAGATGCTGCATCCAGGCCGCAGTCAACTGTATGGCCCTGGCGGGTGGCAGATTGCCGCGTCCCTGCTGTGCGAGTCGATTCCTATGGCGCGTGCCAGCGGGACGACAGCACGCTGATGATGCACGGCGACAGCGCGTTCTGCGCCGCCGAGACGGTGGCCACATGCCGCGAGCACGGTGCCCGTTTCGCCACCACCGCCGAACTGGACCCCAAGCTCAAGGCAGCAATCGCCGCGATGCCGCCTTGCGCGACGACCTCCGCCGGTTACCGGTGCCGCTCCAGCGCCCGCCCTGCCCCCGACCCACTACGCATGAACAAGCCGCGACCCGAACACGGCGGGTCACCCGCGCCTCGAAACTAGGCCTTCACCTGCAGGAGCGGCCCCCCTCAAGGGCCGGACCGAGAAACGATCACGAGAATTCAAGCCGTGGAGCCAAGCTCAGCCGAGGCCGACGTGATCCGACGCCTGGGCGCCGTGCTGACACACTGACGAGTCGCCATGCCCTCGCCCTGCCGGAGTATGACGTCCACTCCACATCTTGGGCCATCCGCCTCAGATACGCGTGTACGACGAACGACTGCGTCGCGAGGAGCACCACCAGGCCACGTGGTACAGCTCAATGAGGAACGACTTGCGCCCTGACACCGGGGAGATCGTCGAATGCAGCGGACGAGTCCATCGTAATCACCGTTCTCGCGGTGGTCGCGGCCGTCGCAGCGATCAGCAGATCGTACGCTCCCCGCTTCTTTCCCTCTCGCCGAACATGCGCCATGAGACGAGCATGAACCCTGGCAATGTCCGTCGTGTATTCCTCGACCGGAATCAGCGCAAGAACCTCATCCACAAAAGCCTGCCGATTGGGGCGACGCGCAGCATCGGCCAGCTCCACACCGACCAGCAACTCAGCCACGGTGATGGCGGCGATCGCCACATCGTCGGCGTCTCCGATCACCGTGTCCACAGACGCCTTGCCTCGCTCCGCGGCGATGAGCACACCCGTGTCGAGGATCAGGCGTCGGGCCACGTGTTCCTCATCTCGTCGTCGACCGTCTCGCGGGCGGCCGCCACATCGCCCTCGAAGTCGGCGTCC
The DNA here is from genome assembly GCF_040680095.1 of Nonomuraea sp. NPDC052129. Classification (NCBI taxonomy): domain Bacteria; kingdom Bacillati; phylum Actinomycetota; class Actinomycetes; order Streptosporangiales; family Streptosporangiaceae; genus Nonomuraea; species Nonomuraea sp. NPDC052129. The sequence continues at coordinate 135,192 of NZ_JBFAVX010000007.1, read as the reverse complement.
AGGGTCCCCGCGCTTCTGGCCAAGAAGGCCTTGACCATCCGTCCTGGCGCAGTGGGCGCGGGACCGATCACCGCAATCCGCTTTCCACCGCGAGTCACCATGATTGTTTCACCTCGTTCTGCTTCGTCGAGAACCGTCGCGAAGCTCCGAGACGCCTCGGTGGCAGTCATCACCTTCATAAAATCAGATTATCTGATCTCGTGCCTCCAAAGGCTACCTTTAGGAGTCCGGGCGGTTGGGCTCGGCGTGGGGTTGAGGTATGCAGATCAAGCCGCCGTTTCGTGGTCTTCGTCGAGGATGTTGATCAGGGGGATCAGCCAGCCCGCGTGAACGGGGCCCATTGCGGAGTCCAGTTCGGCTGGGGTGGGGAGGCGGTCGAGCAGGGTCGCCGGGGACAGGAGTTGCTGAAGGGCGTGCATGAGAAGGTTGGCCATCGAGTAGGTCGGGTCGGTGGTCAGGGCGCGTTCGAGGGCGATGGTGGCCAGGACGCTGTCGCCGGTGCGCCAGGAGGCCATGGCCAGCAGGGACGCGGCCGGTGGGGTGAAGCGTGGCTCCAGGCGGCGGGTGAGGTCTTTCCAGAGGGCGGCGTGGGAGTCGCCGGCGAGGGTCCAGGCTTCGTCGCGGATTCTGATCACTGCCAGGTCGAGGCCGAGCCTGGCCGCTTCGGCGTCGTCCAGGCGGCCACCGGCGGCGTGGGTGGCCAGGGCGGCGCGGACTCTTACCAGGCCCCGGGTGACGAACTGCTGGGCGAACGCGTTCACGTCCGTCGCCTCCATCAGCCGGGTGCGGAACTCGGCGACGGCCTCCGTCGTGGCGCGGCGCATCGACACCCGGACGGGGCCGGTGAGCGGGGCGATGGTGCGTTCCAGGCTCTGGCGGTTGGGCAGGGCCACCAGGCCGTGCACGGTGGCCTCGGCGGCGATCTGGCTGGTCGAGGTGTCGTACGGAGTGCCTTCGGGAGGGCAGCACTGGGGCACGTCGCACACGTACGACCAGTAGCGGCCGCCCTCGGCTCTCAGGGCCTCGTCCACGCCGACACCTACCCGGGCGGCCAGTCGACGGGCCTCGTCCACGGCGGGGGTGACCCGCTCTCCAGGGCCGTAGCCGATCAGGATGATGTGGGTGATGGCCTCACGATCGAACAGCGCCGACAAAGGCTCCAGCGTGCCCGGCGGAAACGGTAGTGGCCAGCGGGTCGCCAGCTTGGCCTGTCCTCGGGCGAGGCCGAGCACGATGAGGCTGTCGACGGGGTGGAACCCCACGAGGTAGGGCACCGCGGCGAGGACGTCGGTGGGGCTGGTCAGGGTCAGGCAGGGCTCGGAGGCGTTGGTCGTCATGAGGCATGAGGGTGCCTGGACGGAGGGGGTCCCCGATGCGCCGAACCACGTTCTGGGGATAAAGGGAACGTCAGGGGGCGGGAGTTGGGGCCAGGCGGTTGCGGACGAACAGGGCCGCCCCCGCCACCCCCGCCGGCATCGCCACGACCGCCACAAAAGGCACCAAGAACAGCAAGAACACCACCACCCCGAACCCCAAGGCCCCCGCCTTGTTCCCCCGCAGCAGCGCGAACCGCTCCTTACGCCCCATCCCCCGCCGTTCCAGCGCCAGCGTGGTCAGCTCCACCGTCAGGAAGAACCCGGAGACCATGGCCCCCAGCACCGGCACCACCGTCTGCCCGACCACCGGCACGAATCCCAGGAAGAACAGCGGCACGGTGAAAAGCAGCACATAGCCCAGCGTCACCAGACTGTCCCGTAGAGACCGGGGCAGGGTCCGCCACCACGGCTGCTCCTCCACCCCCGGCAACGGATCCACCGTGGCGGACAGTTTCTCGTAGAACGGCTCCCCGATCGCCAGCGTGAGCGCCGTGAAGGTCAGCACCGCCAGCGCCAGCCCGCCGAGGACCAGCGCGATCCCGATCAGCGTACGGAAGAGGTCCCGCCACCCCCACGTGTCGGCGAACGGCGTAAGAAATTCCGCCATATCCGACGCGTTCGTGCCGAGGAAGACCAACGCCACCACGTACACGACAAAGGCCAGCAGCGCCGGGATCAACCCGAACAGCCACCATCGGCCATTCTTGGCGACCCAGCCCACACCCTGAAGGAAGAAGCCGACGCCCGCCAAGAAGTCGCGTACTGATCGCATGCCCGGCACGCTAGCGCCAGAACGACGTCACCGCGTAGCCCAGTTCGCCGAAAAGGTTGCGGATCAGCGGCAGCGAGATGCCGAGCACGTTGCCGTGGTCGCCCTCGATGCCCTCGACGAACCAGCCGCCCCGCCCCTCGATGCTGAACGCCCCGGCCAGGCCCAGCGGCTCGCCGGTGTCGGCGTAGGCGGCTATCTCCTCGTCGGACGGCATGCCGAAGCGGATCACGGTGCTGGCCACCTCGGCCACCTGCCGGTCGGCGGATACGTCGATGACGCAGTGACCGGTCACCAGACGTCCGGTCCGGCCACGCATGATCCGCCACCGCTCGACGACCTCCTCAGCCGTGGCCGGCTTGCCGTATGGCCTGCCGTCGAGCTCCAGGATCGAGTCGCAGCCGATGACCAGGCCCTCGTCGAGCCCGCTCGCGACCGCCGACGCCTTGGCCTTGGCGAGCTCAAGGGCGAGCGCGGCGGGCGAGTAGGCGGTGTATGACTCCTCGTCGACGCCGCTGACGATCACCTTGGGGTCGAGTCCGGCGCTGCGGAGCAGGGCCAGCCGGGCAGGGGACGCTGAAGCCAGGATGATCACCGCACCAGCTTACCGTTCAGCGGTCGAAGTTCGGCTGGCCGGGTACGTCCATGGAGTCCCCATCGAAGATCGCGCCGAGCAGCTCGGCCAGCTCGGCGGGGAGGGTGGCGCTCTCCTGGTTCAGGGCGTCGGCGACGGCCCCGGCCTCCATCCGCCCGCGAGTCGCCCGCCCGGCCAGCAACGACATGATCATGGGCGCGATCAGCGGCAGCAACCTCATGATTGTGCGGCCGTCGACCCCCACCAGCCGTGACAACCCGTCGGCCGCCTGCTCGGTGCCCTGCCCGCCGAGTACGTGCCCCAGGATGCTCTGCCCGTCGCGCGACAGCGACGCCACGTCGCCGTTGAACGGGTCGGCGTCCACGTGATCATCGAGAGCAGCGCGCAGCGCCTCCGCACCTTCAGGGTGCGTGGCGTTGCGCGCCAGGCCGCCGATGATGGTGCCGGACACCGTCGTGAGCACGATGCGGGCCGTTTCGGTGTCCGTGCCGAGCAGCCCGGCGACCTCCTCCAGCCCGGCATCGCCGAGCTCTGCGAGAAGCTCGTCGTTGAGTGTCACATCGGAGACCTGCCCGGCGCGGCCTCAATTTACGTTACGGGCTTGCCCAAGTCCCCGGAAAGCCCGGCGGCGGCGTAGGCGCTCGCCTCGTCCAGCGTCTCGTGCTCCAGCAGGGCCGCGACGATGGCGTCGAGCTTGTCGCGGTTCTCGCTGAGGACGCGCAGCGCGCGCTCGTAGCACTCGTCCACGATCCGCCGCGCCTCCTCGTCGACGGTGGCGAGCATGGCGGGCGAGGCCTGCGGCGGCTGACCGTCGCTGGGCAGGATGGTCAGCGGCCCGACCTTCTCCGACATGCCCCAGCGCCCGACCATGCCGCGGGCGATCATCGTGACCTGCTCCAGGTCGTTCTCGGCGCCGGTGGTGATCACGCCGAACACCACCTGCTCGGCCGCCATCCCGCCGAGCGCGCCGGTGATGCGCCCGCGGAGATACTGCTCGTCGTACGCGTAACGATCGGTGTCAGGCGTGGACAGTGTGACGCCCAGCGCCCGCCCGCGCGGGATGATCGAGATCTTCCTGACCGGGTCGGCGCCCGGCTGCAGCATGCCGAGCAGCGCGTGGCCGGCCTCGTGGAAGGCGGTCCTGGTGCGCTCCTCCTCCGGCATCACGATGCTGCGCGCCGCGCCGAGCTGCAGCTTCTCCAGCGCGTCGGCGAAGTCGGCGATGCCGACCTTCTCCTTGCCGCGCTTGGCGGCCAGGAGCGCGCCCTCGTTGACCAGGTTCGCCAGGTCGGCGCCGGTCATGCCGGGCGTGGTCTTGGCGATCTGGTCGAGGCTGACCTCGCCGTCCAGCGGCACGCTCCTGCTGTGTACGGCCAGGATCGCGGTACGGCCGGCCGCGTCGGGCAACCCCACCTGGACCGTACGGTCGAACCGGCCGGGCCGCAGCAACGCCGGGTCGAGGATCTCCGGCCGGTTCGTGGCCCCGATGACGATGACGCCCTCGACGCCGGAGAAGCCGTCCATCTCGGTGAGGATCTGGTTGAGCGTCTGCTCGCGCTCGTCGTGCCCGCCGATGCCGCCGGCGCCGCCCCTGGCCCGGCCGATGGCGTCGATCTCGTCGATGAACACGATCGAGGGGGCGACCTTGCGCGCCTCCTCGAACAGGTCGCGTACCCGTGACGCGCCCACGCCGACGATCATCTCGATGAACTCCGACGCGCTGGCGGAGAAGAACGGCACGTTGGCCTCACCGGCCACGGCGCGGGCCAGCAGCGTCTTGCCGGTGCCGGGCGGCCCGGCGAGCAGGACGCCCTTGGGCAGCTTGGCGCCGAGCCTGCGGTATTTGTCGGGGTCCTTCAGGTAGTCGACGACCTCGACGAGTTCGTTCTCGACCTCGTCGATGCCCGCCACGTCCGCGAACGTGGCCCGCATCTGACCCGCTTCGACCGGCTTGGCCGCCTTGGACCGGCCGAGGCCGCTCAGCCCGCCGCCGCCCATCATGCTGGCGCCGCGCCGCATGACCCAGATCCAGAGCCCGGCCAGCAGCAGAACGGGGAGCAGGGAGAGCAGCAGGTTGAGGAAGAAGCCGCGCCCGCCGTTGATCGGGTCGGCCTTGATGTTGACCCCGGAGCTCTCCAACTGCTGGTAGAGCTGGTCGTTGTTGGCGAAGGCGGGGATCTCCGTCTTGAACTTCGTGTACGACTTGTTGCCGCTGTCGGGGTCCTTGGCCGCGGCCCGCAGATCGCCCTCGACCGACAGGCCCGTGGCGTAGATGTCCTTGACGTTCTTCGAGGTCACCTGCTTGGTGAACTCGGTGTAGGACACCGTCTCGACCGAGCCGGAGTCGAAGAAGGACGAGACCAGGAAGAACGCCGCGTACACGACGAGCAGCGTGACGACGAAGCGCCACCAGTTGATCTTCGGGCGACCACCGCCGGACGAGCCGGGCAGCCCTTCCGCGCGCCAGGGCGGCTTGGGCTTGTCTCTGTCAGGCGCCTGCGGCTGTCCTGAGCGTTTGTCAGGCGCCTTCGGCTGACCTGGGCGTTCCACGGCGTCACTCCCCCATATCGCCGTACATGATCTTCTAGCCTAGAACACGCACCCCGGAAACCACGCGCGTGATGTCACGCCACCTGGCCCGCTGCGACTCCGGCACTGTCACGAACGCCAGCCCCGGCTTGGCCATTCCCCCGTCGAGCACGACCACGGCCGCCCGCGAGACGTGCTTGCCGTACCTGACCTGGTAGGCGAGCAGCCAGCCGCGCTTGATCGGCTGGGAGACCAGCCAGCGGATCCGGGCGCCCTTGGGGTGGTGGTTGAGCGTCCAGCGGGCGGCGAGCAGCGCGGTGTCACGCGCCGACTTCTGCTCCTCGATCGGGAGCGGGCAGGTGACGAGCATGCCCCGCTGGTTCGAGCCGCGCTTGAGCGGGAGCACCTGCTTGCTGGTGAACGGCGCCGCGCGATGCGCCTTCCACGGCTTGCCGAGCCTGGGCACGACCAGGCCGGTCCGCCGGTCCTTGATCACTCCCTTGCCGGGCTTGGTCATCTTCAGCCGCGCGACCTTCTTCGGCAGCTTGGGGACCCGGGGGTCGGCGTACAGGGCCTCCATGGCGGTGTATCCGGGCGCGATGGTCGAGCCGGGAGTCGGCGTGGCGCGGGGAGCGGCCGCCTCGGCGGAGTCCACCGGCGAGGGGGACACCGACGGCTCGGACGACACTGTGGCAGAGGGCGGCGCGGACGAGGTCGGCACGGTCGATGGCGCGGCAACCGGCCGTGCGGCGACCTCGTCCGGCCGCGACGGGAGCAGCATGACCAGCGTGACAGTGACGACCGCCACCGCGGTCACGACTGCGAGCCCCCGGTATACATCCCGCATCCGCAGATCGCCGATACGGGATCGCCTGGGTGAAGAAACAGGGGTTCCCGGCCTGGCAGCAGTTCTCACACGGGAACCTTCGGTCCCATCATCCCCATCGAGCACGATCGGGAGCGTACGACAAATCCCGCCATTCCGCTTATGAAGCGGCCGAAGTGTCATCATGGCTTCGTGGAACAGGTGGAGCTCCGATTCGACCCGGCCTCGCAAGCCTCCCAAACGCACACGAACCTCTCCGCGTTACGGCACGACGGCAGCGGCCTGTGGGTGGCCGGGGACGAGACCGCCACCATCGAGCATCTGGCCTGGACCGGCATGAACTACGCGGGTCAGCGCACCTTCCGGCTGGCCGACTACGTACCGCTGCCCGCGGGCCCCGACGACGAGGCGGACATCGAGGGCCTGGCCAGGGCCGACGGCCACCTGTGGGCCGTCGGCTCGCACAGTCTCAAGCGCCGCCGGATCAAGTCGGCCAAGGACCCGGCCAAGGCCGTCAAACGGCTCGCGACCGTGGTCCGCGAGGAGAACCGTTTCATCCTGGTACGCCTGCCGCTCGACCCCGCCACCAACGCCCCGCTGCCGGGCGCGATCCTCTCGGGCCGGGACAACATCGCCGCCCATCTGGAGGACGACCCGCACCTCGCGCCGTTCCTCGCGCTGCCCGGCAAGGACAACGGCCTCGACATCGAGGGCATCGCGGTGCTGGACGAGCGGGTCTACCTGGGACTCCGCGGCCCGGTGCTGCGCGGCTGGGCGGTGGTCCTGGAGATCAGGCCCGTCGAGGCCCACCCGGGCCGGCTGCGGCTGCGCGAGCCGTACCGCAAGCACTTCCTGGACCTGGGCGGGCTGGGCGTGCGGGACCTGTGCCCGTACGGCCGTGACGTGCTGCTGCTGGCCGGGCCGAGCATGAGCCTCGACGGGCCGGTGCGCGTGCTGCGCTGGCGGGTCCACAGGGCGGGCGAGGTGGTCGCGGCGGACGAGCTGGAGACGGTCGCCGAGCTGCCGTACGGCATCGGCTGCGACCACCCCGAAGGGCTGGCCGTGCTGGCGGACGGCAGGCTGATGATCGTCTACGACAGCCCGTCGCCCGCCCGGATCACCCCGGCGGGCGGCGTCCTGGCCGACGTGATCGAGATCTAGCACCCGTCACGACCGACTGAGATCTGGCGTCCGTCGCGACCGACCTGATCGAGATCTAGCACCGGTCACGACTGGGCGACCCGCCCGTACAGCCACGGCGCGTCGGCGACGAACGTACACGAACCCGGCTCGATCTCGGTGAACCCGGCGTCCCGCACCACGGGCAGCCCCGCGGCCACCTTCGCCTGGAAGTCGCCCGCCGCCGCGGTGCGCACCGTCACGGCCAGCCCGGCCGCCCGCCACGCGGCGCGTTCGGCCTCGTCGCTGGCCCACCAGGCGAGCTGGGCGGCGTGCCCGGCCTGGGCCATGGCCTTGCCCGCCGACATGGCGAGCCCGGGGTTGGCCCACAGGATCGGCGGCTCGGCGGGCGCGAGGTCGCCGGTGTCGGTCAGCTCGGTGCCCGACACCTGCAACCGGGCGAGGTCTCGGGGCCAGTCGTCGAGCGGCACGGGCGGGTGCACGCGCACCTCGGCCGTACGGTGCTCGATGGTACGGCCGGGCAGCGCCAGCGCCCTGCGCCATTCGGCGCCCCTGGCCCGGCGCACGACCTTGCGGATCTTGCCGGTGGACTGCCAGGCGTGCAGTTCCTCGCCCCACTCGCCGGGGTCGTCGAGCAGGCTCAGCACCGCCATCGCGGCCGCCTCCAAAGCGTCGGTACGCTCCGGCGGCGTCGCTCTCTCGATCCTGACCACCAGCGGCAGGACCATCAACTCTGCGTCACTCATCGCCCTTTAGCATGCCCGATGGCCAGGGACATGCCGGCGGCCAGGAGGCAGAGGGCGCCCGAGACGTACCAGGCCAGGTCGTAAGCGCCCAGGTGGTCGCGGGTGAGCCCGGCGCCCACGGCGGCGAACGCGGCGCCGATCTGGTGCGAGCCGAACACCCAGCCGAACACGACCGCGCCGTCCGCCCCGTAGATCCGCCGGCACAGCGCGACGGTCGGCGGCACGGTCGCCACCCAGTCGAGCCCGTAGAACACGATGAAGATCAGCATGCTGGGCTGGGTCGTGGCCGCGAACAGCCCCGGCAGCACCATCAACGACAGCCCGCGCAGCCCGTAGTAGACGCCGAGCAGGATCTTCGGATCCACCTTGTCGCTGAGCCAGCCGGAGGCGACCGTACCCGCGATGTCGAAGATCCCGATGACCGCGAGCAGCCCCGCCGCGACCGGCTCGGCCATCCCGTGGTCGTGCGCGGCGGGAATGAAGTGGGTGCCGACCAGGCCGTTCGTGCTGGCGCCGCAGATGGCGAAGCCGCCCGCCAGGAACCAGAACGCCCGGGTCCGCGCCGCCGACCTGAGCACCGTGAGCGCCCGCACGGCGGCGTTCTGCTGGACGGGCAGGGTACGGACCGTGCCGGGCTCCGCCCCCAGCGCCGTGGTGCCCACGTCCTCCGGATGGTCGCGCAGCAGCCACCACACGAACGGCACCACCGCCAGCGCGGCCCCCGCCACGGTCAGCGAGGCCACCCGCCACCCCGGTCCCTCGGCCAGCCGGGCGAGCACCGGCAGGAAGATCAACTGACCGGTGGCGCCGGCCGCGGTGAGCAGGCCGGTGACGACACCACGGTGCTTGACGAACCACCGGTCGGTCACCGTCGCCACGAACACCAGCGCCATGGACCCCGTGCCAAGCCCGACGAACACGCCCCAGAACAGCAGCAACTGCCAGCTCGCCGTCATCAGCACCGTGAGCCCGCTGCCGATGGCCACCAGCAGCAGCGCGAGCGACACCACCCGCCGCATCCCGAACCGGTCCATCAGGGCGGCCGCGAACGGCGCGGTCAGGCCGTAGAGCACCAGGTTGACCGACACCGCGAGCGAGATCGTGCCCTTGGTCCAGCCGAACTCCTCCTGGAGCGGCGTGATCAACACGCCGGGAGTGGCACGGAACCCGGCCGCGCCGAGAATGGCCACGAACGCGACGGCCGCGACGAACCAGGCCCGATGCAGCCGCCTGGACCGGGTGGTGGTGCTTATGGTCATCCGCTAATCCTGATTTATCCGCACCTATGGCCGCGAGTGGCCGGATAGCCAATATGTGAAAGAATTCGGCCATGGCCCATCGCGTCGCGGTCCTCGTTCTCGACCACTTCGCCCCTCTCGACCTGGGCGTTCCCGGCCAGGTCTTCTGGTCGGCGGAGTCAGCGACCGGCGAGAAGCTCTACGAGGTCGTCACCTGCTCCCCCGGCCGCCGGCCCGTGCGCTGCTCGGCCGGATACAGCGTCCTGCCCGACCACGACCTGGACGTCCTGGACACGGCCGACACGGTCCTGGTCCCCGGCATCCACGCGGGCCGCACGATGAAGGACGGCACGATCCAGCCCTACCTGCGCGACGCCCTGCACGGCCACAAGCGGATCATGTCGATCTGTACGGGGGCGTTCGTCCTGGCCGCCGCGGGCCTGCTGGACGGCCGCCCCGCCACCACGCACTGGCGCGAGGCCGCCCACTTCGCCGAACTGTTCCCCAAGGTCGACCTGGATCCCTCGGTGCTGTTCATCGACGACGGCGACGTTCTCACCTCGGCGGGCGTGGCGGCCGGACTGGACCTCTGCCTCCACGTGATCAGACGCGACTACGGCACCGAGGTGGCCAATCGGGCGGCCCGCCGCTGCGTCATGCCTCCCTGGCGCGACGGCGGCCAAGCCCAGTACATCGACCGCCCCTTCCCCGACCCGACGGGCACCAGCACCGCCCCGACCCGCACATGGATGCTCTCCCACCTGGACGAGCCACTCGACCTGGACGCCCTGGCCGGGCACGCGAAGATGAGCGTCCGCACCTTCACCAGACGCTTCCGCGAGGAGACCGGCCTGAGCCCGTCACGCTGGCTGACCAAGCAACGAGTCGACCACGCCAGACACCTCTTGGAGACAACGGACGCGGGAGTGGAGGAGGTAGCCCGCCGGGCGGGCTTCACCACCACGGTCTCCCTCCGCCAACACCTCCACGCCGCAGTCGGCGTCGCCCCACTGACCTATCGCCACACTTTCCGCCGCTAGGGCGGCGCCCGTTCTGGGCCCCTTCATTGGGCCCCAGCCACCACGGACGCGTTCTTCCCCATCCCCCGAAGGGGGTATCTCCCCAAGGACCCCAGCCACCACGGACCGTCACAGAGGCCGAGACGGCTGCCCGCAACGGAAGCCACAGCCAACAAGACGCACGTATCGGCGCCCGGCCCTGTGCGGGATCAGCGGGCGTTTTCCTGGAGGCCCTCAGCCACGTGCGGCGGGTGGCGGTGGGTGCGGCTTGCCGTAACGGATGGAAGGGTTTGTCCGGACCGCAAAAAGCGGGTCAGTCGAACAGGTCCGGTTGCTCGCGGGTGATCTGGTCGTGGAGGGGCTGGTAGTTGATCCAGCCGACCAGGTCGTTGCCGATCTGCTGGTGGGTCAGGGCCGCGTTGTCCGGCGAGATGGGCACCACCTGCCCGGCCGCCTGCGCGACGAGCTGCACCTGCGCCGAGCGTTCCATCGTGATGAACCACCACGCCGCCGCGTCCACGGTTTCACCCACCGTCAGCAGCCCGTGGTTGCGCAGCACGACGGCTTTGTTGCCGCCCAGCGCGGCGGCGATGCGCTTGCCCTCCTCCAGGTCCGTCACCACGCCCGTGTAGTCGTCGAAGAGCGAGACGTCCTCATAGAAGGCGCAGGCGTCCTGCGTGATCGGCTCGATGACCCGTCCGAGCGCCGACAGCGCGCGCCCGTAGACCGAGTGGCTGTGCGCGGCCGCCACCACGCCGGGCCGCGCCTGGTGCACCTGCGAGTGGATCGCGAAGGCCGCCTCGTTGACGGGGTAGCGGCCCTCGACCACCTTGCCCTCGTGGTTGACGAGGATCAGGTCGCTCACGCGCACGTGCTTGAACGACATGCCGAACGGGTTGACCCAGAAATGGTCGGTCAGCTCGGGGTCGCGGGCTGTGATGTGCCCCGCGACGCCCTCCTCGAAGCCCAGCTTGCCGAAGATACGCAGCGCGGCGGCGAGCCGCTCCTTGCGATGGCGCCGTTCCTCCTCGACCGTCTCGAACGTCGGCGGCAGGCGAAAGATCAGGTTCTCCGGCATGAGCCCTCCTCAGAGTCCGGGATCAGGTTAGCCGAACCAGGTTCTGACAGCCTCGTCCAGCGAGTCGTCCGGGGTGCCCGCCCAGGCCACGTACCCGTCCGGGCGGATCAGCAACGCATCGGCGGGCGGCGCCACGCACGTGGCCGTGACCACGTCGATCCGGCCGTCCCACACGTCCTTCCGAACGCTGCCCGCGAGGTCGAGCAGCAGCGGCCGCCCCTCCCGCATGAGCGTGGCGAGAGGCACCGGCTCCAGCTCCAGGTCGGGTACGAAGTGGCCGGTCAGCGGATGTGCCGGGGCGGCCATGGGATAGACGACATCCGCGCCCGACATGAGAGCAGATATCCGGCCACGTGCGCTCTTGTCGTGGAGCAACTCGCCGAACACCTCGCGCAGCGCCGTCACCTCCGGCCCCGGCGACATGAGCGCGAGCTGAGCCTTGCTGTGCATGGTGACCCGCTCGGCGGCCAGCCGGCGCTCCCGGTCGTAGCTGTCGAGCAGGCCGGGCGGCGCCGTGCCGCGTATCGTGGCCGCCAGCTTCCAGCCGAGGTTGGCCGCGTCCTGGAGACCCAGGTTCAGCCCAGGCGCCCCGACCGCGGAGTGCACGTGGGCGGCGTCCCCGGCCAGCAGCACCCGGCCCGCCCGGAAGCGGTCGGCCATCCGGGTGTTGCGCCCGCTGAGGCGGCGCAGCAGGTGCGGCCCCGGACCGGGCGGGGTGGCCAGCGCGATGTCGACGCCCAGCACTCTGGACAGGCTCTCGCGCAGCTCGCCGAGCGTCATCTCGACGTCCTCACCGGGATCGTCGCTGTCCCACTCGACGCAGCTGATCGTCAGGACCTCGGGGCTCACGGGCAGCAGGGCGTACGCGCCGCGCTCGGTGCGGTGCCAGGCGTAGAGTGCGGTCGTGCCCACGCCGGGCAGCTCCAGCTCGGCCCGGTCCATCCGGATCGTCGCCTCAGGTAGGACGACGTGGGCGGCCCGCGAGATGACGGAGAAGGCGTTCACACCGGGGAAGCCGATGCCGGCCTGCTTCCTGACCGTGCTGTGGGCTCCGTCGCAGCCGACCAGGTAGCGGGTGCGCAGTTGCTCGCCGCCATCCAGTCTGAGCGTCACGCCCGCCTCGTCCTGGGTGAACGAGGTCAGCTCCCGCCCCCGTCTGATCTCCACGCCCAGCTCGCGGGCCCGATCCTCGAACAGCTCCTCCAGGCGGGCCTGCTTGATGCCCATGGCGTACAGCGTGTTGCCCTCGATCTCGGCCAGGTCGAGCGGCAGCGCGCCGAACAGGAACATCGGGATCGGCCGCGGCGGCTCGGCGACATCCAGAAAGCGCCGGTAGAGGCCACGCTGGTCGAGCAGCCTGACGACCTGCCCGACGATGCCGTTGGCCTTGGGCGCCTGGCTCCGCTCCGGCAGCCGCTCCAGCACGATCGGCCGGACTCCGGCCAGGGCCAGCTCACTGGCCAGCATCAGCCCGTTGGGGCCACCACCGGCGATGACGACGTCTGCGGTCATTGGGGCTCTCCTTACGCGGTTGGGTCGGGCAGGCCGGTGGCGAGTTGTCGCATCGCCTCTTCGATCAGGGGGAGGAGCGGCACTGCGGGCTCGACGAGCAGCCAGTGGCGGACGGCGGTCTGCGTGGCCGTGATCACCGCCGTGGCGACCAGCTGCGGGTAGAGGTCGCGTTCGTGGTCGGTGCCGGTGCGCTCGGCGACGGCCGCGGCCAGCTCGGCGTCGGCGGAGAAGAGCACCCGCAGCGACTCACCCTCCATGGCGGGCGCGCTGGTCAGCAGCCGCAGGGCGGCCCGCATCTCGGGGCTGGGCGCCTGCGTGGTCCGCTCCGCGTTCTCCCACGGCGCCAGCATGGCCCGCGTCACCGCCTCCCACAGCGGCTCGCCCGGCGGCCTGTCGCGCAGCACCTGTGCCGAGTGCCTGGTCCGGTCGACGTGGCGGGCGGCGAGGGCCTCCCACTTGCTGGAGAAGTAGTTGTTGAACGTCCGCGGCGACACCCCCGCCGCCTCGGCGATGTCCTCGACCCGCACGTTGTCCAGGCCGCGCTCCATGGCGAGCTGGAGCGCGGCGGCCATCAGAGCGTCGCGGGTCGCCTGCTTCTTTCGTTCGCGTAGCCCGGTCATGCCCCCAGACTACAGAATTTTGCCGACTCAGCAAGTTTTCGCGCTCCGCAATTTTCTGTCGCCCCTCCAGCACGGCGGAGTGCCTGCCGATCAACACCCCAAGCCCTGAGCCAAAGGCCCATCTTCCGCCACAAAGGATTCGGGAAAGGGCCTTCCCGAACACCAACGTGAATAAATCTCACCGCCACCGTCCATGTCACACTCGGCACTCCCGGCATTCCCAAGGACATAACCACCCACCTACCTCGTCCTTTGGCAAACGCGAAGAGAACACGCAATACTCTTGCGATCTTCAGCTAGGATCAGGTGACGGTTCATTAAACCGCCCCGAGTTACGCTTTATAAGCACATGGGCGAACTATGCACACATTGCCTTGATGTCCATTTTGTTCGCATGTGCAGGCGATCGACAGAAGAATGAGACAGGCGCGCTAACCAGCTCGGCCGCTTCGGAGTTGGCGCCTGGGGCCCGAACAGCCAGTCAGTACCACTACGAAGATCGAAAGGCAGCCTAGTGGCCATCACCCCCCGATGCCTTGGGACACCAAGGAAAGAGAATCTCGGGCCGACAAAGCTCCACCGCGAGCAGTTGACGCAGCTCGCCAAGATATTCGAGCAGACCGGCGTCTATTTCAGCATCTGGACCGACAGCAACTACCTCGTGTACGAGTCCGACTCGTCAGCGGACATCGCCGACCTCGGCTCGAAGATGACCCCGACGCTGAAGATGGTGCGAATGGTCCGGCGCGACCCCGTGAACAGCGACAAGATCATGGAGTTGACCCTCTCCTCGGGGACGGCTCTGCTGCTCCGCTACCGAGTGGACGAGACGGCGAACGACGCGGCCAGGATCAGGGAGATCTGCAACGAGAAGAAGCGGACCTGGGCACAGTTCGCCCATATCCCCGGCCTGGCCGTCGGCACCCTCGCGGCCATCGTCGGCGCGGCCATCGCGGGCCGCTTCCTCGGCTCGTTCTCGGGCCCGGTGTGGTGGAGTCTGCTCCCGGTCACGATGGTCCCGCTGGTCCTCGGCCTGGGCTTCAAGTACCTGTGGAAACGGCTCGGCGCCGGCCTGACTCAGGCGGTCATCGTCAACGTTCCGGAGGGCTCGCAGGGCGGGCTGCTGTCACGGAAGCGCGATGACCTGATCGTCGCGGTGACCATGTTCGCGCTCAGTACGACCACCAACGTGCTGTTCACCCTGCTGTTGCAGCACAAGTAGGGCTCCCGGAACTTCCCGCCCGGGCGAGGGCCCTGGGCGGGAAGTGCCGGGAGCTCCGATTGACGTGGCGGGGAAACTAGCCCGGCTCGGACCATCCCCACTGCGGCACCTCTCGGAGCGGGTGGAGTTGGTCGTCGGTTTCGGCATGGGAGTTCTGCATCGCCACCTTCGACCCGAACTCCACATGCGACCGCAACGCCTCCCGGAAAGGCGCGTCTTCCGGGAGTCCGGCCTGATCGGCGGCCGCCATGTACAGCTCGACGAACCGCTGCCGCTGCGCCTCGCTGATCCCCAGCCCACGGTGCGCGTCGATCAGCCTGGAAAATCCACCCATTTCCCTGGAGAATGTGTCGGGACCGCCGAAGGTCTCGGCCGTGAAAGCCGTCAGATGTGTCACGTGATGGGGAAGTCCTTCGCCGAACAATGGCTGGAGCAGCGGGTCGGACAAGACACTTCCATAGAAGATGTCGATGAACCTGTGGAGCCCTTCTTGGCCGCCTGCGTGCTCAAAGAGAGTTTCCATGATTACATCATTACACCATCAATCGCCCAAGCGCTAGGTAGCTCCCGACGCCGGGGCGCGATCCCTCAGCAGGCCATCGGCGAGACGGAGTCCAGGCGATGGAAGCTCCGGTTGAAGTAGACGAGACTCGGGCCGCCCTTCCGGGTACGGACCTGCTCGATCTCCACGAACAGCACGCTGTGCGACCCCATCGGCTTGCAGTCCTTCACCACGCCGATGACGGCCACTAACGCGTCCTTGAGCACCGGCACGCGCTGTCCGCGATCCCAGACGTTCCAGGTGAACCGTTCGGCCATGGAGACCTCCGTCGCTCCGGCGAAGTGCAGCGCCAAGTCCTGCTGGTCACCGCCCAGAACGTTCACGCAGACCCGGCCGTTGGCCCAGAACACGTCGTGCATGGCGCTGCTGCGGTTGAGGCAGACCAGGATGGTCGGCGGGTCGTCGGTCACCGAGCAGACCGCGCTGACCGTGATGCCGCAGCGGCCGTTCGGACCGTCGGTCGTCATGATGTTGACGGCCGCGGGCAGATGCGCCATCGCCTCCCGGAAGTCGGCCTGCGAGGGGGTCTGATCGGGTTCTCTGACGGTCACGGCTTTGCTCCTCTCCGCCTTCGTCTTCCGTCTTCCGTCTTCCGTCTTCGGATGAGTCCGCGCATGTGGTGGGTCAGCGCATGTACAGGCCCGCTGTTGGCATCCCATTCGGGTGAGTCAGCGCATGTAGAGGCCGCCGTTGGCGTCCCAGCACGCGCCGGTGACCGTGTCCGCCCGCTCGGAGGCCAGCAGCGCCACCATGTCGGCGATGAACTCGGGGCGGCCGAGCCGCCCGACCGGGATCGTCGCCTCGATCCGCGCGAGCTTGTCCGGGGCGACGCTCTCGCGGACCACGGGCAGGTCGAGGATGCCCGGCGAGACGGCGTTCACCGTCACGCCGCGCGGGGCCAGCTCGCGGGCGAACACCTTGGTGAGCGTGGCCACGCCGCCCTTGGCCGCCGCGTAGTGCGCGCCCGTCGCGGTGCCGCCGTTCTGCCCGGCGAGCGAGGCGATGTTGACGATGCGTCCATGGCCACGCTCGGCGAAGTAGGCGCCGAGGACCTGGCAGCCGAAAAATGTCCCGTCGAGGTTGGCGGCGACCACCGAGGAGAAGCCGTCCGGCTCGATGTCCATGAGCGGCTCGACCTTGGAGAATCCGGCATTGTTGACCAGGACGTGGATCGCACCCCAGCGCTCGACGAGAGCGTCGCGCGCCCGTACGAAGGCGTTCTTGTCGCGTACGTCCAGGCCGAGCCCGATCGCCGACCCTTCGTCCGGGGAGAGCGTGGCCGCGATCTTGGCCGCCGAACGCTGGTCGAGATCGGTCACCGCCACGCGGTATCCGTCGCCGTGCATACGGGCCGCGATGCACGCGCCCAAACCGCGCGCCGCTCCCGTCACCAGCGCCACACGAGGAGAGCTCACACCAGCCGTCCCGACGCCGTCGCACTGTCCTGGCCACCGCCGAAGCGGCCGATCTTCCCGGTCATCGCGCGTCCCACTCGACGACGTCGGAGGGAACGGGCAGCGGGCGGCCGAGACGCGCCTCGATCTTCATGTACCGCCAGAGGCCGTGCTCGCCGACCTGCACGGTACGGAACAGGTTGCAGGCCGCGGCGACCGTCGCCTGCTCGGGCACGTCGGCCAGAACGTAGGAGGTCCAGGGCCAGGACGCGGACGGACCGACCATGTGCCGATCGTCATCGAAGGTGCCGAGAACGGTCACACCAGGCAGCTCCGACAATTGCCTCAGCATGCTGACGAAGCCATCCCAGACCGGGCCGGCCTGTCCGGTCGGCAGGTCGAAGAAGTTCTGGTTGACGCCGATGCAGAAGAGCACCCGCAGGCTTTCCGGGGTGGTGGGCTGGGCCATGAGGATTCCTTAGAGATAGCCGGGAAAGGGCGGTACGCCCATGAGGACCGCGCCGGCGCCGTCGTACATGCCTTCCTGGAGGAAGGCGTGCTGCGGGACCACCGAGGCGTCGCGCAGGTAGCGCTGCATCGGGCTGCCGTCGGCGATGGCCGGGATGCCGCTCAGTTGATAGGCCGTACGCACGACCTCGAAGGAGGTTCTGGCCAGGTGGGCGGAGGCCAGGCGTAGCAGGCTGGCCTGGTTCGCGGTAGCCGGGTCGCCGGCCAGAACTGTCTCGTACACCTCGTGGGTGATCTCGTAGAAGAAGGCGCGCGCGGATCGCAGGTCGGCCTCCGCCCTGCCGACCGAGATGCGGTAGGTGGCGCGATCGGCCGGCTTCGGGGCGCCTGTGTAGCCGCCGCGGCCGCCATTGCGGATGACGTGGTCGAGGGCGGCGCGGGCGACGCCGAGGCCGACGACCGCGAGCACCTGGGACGCGTACGGGACGGTCGGGTAGCGGTACAACGGCTCGTCCACGGTCGATCGGCCCCCGCGCACGAACGTCCACTCAGGGGGGACGACGACGCCGTCGACCTTGAGGTCGTGGCTGCCGGTGCCGCGCAGTCCGATGACGTCCCAGTTGTCGACGATCTCCACCTGTCCGGGGCGCAGCAGGGCCGTCAGGGGACGGCCGGCCTGCTGCTCGCCCGCGGTGATGCCCACGCCGAGGATGTCGGCGCCCATGCAGCCGCTGGCGAACTTCCAGCGGCCCGAGACCTGATACCCGCCCTCGACGATGGCGGCGGGCTGCACCGGGAACAGGCCGCCCGCGAAGACGACGTCCGGCCCATCGGCGTACAGCTCGGCCTGCGTCTCCAGCGGCAGCGCGGCCAGGTAGACCAGCGCGGACCCGAAGCTGGCGACCCACCCCGCCGAGCCGTCGATCATCGAGATCCGCTCGATACGGGCGAGAAAGTCGGCCGGCGGCAGCGCGTCGCCGCCGAAGCGCCTGGGGGTGCTCGCCCGGTAGATTCCCGCGCGCTTGAACTCGGCGATGATGTCGCCAGGAACGTGGCGTTTCTCATCGAATTCCGCTCGCCGTTCGGCCACTTTGACCAGGACCTCGTCAAAGGCGAGTTCTTTCGCCGAATGTGGACCGGCAGAGGCCGGGGAATCCAACGTCCGCGCCATGGTAATTTCTCCTCGCATTGCCGGTCAGCAGGGCCTTCCGCAGTGATCTCACGCTATGCGCGCCGAGATCGGCCGACAATTGGGAATTGGTTGGACGCCCTAGGGGATTTCCTTAGTCCACGCGCGGGGCGTTCCATCCAGCGCCGCAGGGGAGGCTGCCGCCGGGCGGCACCCCGATCAATATATGACCCACATCACACTCAAGTCCTGTCAGGAACCGGGGCGCTGTCTCGCTCAAGAGGCACAAGCGAACCGACAGGAGCAACACATGAAGCACCGCATCGTCGTCCTCGGCGCCGGCTATGCCGGGGCCTACGCGGCCGGGAACCTGGCCCGCCGCCTGTCCCCCGCGGACACCGAGATCACCGTGGTCAACGCTGAGCCGGACTTCGTCCAGCGGCTGCGGCTGCACCAGTTCGCGGCCGGCCACGAGATCGAGACCCGGAAGCTCGCCGACGTCTTCGCGGGCACGCCTGGACACCCTGGGCAGGCGGGGCGAAGGCGGGAGTTCGCGTAGCCGCCTAGGGTGGTCCGCGTGGACAGCAGCGCCACTGATCGCTTCGACACCAGCCGGTTCGAGGCCAGCCGGAACCGGCTGGCCTCGCTGGCGTACCGGCTGCTGGGCTCCGCCGCCGACGCCGAAGACGCCGTGCAGGACGCGTTCCTGCACTGGCAGGCCGCCGACCGGCAGCGGATCAAGGT
Organism: Nonomuraea sp. NPDC052129; assembly: GCF_040680095.1. Taxonomy (NCBI): domain Bacteria; kingdom Bacillati; phylum Actinomycetota; class Actinomycetes; order Streptosporangiales; family Streptosporangiaceae; genus Nonomuraea; species Nonomuraea sp. NPDC052129. The sequence goes on along the minus strand of NZ_JBFAVX010000007.1, from coordinate 116,225 downwards.
GCCGGAAGCATGGCTGACCAAGGTCGTCACCAACCTGTGCCTCGACCGGCTCCGCTCGGCACAAGCCCGCCGCGAACGCACCGTCGGCGCCTGGCTGCCCGAACCACTCCTCGACGGCGACCCGATGCTCGGTCCGGCCGACACTTTCGAGCAGCGCGAATCGGTCTCCCTGGCCGTACTGACTCTCATGGAGCGCCTGTCACCCTTCGAGCGGGCCGTCTACCTCCTGCGTGAAGTGTTCTCCTACAGCCACGCCGAGATCGCCGAGATCCTCGACATCACCGAGCCCGCAAGCCAGCAGCACCTCCACCGGGCCCGGCGCCGCATCACCGCCGCGCGCCGCCGCGGCGGCGGCGTCGAAGTCGACCAGGTATCCGCCCGCAGGATCGTCGAGGAATTCCTCGCCGCTGCCTCCTCGGGCCGCACCGAACGGCTGGTGGCGCTGCTCACCGACGACGCGATCGCGGTCTCCGACGGCGCCGGCCTGACCGCGAGGCTGCTGCAGTACGACACTCCGCAGCGCATCGCCGCCGTCGCACGGGCCGGCTTCAAACCCACACCCGCGAAACGGCGATTCGCCGGCGGCACGCCGGCCATCCACTACGCGCTCGTCAACGGCGCCCCCGCCATCCTCGTCGTGGTCGGCGACCAGGTCGTCGGCACCGTGACGTTCGACATCACCAACGGCAAGATCGCAACCGTGCGCGGCATCGCCGCCCCCACCCGCCTCGCCCGCCTAACCGAAGCCTGGCGGCAGCACGAACCGGACACGCCGCTCATCACCCAGTGGTGACCCGACACCGACCGCGGCCCGGCGTCGGCGCAGTAGGTCTCGTGGCGGGCGGCATCGTAGGACAGCGGCCCGCCGACGCTCCTTGGTCACCCCCGGCGGCCTGCCCTGACCTCCCACCCGGATTGTGCTTACTCCTGCAGGATGGACAGGGCTCGGGACGAGCACAGGATGACGGCTTCGCGCGCCTGTACCGCAGTTTCGTCGTCGGGGTGGTCGGTCAGCAGGGCCACGATGCCGTCGTCGTCTTGGTCGAATACGGCCGGCTCGGCCAGGACGCACTGGCCGGAGCCGACGCAGAGGCCGGTGTCCGCTTTGATCCGCATCATTGTCATCCTCACCAGGTGACCGGGAGCTCGTGAACGCCGTAGATGACGGCGTCCCTCTTGAACGGCAGGTCCTCGACCCCTGCGGCGAACCGCAGGGTGGGGATGCGGCGGAACAGCGTGTCGAAGACGATCTGCAGTTCCATCCGGGCCAGGTTCTGGCCAAGGCACTGGTGCGGGCCGAACCCGAAGGCGACGTGGTGGCGAGCCCCGCGCTCGACGTCCAGTTCGGCCGGGTTCTCGAACACCGCCGGGTCCCAGTTGGCCGACAGGCCCGAGACGATGACGCCCTCGCCGGCCTTGATGCTCACCCCGCCGATCTCCACGTCTTCGGTGGCCAGCCGGGAGGTGACCCCGTCGGCGATGGTGAAGTAGCGCAGCAGTTCCTCCACGGCCATGGGCGTCTTGTCCGGGTCGTTCGTGATCAGAGCCAGTTGCTCCGGGTGGGTGAGCAGCCCGACCACGCCGAGCGAGATCATGTTCGCCGTGGTCTCGTGTCCGGCGGTCAGCAGCAGGAAGGCCAGGCTCACCAGGCCCGCGTGGTCGGCGGTGCCCTCCTGGCGTTGCCGGGCGATCTGCCGGCCGAACAGATCGTCGCCGGGCTCGGACTCCTTGCGGGTGACCAGGTCGTCGATGTAGGCGCGCAGTTCGGCGAAGGCTCGCTGGCGGTCTTCCACCGAGCCCCGGCGCACCAACGCGGTGGTGCGGGTTTGGAAGAAGTCGTGGTCGGCGTACGGGACGCCGAGCAGTTCGCAGATCACCAGCGAGGGCACCGGCAGGGACAGCGCCTGCACCAGGTCGACCGGGTGCTGGTCGGCGGCGAGCATGTCGTCGATGAAGTGGTCGACGATGTCCTGGATCCGCGGGCGTAGCGCGGCCAGGCGCCTCACGGTGAACTCGCCGATCACCGAGCGGCGGGCCGCGCAGTGTTCCGCGCCGTCCATGCCGAGCATCAACGGCGGCTGGCTGCGCAACTGCTGCAGGGTCGCCGCATCGAGGGTGAAGAGCGGCCAGCCGTCCTTGCGCTTGTCGGAGGAGAAGCGGGGGTCGGCGAGGATGGCACGGGCCTCCTCATGCTCGGACACCCACCACGCCTCGCCACCGCTGGTCATGCGGATCTTGCTGACCGGCGCCTGCTCGCGCAGTTGCTCGTAGGCGGCGGGCGGGGCGAACGGACAGCCACGCTCGACCGGCAGCTCCAGGCCGGCGAGTTCGCCGGCAACGCTGTTCGTCATGAAAGACCTCCCATGAGATGTGTTCTGCGCTCCTCGGCCATGTCCGGCACGGTGAGCAGTGGCTCTGCTCGGGCAGCCAGAGGCCGGCATACGCCTCCTTGCGGCGCTTCCTGCGCTCCAGGCACAAGACGCCGGCCCTCACCGCTGTGTGACACCCATTGGTCGGTGGTGTAGGTCACATGACCGCGGGACTTCCGCTCGACGTGACCGACAAAGCCGCCGCCTTCGAGAGCGTGAAGCGAGCCAGGGAGCACTTCGGCCAGCTGGACGTCAGCGGCGCAGCGGCGGCACTTCGTCGAGCAGGGGCAGCCGAAGAGCGAACACCGCGCCCTGGGGCGTGTTCTCAGCCGCGTGGACGGTGCCGCCGTGACGTGTGACGATGCGGCGGCTGAGGGCGAGACCGATGCCGTTTCCGTTCCGCTTCGAGGTGAACGCGCCGTCGAAGATCCGGCCGTGGGGGAAGGCCGCCAAGCCCTGTCCCCGGTCGCGCACCTCGATCTCGCCGAACGCGTCGTCGCGGCGGGTCGCGATCGTCACGACGCGCCGCTCCGCGGGCCAGCGGGCCATTTCGTCGATCGCGTTGAAGGTGAGGTTCATCACGACCTGCCCGATAAGGACTTTCTCGCAGCGCACGACAAGCGGTTCCACCGCTGACTCCCATTCCAGTGCGACCGCGTTCTGCTGGGCCCGCACGTCGATGAGATGAGCGCAGTCGGCGACGATCTCGTTCAGGTCGGCGAGTTGTTCCGACTGTTCGAGGCCGACGACGTACCGGCGCAGGCTGGCCATGATCTGCGCCGCCCGGTCGATCTGCGCGGTCGCGTTGTCCAGCCCCCAGTCCAGCGACGCGGCGTCAACGCCGTTCCCCGCGAGTCGGCCGCGCACGCCCGCCACGAAGTTGTGCGCGGCGGCGATCGGCTGGCTGACCTCGTGGGCGATGGCCATCGCCATGTCGCCCATGGCGTTGAAGCGGGCGAGGTGGTTGAGATGTTGCGCGTCCCGGCGGTGCTCCTCCTCCGCGCGTACCTGGTCGGTGATGTCGTGGAAGAGCAGAAGGCACCCTCGCAGGTCGCCCTCGATGTCGATGTACTGGCACCGGACCGAGAGCCAGCGTTCCTCGCCGTTCGTCGCGCGCAACCGGTAACGGCCGTCCCTCGGCGCCCCGCCCCGCGGTGTCGTATCCAGCACCTCGCGCAGCCTCGTGGCCGACTCGCGGTCGCAGAACCGGGTGAAATCGTCCCCGGCGAGCCGCCCGGCGTCGACCCGCAACAGGGAACCCGCCGATTCGCTGGCGAACAGCACCCGCGCGTCGTCGTCGAGAACCACGATGCCCTCGTCCAGATTGCGGAGGAACGTCTGCAGCCGCCCCTCCGTGCGGGACAGATCCATCCGCGTGGCCTTCTCCTCCGCGATGTCGCGGAACTGCACCATCACCACAGGGCCGGACGCGAGGTCCACGCGGATGGCGACGGCCTCGGTGAGAATGTCCTCGCTCGCCTTGGACCGATAGCTCCACTCGATGGTGGCGGTGCCGTGGTCGGCGGCCCGCTGCAACCACGCGACGCCGATCTCGCGGGCGTACTGGCGGGCGTTGGAGCTCATGTCGGGCGCCTTCAAGGGCTTCAGCTCGTCGAGGGTGAAGCCGAGGACGTCGCAGGCGGCCGGGTTGGCCCAGATGATCTCCTTGGTCACCGCGTCGTGTACGAGGACGCAGTAGCGCAGCGCCTGGAAGAGCCGGCCCAGGTCGGCCAGCGTGAGATCGGCCATGCGGTTTCCTCCAGCTTCGGCCATGCGGTTTCCTCCGGCTCAGCTCTCATTTCTCCGGCTCAGCTCGCAGACAGGAGCAGGCCGTATCGCAGCACGTCCGCGACCAGGGCGCCCAGGGTCTCCGCCGCGGTCTTCTCGCGGATGTGCGCCCGATGCACGTCCACCGTCTTCACGCTGATGCCCAGGCGCCCGGCGATGTTCTTGCTGGGCACCCCCTCCACGACCAGCCGCAGAATCTCCAGCTCGCGCGGGGTGAGCACGGCGAGCCGGGCTTCCAGCGCGCGCTGCCCGGCGCGCTCGGCATGCAGCTCCCGCGCCTTGTGCAGGGCGTTTTGTACCACCTCCAGCATGTGCTGGGGGTCGTACGGCTTCTCCAGAAAGTCAACGGCACCCTGCTGCATGGCCCGTACGGACATACGGACATCACCGTGGGCCGACACGAACACAATCGGCAGTAACGAACCCATCCGATTGAGGATCTCCTGCACCTGGAAGCCACCCGTATGTGGCATGCGAACGTCCAGGACGAGGCAGGCGGGCCGTTCCGGATCGATCGCCGACAGGAAGGACGCGGCCTCGGTGAAGCACTCGGCATTGATGTGCACCGATCCCAGCAACCAGGCCAGCGAGGAGCACAACTGCTCGTCGTCATCCAGGATGTAGACCACTTCGCCGGGCTCGTTCCGTCGCGTGCTCACGCTCACGTCATCGGCTCCCACATCGCCGGGCGGTCCACTACTCGCCAGCCACCAGCAGCGTAATGGGACATATGTCGTGGACCACTGGACCGTCCCGCTCAGTGGAACGCGGCAGCATCAGGAGGATGTCGTACGGCGACAGCTGAGGCCGGGGCACGTCGAGCGTGGGGTCGCGCTCGAAGAGCCTCGCACCATGCTTCCCCTGGATGGGACCATGGCCTTCTCCCGCTACCGCCAGGAGCGCCATGCCGGTCCAAAGTACGTCCGTCGCCCTTCGCACCCTCGACGGCCTGCGTCTCGCCGCAACGCTCGTAACGCCGGGCAAATCAGCCGAGTCCGCGGTCGTCCTGGTCCACGGAGGCGGAGTGACCCGCGAGGAGGGCGGGTTCTTCACCCGGTTGGCGGCCGGACTGGGAGAGGCGGGCCTGGCCTCGTTGCGCTTCGACCTGCGCGGACATGGGGAAAGTGAGGGCCGCCAGGAGGAGTTGACTCTCGCGACGATTCTCAACGACATCCGGGTGGCGCTTGCTCACGTACGCAAGGCGATCGGAGCGACCCGGCTCAGCCTGCTCGGTGCGAGCTTCGGCGGCGGGATCTGCGGCTACTACGCCGCCCATAGGCCCGATGAGGTGAGTCGGCTGGTGCTGCTCAACCCACAGTTCAACTACAAGAAGCGCACCATCGACAAAAGGCCCTATTGGCATGACGACTACTTGGACGAGACCGTCGCCCGGCAACTCACCGAACAGGGATACATCGCCTTCACCCCGAGCCTGAAGCACGGCCGCCCGCTCCTCAACGAGGCCTTCTGGTTGCAACCGCATACGATCCTCAGCGCGATCAAGGCGGCGACGCTCATCGTGCACGGCACCAAGGACACCTTGGTGCCCATCGAGTCCTCACGCGTTGCCGTGGGGCAGTTCACCGCCGCCTGCACCTTGGTGGAAATCGAGGGCTCGCAGCACGGCTTCGCCGTCCACGACGATCCCCAGTACCTCCGCCCTCAGAGCCGAATCTGGCAGGCGTCGGTCATCGAGACCGTGGCCAGTTGGCTGCGGGCTGGCGATTAGGCGGTGCGCCCCTCGATCAAGGCATCCCGCAACATCCGCACCTGCGGCCGGGAGCTCCAGCGCTCCAAGATCCGCATCGTGTCCACCAGGACGGTAGTCGTACGCCCGGAGCGAGTGGCCTGGGCGACCCGCGCGGCTTCAGACCCGAGGATGGCCGCCTCATCCGGCTCCCCGATCATGGCTAGGGCGGCTGCACGTCGCGCCCGGAAATAACCAGCATCGCGCGCGGACAGAGTGTCACTAGAGATGATGTCGTCGAGTATCTCGGCCGCCAGAGCGGGCTTGCCCGCCTCGGTGTAACACGCGGTGCTGCGCAGCAGCAGGGTCTCTTGGCTGAAGACACCGCCGAGTGCGTCGGCCTCGTCGCCCGTCGAGCGGGCGAGCAACTGCCGGGCGTCGTCCAACCTCTGTTCGACCATGCGCAGCGGTTCACCAAGCATCGCCAGGCCCAACGCCTCTTGCAGCGTGGTCTCGGCGCAAACCTTGAGTGGTAGCCGGGTGGTTGTCCGTTGCGCCGCCTCGGCCAGAGTGAGCACCCGCAGCGCATCCCGTCGGTCATAAGCCAGCTGAGATTTCCGAAGCAGCACATATGCCTGCATGGAGCTGTCGTCGGCCTCCTGCGCCCACTCGATCGCCCGGTCGTACCAGTACGTCGCCGTACGCAGGTCGAGGAGGTCGCGGTACAGCCAACCGACGAATTCCGCGCCATCGGCGCCCACCGCCAGCAGCGCTGACCCCACGAGCCGCACGATTGGCAGCGCGAAGCAATAAAGGGGAGCGGCCGCCAATCGTGCCAGAGCAGCAGCGAGGCAATATGGCTAAGACCGCCGAAGACCAGTTCGTCAGCTGCATCCCACTTCCTGCTATGGCTTCATCCGTGTCTACAGCCCGTATGCACACCCGAGCCTTGATGGACAAATGGCACCTGACCCATGTGGTCGATGACGCGGAGCTGATAGTCAGCGAAATCGTGACGAACGCGATCAGGGTGACCAACATCATCCCGTTGCAGGCACGCTACACGGAGCTGTACGACCGCATGGAGGTCGTCTGCTTGTACCTCTATCTGCTCACCCCTGAACTGGTGATCGAAGTCTGGGATCCCAAACGGGAGCCGCCGCGGCGTCATGACGCAACCCTCGACGATGAAGGCGGCCGCGGCCTCTTCCTGGTGGAATCGCTATCTCAACGATGGGGCATCCGATGGCCCCCGGCCGGCGGGAAAATCGTGTGGGCCAGTCTCGCGCTTGGCGCCACCTGAGAGAGCCCGGAACGGGCGGGCCGAGCCCCCGCCCGGAGCTAAGGCCCTTCATGGTCAAGCCCTGTGCGCCGGCTCGCGCTCGGGATCCGGGCCGCGATCCGAGTCGTGGGGCGACGTGTCTGTTGTGGTCGTCTTCGCTCTGCGGCGCTTACGGATCACGACGACCGCGACGAGCGCGAGCAACACACCGACGATGACGAGAACCATGCCGCTGGCGTCCTTCAGTCCTGCGGCGACTCCGATGCCGATCAGCAGGGGCAGCGCCGTCGAGCAGGCCGCGCCTGCCGCCATCGGGGGCAGGAACGTGCGGTACGGCATGTGCGCCGCGCCGGCGACGGCGGGCACCACGCTTTGCACAAGCCCAATCGGTACGAGCCGGCCGCCGAACACGGCCCAGGGGCCGTGCTTGCGGAGCAGGGCCGTGGCCTTGTCCCAGCCCTTCGCGCCGCGTTTCTTGACGAGTTTGGTCTCGCGCAGTGCCGGGCCCACGCGGCGGCCGAGCTCGAACCCGATCACGTTGCCCGCGACCGCGCCGACCGTCACCACTGCCCACAGGATCAGGAACTCGGGTATCGAGTCGACGGTGGCCGAGGCGATCATCAGCGCCGCCTGACCCGGGAGGAAGAACCCGATGCCGATGACGGACTCACCGAGAGCGATCACTCCCGCGCCGGCGATGAGGGCGGGCTCCGGCAACGACTGCCACCAATCCAACACATTGGACAACGCCACGAGCGGCACCTCTCAGACGGATAGCTGCGGTAACTGAACTGGCAGCATGCTGACAGTTATAGCTGAGCGCATCAGGGTTCACCCTGAGATCAACCCTGATGTTGACTATCGGTCGTCGGCGCTTTGACAGGAAGTGGCGGCTGGTTGGGCAGCCGGGTCGTCAGAGGACCCAGTTGCCCGTTCGTGGCGTCTTGACCACAGGAACCGCCGCGGGCTGGACGCTCGCCGTGGCCGGCGACAACCCGTCCAGAAGGAAGCCGAGGTAGCGGCGCCAGCCCTCGGTCTTGGGGTCCATGGTCCAGAGCACGCTGGTGAGCATGGCCATGATCCTTGGCAGGTCGTCCGGGACGAGGTCGGCGCGCAGGAGCCGGGCCTGCTGGGCCCGTCGTACGAGCAGAGTGAGCGCCTCAAAGAACGTGGCGGACAGGTCGGGAGTGAGGGAGCCGGCGCTCTTCGCGGCGGCCAGAGTGCTCATCTCACGAGCCACCATGTCGACGGCGGTTTCGATCAACGTGGTCAGACCGTGCAGCGGGTTCTCATCGTCGAGCGCTCGTTCGATGGCCGGTGTGAGGTTCTCGGCCACACTCTGATCGAGAACCGCCCTGACCAGGTCACCCTTGTGCGGGAAGTGCCGGTACAGCGTCCTGATGCCCACCCCCGCGCGGCGGGCGATCTCCTCGAGCGACACGTCCGGGCCGTCATCGGCGAAGGCCGCGTGCGCGGCACGCACGATGCGTTCGAGATTGCGTACGGCATCAGCCCTCAGGGGCCGCTCGGTTTCGGTGACCACCACCAGAGCCTATCAACCGGCACCATGCTGCCATTTGTGTGCTAGCTTTCGCCTTGAAGGTGAAATGGCAGGAAGCTGCCGGTTAGCAACAGGTGAGGAGGAGATCCGATGAAGGTGAGTGTTGCCGCCGACAAGTGCGTTGCCGCTGGTCAGTGCGTACTGCTCGCGCCGGAGGTGTTCGACCAGCGGGAGGAGGACGGCATCGTGGTGTTGCTGGACGAGACACCAGGGCCGGTGCTGCACGACGCGGTCCGGCAATCGGCCATGGTGTGCCCGGCCACGGCGATCCACCTGGCGGAGTCATGAACGCCTCCCCGGACCGGGTCGTGATCGTCGGGGCGGCGGCCGGTGGGCTGGCGGCGGCGGAGGCGTTGCGCGGGGCCGGATTCGGGGGCGTGATCACGCTGGTCGGCGACGAACCGCGGCTGCCCTATGATCGGCCGCCGTTGTCCAAGCAGCTGCTGACCGGGCAGTGGGCGCCGGACCGGCTCGCTCTGCGCCCGGAGACCGACATTGACGCGCTGGGCCTGGAGCTACGGCTGGGTGTCGCGGCGACCGGGGTGGACACCGGCCGACGGGTGGTGACACTCGCCGATGACACCCACCTGCCCTACGACGCGCTGATTGTGGCGACCGGCGTCCGTGCCCGCCGCCTGCCCGGCACCGATGGTCTCGCCGGGGTGCACACGCTGCGTACCCTGCCGGACGCGTTGGCGCTGAAGGAGCGGCTGCGGCCCGGGCGGCATCTGGTGATCGTCGGCGCGGGGTTCGTGGGCGCCGAGGTCGCCGCCACCGCGCGCGATCTCGGGGTACGGGTGACGTTGCTGGAGTCGGGTCCGGTGCCGCTGGCGTTGGCCGTCGGCGAGGAAGCCGGTCAGCTCATGACGCGCCTCCACGTCGAGCACGACGTGACGGTCCGCACCCAGGTCTCGGTCACCGGCGTGATCGGCACCGGTGGCGGACCAATGGTGGGGGTGCGGTTGGCTGATGGCACGGTAGTGGCGGCTGATGACGTACTGGTGGCCATCGGTTCCGTGCCGAACACCGAGTGGCTGACCGGCAGCGGCCTGTCCGTCCACAACGGACTCGTGTGTGACGAGTACAGCTCCGCCGCGGACGGCGTGTACGGGGTCGGTGACGTGGCCCGCTGGCACAACCCGCTGTTCGGTACGCACATGCGCGTCGAGCATCGCACCAACGCCGCCGAGCAGGGCATGGCCGTCGCCCGCAACCTGCTCGGCGAACCCCGGCCGTTCGCCCCGGTGCCGTATTTCTGGTCCGACCAGTACGGCACCAAGTTCCAGGCCTACGGCCACCTCCGCGACCACGACGAGGCACTCGTACTCAACAGCGACCATCTCCTCGTCGCCTACCGCAAGGCCGATCGCCTCGTCGGCGTCCTCGCCGCCGACATGTCCCCCAAGGTTCTGCGCGCGTGGCGCGCTCTCATCGCGGCCCGCGCCCCGTGGACCACCGCCCTCACCACCGCCGCCTGACGGACCCTCACCATCGCCGCCTGACAGAAGGGATTTCCATGACCACCACCGACCTGCCGATCTTCCCCGGCGAACGCGTCGCCCGCTGCCCGTTCAACCCGCCCGCCGAGTACGCGCGATGGCGGGAGGAGGGTCTGCGGCAGGTGAACTGGGACGGCCACACGGTGTGGGCTGTGAGCCGGTACGAGGACATCAAGACCGCCATGGCTCACCCGGCCGTCAGCGCCGAAGTTCTCGGTGTGCTGCAGGGCCACGGTAGACACGACGGCCCGAACGCCCCGGAGATGTTCCCCCGTATGGACGACCCCGAGCACGCTCGGCTGCGTCGCATGCTCACCAAGGACTTCACCGTCAAGCGGGTCAACGCGATGCGCCCGGACATCGAGGCGATGGCGAACGAGTTCATCGACAAGATGGTGGCCAAGGGGCAGCCGGGCGACCTGGTCCAGGACTACGCGCTGCCGATCCCCTCTCTGGTGATCTCCCTGCTGCTCGGGGTCCCGTACGCTGACCACGGCTTCTTCCAAACGATCACCGGCAAGCTGATGAACATGAACACCTCGCCGGAGGTGAAGGCCAAGGCCTCCAGGGAGTTCTTCGGGTACATGATGGAACTGGTCGCCCGCAAGGAGAAAGAACCCGGCGACGACCTGATGAGCCGGGTCATCCGCGAACATGTCCAGACCGGCGAACTACGGCGGGAGACCGCCGCGATGAACGGGGTCATCCTGCTCAACGCCGGCCACGAGACCACCGCCAACATGATCGCTCTCGGCACCGTGGCCTTGCTGGAGAACCCCGAGGCCGCCGCCAGGATCCGCGACACCGACGACCCGGCCGTGCTCGCCAACGCCGTCGAGGAACTCCTGCGCTACCTCACGATCGTGCACAGCCTGATCGTTCGCATCGCCAAGGAGGACGTCGAGATCGGCGGCACGCTGGTCAAGGCGGGCGAGGGGCTGATCATGAACCTGCCCGCCGGCAACTGGGACCCCGCCTTCACCCCCGAGCCCGAGACACTGGACCTCGACCGGCCCGCGCGCGGGCACCTGGCGTTCGGGTACGGCGTACACCAGTGCATCGGCCAGACCCTCGCCCGCGCCGAACTCCAGATCGCTCTCCCCACCCTGCTGCGCCGGCTTCCGGGGCTGCGGCTCGCGAAACCGATCGAGGACATCCGGTTCAGGAACGACATGAGCATCTACGGCGTCCACGAACTGCCCGTCAACTGGTGACGTGATGCGTGGCGACTCAACATTCCAGGAGCCGGACGTGGCGCTCCCCCGGGCTGCCCAGCACGCCCGCACGCGAAGCCCGCGCTCGTCTTCGGCTTCCTGGCGCTGGCCGGGGTGGTGTTCGCGATGCTGCAGTCGCTCGTCGCCCCGGCCCTCCCGGCCATCGCCGCCGACCTGAGGGCCTCGACCGCGGACATCAGCTGGCTCGTGACCGCCTACCTGCTGGCCGCCGCCATCGCGACCTCGATCGCGGGCCGTCTCGGCGACATGTTCGGCCGCCGCCGGGTGCTGCTCATTGTCCTCGGTGTGCTCGCCACCGGCGCCCTGGTCGCCGCCCTGGCCGGCCTCCTACTCCCCACCGGCCGACGCCCGAACAGGTAATCTGTCAAATGGCCAGAATATCCTGGCTTTTTGACAGTAATATACTGAGCGTGATCATCCTGTCACGCATGCCCCTGACGAAGGATCCAGGCATGCAGCAACCACCGCCCTCGATCTTCCCGATCTTCCGCTCTCGGATCACATGCGCGGTGCTGACGCACACGTACGTGGGCGACGCGGAGTACTCCATCGGTGAGCTGGCCGAGGCCGCCGGGACCGATAGCGGCACCATGGCCCGCGAGGTGTCCCGGCTCGAACAAGCCGGCGTCCTTAGTTCGCGTCACGTAGGACGCACCAAACTGGTCCGAGCCAACCAGACAGCCCCCTTCTTCGGGCCCCTGCGCGACCTCGTCACCATCACCCTGGGCCCGGCCCAAGTCCTCGCCGAAGAGCTGTCCCACCTCAACGGGATAGAGGAAGCCGCCGTCTTCGGCTCGTGGGCGGCACGCATGCGCGGAGAGCCCGGTCCCGCCCCGGTCGACATCGACCTCCTCATCATCGGCCGACCCGATCGCGATGATCTCCAGGAGGCCACAGCCCGCGCACGGTCCAGGCTCGCACGCGAGGTCAACACGGTGATCACCACTCGCACCCGGTGGGAAGCCAACGAGGACGGATTCATCCGCGAGCTGCACAGCCGCCCGCAGGTGCCCGTACCGATCCCCATGGGAGACAGCGAATGACGGGTTGGGCACGGGGGAGAGACGAAGATCATCGGCATGCTCCAACGACGCGAATTCACCCAGGTCGTCGCGGATGCCGAACTCGCCGAGCGGATGCTCTCGAACGCCCGGCAGCACCTGGTCAGCGCCGAAGCACCTGCCCGCACAGATCCGTATCTCGCATACGCGGCCCTGCATGACTCGGTCCGCAAGTCTTTGGCAGCACTTCTCCAGATCCAGATCCAGGGCCTACGGGCGACGACAACCGGCGGCCACTTGGCGACGCATGCCGCCCGCGCCGGTGCTCTACGCCGACGGCGCCGACACACCGGGAGTACGCCGGAAGCGCCGCAGGGCGGCGGGTTGCACGGGTCCAGCGCGCACAGTGCGGTGGTGCCCTTACCCGATCCCAACGCGTTCTGGCGTGCCTGCTTGACTTGCGAAGTACGTTCACCAGCGACGATCGAGTGCGGCTGCGCCTGCAGACATGAGAAAACCCGGCCCACAAGGAGCCGGGTGGTATGTGCTTCCAGCATAGCAGGTGACCTTCGCTAGATGTCGGCGATCGCTGTCACCAGCCCGGAGGGCGAGTGTAGGCCCCGACAGTTACGGGCAGTTGGCACCCCATCAGGTCTCCTGCGACCAATTGATACCACCAGTGACGCCCCACGCCTTCCGAGGGCTGTCCGCGCAGCGCACCTGCGAGATAGTTACTGCTGGGGTTGACGAGCCCGACCGGCACGCGCTGCCGCGCCTGTTCAATGGGAAAGCGCAGGTCGCTGTCATTGGAGATGACCACCGCCGCGTCGATGCTGCCGGTGAAGACATCTAGGAGAAGGTGCGAGGCGACATTGACGTCCGAGCCCTTCTCCTCACGGTAGGCGTAGGAGACCATGAAGCTCGCATCCGGGACCGGCGCGCCGGAGGAGCCACAGACCTGGATTGGCCACGCCGAACGGGCGAGCACGGGTCTACCCATCCGATCCCGTACGGCCAGCGGTGCATGCTTAACCCGAGAGACGTAGTAGCCGAACTCAATGTGGTCGACGCTGCGGCCAACTCGCAGGGTGTTGAGGTAGACGCTTTGATCGCGCTGGCCATCCGGGTTATCAGCGCCATCTATGCGGGCGGTGCAGTATACGAGCCGCTCGACGTGTGCGCCCTGCCAATCAGTGCGCCGGCCAACGAGATCGGTTGCCAGGGTTCGGAGGTCGAGCCAGCGCCAGCCCGGCGTGCCCCGTCCACACAGGCCCCGCGCTCCGTAGTAGAGGTTGTAGCCGTCCACGTAGATTCCGACCCGCATGCGTGCGACCGTATCTCGAAACATCCACTCTCCGTGACCGAATCATGACGCGACGCCAATATGCGTTGCCAGGCTCAGCCCCGCCAACACGTCGATGTCCCGAGCTCTCTCGCTCTCGGCGTGTCCGACATCGCAACTGCGCCCATCCTGGCCAGGCTGACTCGGCTTGACCAACCCTCAACAGCTAGCCCTCATGATCTCTCCGGCAGCCGAGATCTTCAGATAGCCCGATCGGTCAACGGGAACCGCGTGGGCGAAGCCCACGCCCAAATCAAGCGCCCGGAGCGAAGCGGAGGCCCTTCAGGGGTCGCGGCTACGGCGCGACTGGAAGCAACGCCTGAGCCCAGGCGCGAAGCGCCCCCAAAGGCGAAGCCCTTTGAGGGCAGGGTGGGCGGCAACTCGCCAACCACCGAATCGGGTAACGGGCGGGCTCGGAAAAGAACGCCCGGAGCGAAGCGGAGGCCCTACAGGGGGTCGCGGCTACGGCGCGACTGAAAGGCAACGCCTGAGGCCCTTGAGCGCGAAGCGCCCCAATGAAGACCTTTGTGCGGGGAGAGTGGAGCTATGGGGATTCGAACCCCAGACCTCCTCCATGCCATGGAGGCGCGCTACCAACTGCGCCATAGCCCCTTGAACCGTCCCCAAGTGTATCCGACTCCCAGCCTCAGGCAGCCGCCCCAAGCAGCTGGGCCGCCTCCCGAGGAAGCGGCCCAGCCGGAAAATGCCTGGTTAGCGGCTACCCCACCGAGCGGGCCTTGTCGATGAGTCCCGCCAGCTCAGTCACCATCGGGTCCTCCGCCGCCTCCGCCAGCCGCTTGGCCTGCTCCCCCAGCGTCGGCAGGGTCAGCCCGAACGCCTCCCGGTCCCGCATGTACACCGCGAAAGCCGCCGCCACCACGTCCACCTGCAGCCGCACCGGCGCCTTCTCCCATACCGACTCCGTCAGCGCCCCCACGTCCACCGACTTGCTCGTCTCGGCGGGGTTTCTGGTGTCGGGGTTCTGCCAGCGTACGGTCGCCTGAGCCAGCTGCCCCGTCGCGCCTGACTTGAGCCGTACCGCGTAGAGAGCCGTGACCGAGTGCCCTGGGCCGATCTCGCCGCCGTCCCGGTTGTCGTCGCGGAACTCCTCGGTGGACAGCGCGCGGTTCTCGTACCCGATGAGCTGGTAGCCCTCCACCACCGAGGGGTTGAAGACCACCTGCGCCTTGGCGTCGCGCGCCCGCAGCTCGATCGTGGCCGGGAGCTGCGAGGCGAAGACCTTGTCCGCGTCCTCCTGCGTGCTGACGTAGACGGCGGCGCCGTCGCCGTTGTCCGCCAGCTGTTCCATCAGCTGGTCGCCGTAGTCGCGGCCGACGCCGACGGTCAGCAGGGTGACCTGCCGGCCCGCGTACTCCTTGACCCGGTCCAGGATGGAACGCCACTCGGTGCTGCCCTGGTTGGCCAGGCCGTCGGAGAGCAGGATGACCCGGTTGGTGGCCGCGGGGCGGAACGCCTTGGCCGCCTGCTCGTAGCCGGTGACCAGCCCGGCCTCCAGGTTGGTGCTGCCGGCCACGGTCAGCTGGTCGACCGCCGCGTGCAGCTCGGTGCGGGCGGCCAGCGGCGTCATCGAGGCCAGCACCGTGGCCTCGTCGCTGAAGGAGACGATCGACACCTGGTCGCCCGGCGCGAGCTGGTCGATCAGCGTGTCCAGGGACTGCTTCACCAGGTCGAGCCGGCCGGGCTCAGCCATCGACCCCGACACGTCGATCACGAAGGTGAGGTTGGCGGGGCGCCGCGCCGCCGCGTCGGAGGCGCGCGTCTGCAGGCCGACGCGCAGGACGGCCTGGTTGCGTGACGGCATCATGGCGCCGTCGACGTGCACGGTGAACCCGTCGTCCCGCGGCTGCGTGTAGTCCTGCCGGAACGCGTTGACGAACTCCTCCGGCCGGATCTGCCCCGGTTCGGGCCAGCGTCCTTCCTGGAGGGTACGGCGGGCATAGGTGTATGAAGCGGTGTCCACGTCCAAGGCGAACGTCGAGATCTGCTCCGCCGACGTGTCCTTCTGTTCCTCGGGAGCGGCGCTCTGGTTCTTCGCGGACGCGCTCGCCCGAGCCTCGGGCTTGGCATCCGCGGGGAGTTCGGGCCTGGACGAAGCCGACGGTGCGGCCCTGGACGAAGCGGGCGCCCGAAGGCCGGAGTCTCCCTTGTTCCCCCCGGGACCGCCGCCGCAAGCGGCCAGTGCCAGGAGTCCAGCAATTCCGACGCTGATCGCCAAAGGACGAAATTTCATCGCAACCACCTCCGGCCCGTATGACGGCTCCCGGAAATGGCCTGGCCGGGCCGGTGACGCAAGCGAGCGCAAACCGCGATCAACACGTGATCCGGTCAGCCGACCAGCGCCGCCTCCTCCACCCGGATGCGAATCGTCAGCAATACCCCGTTCACCAGCGTGAACGCCAGCGCGGTGAGCCAGGCGGTGTGGACGAGCGGCAGCGCCACCCCCTCCGCGACCACAGCCACGTAGTTCGGATGACGCAGCCACCTGTACGGCCCGGCGCCGACCAGCGGCATCCCTGGCACCACGACGACGCGGGTGTTCCACTGCCTGCCCAGGTGGGCGATGCACGACCAGCGCAGCCCCTGGGCCAGCAGGACGATCGCGAGCATCGGCCAGCCGAGCGCCGGGATGAAGGGCCGGTCGAGCAGCCACACCTCGGCCGGGCAGGCCAGCAGGAGTCCGGTATGGGCCAGGACGATCAAGGGATAGTGCCACCGGCCGTACTCGATGCCGCCCTTCGATCTGGCCCAGGCCAGGTTGCGGCGCGCCACGCCCAGCTCGGCCAGCCGCTCGACGACGACCAGCCCGATCAGCAGCGTGTACGGACCCATCAGCCCGATCAGGCTCGTGTAAGGAGTCAAAGAGGTCACCAGTGCAGCAGGAGCAACTCGGCCGAGAAGCCGGGCCCGAGGGCCAGCAGCACGGCCGGCTGGCCCGGACGGCCGCGCGTCTCCTGCAGGACGTGCAGTACCGAGACCGACGACATGTTCCCGTGTTCGCGCAGTGACCGCCACGTGACCTCCAGAGCCGCCGGATCCAGGCCCAGCCGCTCCACGATCTTGTCGATCACCTTCGGGCCGCCGGGGTGGCAGATCCAGGTGCCGACCTGTTCGGGGGTGAGTCCGTTGTCGGCGAGGAAGCCCCTGATGTCGCCCGCGAGCACCTTCTCCACGAAGGCGGTGAGTTCGGCGTCCAGTACGAGGCGAAAGCCCCGCTCGCTCACCTGCCAGCCCATGAGGTGCTCCGTGCCCGAGTACAGCCTGCTGCGCGTGGCCACCACCTCCGGCCCGTGGCCGCGTCCCACCGCGACCACGGCCGCCGCGCCGTCGCCGAACAGGCCGCTGGCGACCAGGTTGGCGATCGAGGTGTCGTCGCGCTGGGTGGTCAGCGAGCACATCTCCACGCAGACCAGCGCCGCCACCTGTTCGGGCCAGCCGCGCAGGTAGTCGTTCAGCCGCGACAGGCCGGAGGCCCCCGCCGCGCAGCCCAGCCCGAACACCGGCACCCGCTTGACGTCCGGCCGCAGCCCCACGCGCTGGATCAGCCGCGCGTCCAAGGACGGCGTGGCGAGGCCGGTGGTCGAGCAGAAGACCAGGTGATCCACCCGCCGCGGTGATACGCCCGCCTTGTCCAGTGCACCACGAAGTGCCCGTTCGCTCAGGTCGAGCGCGATCTCAAGGTAGATGTCGTTGGCGCGGCCGAACGAGTCCAGCTTGGCGTAGTCGTCCAGTGGGAGGGCCAGGTTCCGGCTCTGGACGCCGGTGGCTGCGTGGAAGCGTTCGAGCTGGTCGAGGTCGGCCTCGGTCAGCCGGGAGAATGCCTCGGTGATCTCCGCCTGCGCGTAGCGGTAATCGGGCAAAACGGTCTGTACCCCCGAAATGTGCATGTATCTCTTCTGCCGCGGAGAGGGGCTGGCTAACCTGCCACCGCGCTCATGCCCGTACGCGCCGAGCTTCTGAGCCGTGCGAGCCGGAGTACACCGGCCAAAAGCCACACCCTCAGCAGGCGAGCCGCCACAGAGACGTCACCTCGGCGGCCCGCGCGGCCCTCAGCGGGTCGGTGCCGTCGGACACGCGCCGGTGACGCGGCCGGGTGTAGAGCCGGTCCATGACCCGCACCCCCGCGCCGTCGAACGCCGCCATCAGGTCGGCACGGGACCGCAGGCCAAGGTGCTCGGCCAGGTCCGACAGCACCAGCCACCCTTCGCCGCCCGGCTCCAGATGCTCGGCCAGGCCGTCGAGGAAGCCCCGGAGCATGCATCCACCGGGGTCGTACACCGCCCGGTCGAGCGGCGACGACGGCTCGGCGGGCAGCCAGGGCGGGTTGCACACGACGAGCGACGCGCGCCCCGGTGGGAACAGGTCCGCCGCCACCACCTCGACCCGATCGGCCAGGCCCAGCCGGGTCATGTTGTCGCGGGCGCAGACCACCGCGCGCCGGTCGAGATCGGTGGCCACGACCCGCTCGACGCCCCGCCTGGCCAGCACCGCGGCCAGAACTCCGGTGCCCGTGCCGAGATCGAAGGCCAGCCGCTTGCCAGGCAGCGGCGCCTGGGCCACCAGATCAATGTATTCACCACGGATCGGGGAGAACACTCCGTAATGCGGATGGATCCGGGCACCCAGCGCCGGGATCTCGACGCCCTTCTTGCGCCATTCGTGCGCGCCGATCAGCCCGAGCAGCTCGCGCAACGACCCCACGTACGGACCTTCCGCCGGCCCGTAGACCTCCTCGCACGCCTGCCGTATGTCGGGAGCGCGGGTGAGCGGAATGACGTGGCCTTCGTCGTACGGGATCAGCAGCAGGCCGAGCGTCCGCGCCCGCCGGCCCTGGGCCTGGCGGTAGCGGTCGAACGTGGCGCCGGGCTCGGCCGGCTCGCACCGGCGGCCCATCGCCTGGAGCAGCTGCCGGGCGTTCTGGAAGTCGCCGCGCCACAGCAGGGCGGTGCCCTCGCGAGCCAGGCGGTAGGCGGTGTCGGCCTTCATCCGGTCGTCGGCGATCACCACCCGAGCCGGTGGCGGCGCCTCCAGCGCGGACCGCCACGCCGCCGAACACTCTTCGCCCGCCTCAGTCCATGTGATCATCAGGCTCAGACCGTTTCACGGACGACCGTCCCGTGGCCAACCCTTTTAGCAGCAGCCCGGCCACGAGAGCGCGCAGCCCCTCGCCGTAGGTGTCGCGCGCGGTGAGCTCCTCCCACCGCCCGCCCACCGCCGCGAGGCGCGGCAACGCCTCGGCGTCGAGCGCGGCGAACACCTGCCGCCGGTACGTCGGCCTGCCCTCCTCCCGCCTGCGCAGCGCCGCCGCCCGCGCGGTGATCTCCCCCGCCGTGTAGTGCCAGATGATCCGGTACGCGGCCACGGCCAGCTCCAGCGACAGCCCGGCGCGTACGGCCGCGTCGATGATCATCTCCGGATACCACAACGCGTTGACCGAGAGCAGGTCGTCCGCCCTGAGGATGTCCACGATCCACGGGACGCCCACCAGCGCGTCGTGCATGGCGATGGCCGCCGCGGCCATCCGCTCGTCCGGCTCGTCCGGGAGCTCGGGCCGGGGCATCGCCGCCGCGTAGTCGTCGAGCAGCAGCAGGAGGAGTTCCTCCTTGTCGTGCACGTGGTGGTAGAGGGCCATGGGCGTGGTGCCGACCTCACGGGCCAGCCTGCGCATCGTCAGGCTCTCCGTCCCTTCGGCCTCGATGAGCCGGTGGGCTGCGGACACGATGTCCGCCCGGGAGATCTTGGGCGGCCGTCCAGTACGTGCGGGCATCCTGTCATGCTACTTTCTATACGCGTACAAAAACTGTCCAGGAGGTGGTGTGACATGAGCGAGGAACGACTCATCGCCATGGGTGACGAGCTGGTGAAGCTGCACGACGGCTTCCGGCGAGAGCTCGCGGAGCTGCGGCGGACACCCGGCTCGCGGCCCGACCTGCGGGAGCACTGCCTGACGTTCTGCGACGCGCTGCACGCCCATCACACCGGCGAGGACGGCGTCCTGTTCCCGCACCTGGCGGACGCGCATCCCGAACTGGTGGAGGTGCTGGCCCGGCTGCGCGCCGAGCACGAGGTGGTGGCGCGGCTGCTTGCGCGGATCCGCGAGCTCCCCGACGAGGGCGACGTCGGCGCCGAGCTCGATCAGCTGTCCCGCGAACTGGAGGCGCACCTCGACTACGAGGAGGAGCAGTTGGTGCCGCTGCTCAACGCGATGACCGACTTCCCCGAAGGGCTCTAACCGGCCGGTGGCGGGGGTCTCAAGGCGTCGAGCATGAGCGTGAAGTGGCGCCGCCACCGGCTCGCGTCGGCCTGCGCCACGCGCGAGTTGGCCATGATGAAGAACGCCAGATCAAGCGGGCCGATGTCGAGCCGCAGCACCCCCGCCGCCTGCGCCCGCTCCACCAGCCGGGAGATCAGCTGATTGATCTCGGCCTGGTCGTCCTGGTGGGACACGCAGGCCAGCTCGGCGAAGGCCTGGTCGGCGGCCTGCAACTCACAGGTGCGCTCCAGGAAACCCGCCAGCCCCAGCCACGGGTCTTCGGCAGCGAGCGACTCGCGGGCCAGGTCGCTCCAGGCCGCCATCTTCTCGTCGAGAATCGCGTCGACCAGATCGCCGCGCTCGGGAAAGTGCCGGTAGAGGGTGCCGATGGCGACGCCCGCCCGCCTGGGCGACCTGGCCACGGTCCAGGCCGCGATCAGCCAACTGAGCGCCGCCCCAACCCCCTGAGGTCACGGGCGGGTCGTGTATCGGGGGCCCGGGTCGAGGACGGCGTAGGCGTCGTGGACCCACTCCGTCAGCATCGGCCGCGTCCGCGCCGGATCGATGATGTCCTCGACGAGGAACGCCTCCGCCGTCCTGAACGGTGACCTGACCGCCTCCAGCCGCTCGGCGATCTCCGCCTTCAGCGTCTCAGCCTCCGGTCCCGCCTCGGCGAGCAGGCGTTTGAAGGCCACCTCCAGCCCGCCCTCGATCGGCAGCGAGCCCCAGTCACCGGACGGCCAGGCGACCCGCAGGCCGTACCTGTCGTGGGGCCGGTGCGCGGCGCCCGCGACGCCGAAGACGCGGCGCACCAGCACGGACGCCCACGGGATGGTCGACTGGTAGACGGCGGCCAGCGCGCGGGCGCCGTGCCTGATGGTGCCGGCCCGCTCGGCGGCGCTGCCGATCACGAAGCCGGGCTGGTCCACGAGGTGGACGACCGGCAGGTGGAACGTCTGGGCCAGGTCCACGAACCTGGCCGTCTTGTCCGCGCCCTGCGCCGTCATGCCGCCGCCGTAGACGCGCGGGTCGGCGGTCAGCACGGCCACCGAGTGCCCGTCGAGGCGGGCGAGCGCGGTGATCGTGGAAGGCGCGAACCTCCTGCCGAGTTCCAGCACGCTCCCGGTGTCGAAGACGAGGTCCATGATCCGCCGCATGTCGTACGGTCTGCGCCGGTCCCTGGGCACGATGTCCCGCAGCTCCGGCGACTCCCTGCCGGAAATATCATCAGATTTCGATACGGGCGGCAGCCGCCACGCGCTCTGCGGCAGGTACCCCAGCACCCGCCTGGCCAGCTCGAACGCCTCCTCCTCCGACTCGGCGACCAGGTCCACGGTCCCCGCCGCCGAAACGGTCCGCCACCCGCCCAGCTCCTCCTTGCCGACCCGCTCCCCCATCCCGGCCTCCACCACGGCCGGCCCGGCGACGAACACCTGAGAGAGCTCCTTGACCATGATCGATACATGCGAGGTCACCAGGCGGGCCGCGCCCAGCCCGGCGACGGGACCCAGCGCCAGCGCGACCACCGGCACCCGGCCCAGGTTCGCCACCACCTGGTCCCAGCCGGGGTTGTGCGGTACGTACGTGCGCCCGAGATCCTCCAGCTGCTTGACGCTGCCCCCACCGCCGGTCCCGTCGATCAGCCTGAGCAGCGGGACCCGCATCTCCCCCGCCATGCGCTCGGCCAGCACCTGCTTCTCGTGGATGGCGGCGTCGGCCGCCCCGCCGCGCACGGTGAAGTCGTCGCCCGCCACGACCACCCGCCGCCCGGCGACCACGGCCCGGCCGATGATCACGTTCGACGGGGTGACGCTCTCCAGCCCGTCCTCCCCGTACACGGCCTGGCCGGTGAGCGCGCCGACCTCGCGCCAGCTGTCGGCGAGGGCGGCCAGGCGCTCGCGGATCGTCAGCCGCCCGGTCGCGTGCTGGCGGGCGACCCGCTCCTCGCCTCCCATCCGCTCGGCCAGCCGCTTGCGGCGCTCCAGTTCGGCGAGTTCGGGGTCCCACACGGCGTTCGTCCCTTCACCGGCTGATCGGTAACGATCCCTCGAATCTAAGGGCCGTCGTAGGACGATTGTCATAGCGAGGTCAGGATGGATGGCACCTCCCGTCGCGCCCGGTTCTGAGGAGTATCGGTGGCATGCGACGAATCCTGCCGGCCTTCGGCCTCGCCCTCCTGTCCCCGCTCGTGGCCGAGTTCCTGCTCGGCGACTTCCCGCTCACCTCGCTGCACTTCCTGGTCCTGCTCGCCCCCACGTACGGCGGCGCCGCGCTGCTGATCCGCGAGGTGGCGCGCAGGGCGGGGATCGGCTGGCCGGGCATCGTGCTCATGTCCCTCGCCTACGGCGTGTTCGAGGAAGGGATCATGACGATGTCGCTGTTCAACCCCAACTACGCCGGTCAACGGCTGCTCGATCCCGGGTTCGTCCCGGCCTTGGGGATCGGGGTGCCGTGGACGCTGTTCGTGCTGGCCCTGCACACCGTGTGGAGCATGAGCGTGCCCATCGCGCTCACCGAGGAGCTGACCGGTGCGCGGCGCACCACGCCGTGGCTCGGCAAGATCGGGCTGACCGTCACCGCCGTGCTGGCCGTGCTGGGCGCGGCCCTGACAACGGTGTTCAGCTACATGAACGGACATTTCCTGGCGTCCGTGCCGCAGCTGGTGGCGATCGTGGTGATCGTGGTGGCGCTCGTCGTGCTGGCCTTCCGCCTACCGCGCCGGACCAATGTTCACCGGGCCGCTGAGGCGCCCGCGCCCTGGCTGGTCCTCGTGGTGACGCTGGTGGCGGGCGTCCTGTTCGAGGCGCCGAACGTCCTGCTCGGCGACCAGGTCGGCCTGGGGATCACCCTGCTGGCCGGGGTCGAGGTGGGGATGACGGCCCTGGCCCTGTTCTGGTCGGCCCGGCGCGGATGGGACGGCAGGCACCGGATGGCGCTGGCCGGCGGCGCCCTGCTGACCTACGTGTGGCATGCCTTCTTCTCCGGCCCGGTCGTGCCGGCGACTCCCCTGATCAACCTGGTCAGCCACATCGTGTTCGGCCTCGGCGCCCTGGTCCTGCTCGCGTTCGCCGTCCGCCGCGTCGCCGCGGACGCCAACGTCCCTCAGAGCCGGTAGTCGAAGACGTACGAGTGTGAGCCGTCGGGAGCGATGAGGATGTCCATCTCCCCCCTGAGTCCGCTCAACCCGCCGGTGCCGGAGTCCGGGACGACCGAGACGCGCAGTGACTGCTCGCCCCGGTCGCCCACCGCGAAGTGCTGCAGGACGAAGCTGCCCGACCGGCCTGCCAACGTGCCCACGACCCGCTCCATCGCCACGTACGCACGGGAGTCCGCCACCGGCGTCAACGCCATGATCATGCTGACCGTGCTGGTGCCGGTCAGGTCGCCGTGGAAGGTCTTGCCCAGCGTGACGTGGGCGAGCGACACGCCGTCGCCCTCCTCGTACGGAGGCTGGGGTGTCCAGTCGGCGGTGTCGAAGGTTCCCTTGGCTGTCATGCGTCCCATGGTGCGGGTCATACCTGTCAGATCCGGTCAGGTATCCAGCAGCGTCCCAACGAAGTCGTTGCGGAACTTGCCCGCCGGGTCGTAGCGCCCCACCAGGTCCCGGAAGCGCTCCGGGCACGACGGCCACCGGGTGAACAGCTTGCCCCAGTGCGGCCGGGGATCGAACGGCGCCAGCCGCTCCTCCACCAGCTCGATCACCGGAAGCACCGCCTCGGTGTCCTTGATCCAGGTGAAGTGCACACCCACGGTGTCGCGGCCGAGATACGGGCTGAGCCACAGGTCGTCGGCGGCGATCGTGCGTACCTCGGAGATCTGCAGTACCGGCCTGAGGCGGTCGCCGATGGCCCGCAGCTCGCGCAGCGCCTCGGCCGCCCGCCCCCTGGGCAGCAGGAACTCCGACTGCAGCTCGTCACCCGCGCTGCTCGGCGGCGAGTCGGCCCGGAAGTGCGGCAGCCGCTCGTGCCACGCCCCCGGCACGCCGAGCTGTTCGGTGCAGCTCCCGGCCGGCATGCCCGGCACCGGGTGGCGGGGCCCGTCGGCCGCGCGGGTGCCGTGCCAGTCACCGAGGGGCAGTTCGGTGCGGCGCTTGAGCCACACAGTGGTCGCCAGCCAGTTGGTGAACAGGCTGACGCTGTAGCCGGCCGACATGACGGCCTCGAAGTCGAAGTCGTCGGGCAGGCCCTCCCGGACGTACTGGCGCAGCTCGAAGGCGGGCACGAGGTCGAGCGTGACCGAGGTGACGACGCCGAGCGCGCCGAGCGCCACGACCGCGCCGGGGAAGTCGGCGTCGCCCCGCGCGAGGGTGATCAGGGAGCCGTCGGCGGTGACGAGGTCCAGCGCCGAAACGGCCGCCGACAGGCTCTGGTTGCCGCCGCCGGAGCCGTGCGTGCCGGTCGCGACCGAACCGGCCACCGAGATGTGCGGCAGCGAGGCCAGGTTGCCGAGCGCGAACCCGCTCGCGTGCAGCACGGGCGCGAGCTCCGCGTACGTCACCCGCCCGCCGACCCGCACGCGCGCCGCGGCGCTGTCGATCTCGATCTCGTACGGCAGGCGGTCCAGAACGACCAGGTCCCCCGTCGAGTCGGCGACGTCGTTGAAGGAGTGGCCACTGCCTAACGCCCGAATGGAGGCGGTGCCGGCGACAAGGCTCTGGAGCTCGTCGAGGGAGGAGGGATGATGCACGTTTTTCATCTGAAAGGCGATGTTTCCCGCCCAATTCTTCAACGTCACTGCCCTACAGTTCCATAGCTCTTGTCAGCGCCGCGAGGGGGCGCTAGTTTCGGGTGCCGCCGACGAAAGCGCCGACGACAAAGGCGCTCTGGGCGCCGCCGAGGAGAATTCCGTGCTCTACCTGTCCGAGGCCCTCGGTCTGGCCACGCTCGTGCTCTGGCTGTACTGCCTCTTCGACGCGATCACCACGCCGGAAGAGGCGTGCCGCAATCTGCCGAAGATCCTCTGGGTGCTCGTCGTCCTGCTGTTCCCGCTGGTCGGCTCCATCATCTGGCTGGTGGCCGGGCGCCCGCAGGCGCTCCCGCCGGCGCGGCCGACCGGGTACCCCGAGTACGACCGGCCGGGGCGCGCGACCGCGAGCAACCCCGACGACGACGAGGAGTTCCTGCGCCGCCTCCGCGAGCGGGCCGAGGAACAGCGCAGGAACGCCCCGAAGCCACCTGACGACACCCCCAAGGGCGACTAGAAGCCCTGCGCCAGCCGGTAGTACGCCTGGTTCCAGCGCAGCTCCTTGGCGAACCCCCGAGCCGTCGTGTCCGCGTCGATGACCAGCAACTCGACCCCGAGCATGTCGGCCAGATCGGTCAGCTCCTCGGTGCCCACGGCCGTCGAGAGCACGGTGTGGTGCGGCGCGCCCGCGGTCAGCCACGCCTCGGCGGAGGTACGCAGGTTCGGCCGGGGTCGCCAGACCGCGCGCGCCACCGGCAGGTTGGGCAGCGGGTGCGGCGGCGCGACGATGTCGATCTCGTTGGCCACCAGCCGGAACCGGTCCCCCATGTCGGCGAGCCCGATGACCACGCCGGGACCCGGCTCGGCGTCGAACACCAGCCGCACCGGGTCCTCCCGGCCGCCGATGCCCAGCGGGTGGATCTCGCACGACGGGGTGCCCGTGGCGATCGACGGGCAGACCTCCAGCATGTGCGCGCCGAGGATGAGCTCCTCGCCCGGCGTCATGTTGTAGGTGTAGTCCTCCATGAACGAGGTGCCGCCCGGCGCCATGGCCTTGAGCGTGCGCAGCAGCACTGAGGTCTTCCAGTCGCCCTCGCCGCCGAAACCGTACCCGTCGGCCATCAGCCGCTGCACGGCCAGCCCGGGGAGCTGGCGCAGCCCGCCGAGGTCCTCGAAGTTCGTGGTGAACGCGCGGAACCCGCCCGCCTCCAGGAAGCCGCGCAGGCCCAGCTCGATCCTGGCGGCGTAGCGCAGCGACTCGTTCCGCTCGCCCAGCAGCTCCGGCGCCACCCGGTAGAGCTCGGCGTACTCCTTGACCAGCGCCGTCACGTCCGCCTCGGAGGCGGCGTCCACGGCCTCGACCAGCTCGTTGACACCGTAGGTGTTGACCGAGACACCGAAGCGGAGCTGCGCCTCGACCTTGTCGCCCTCGGTGACGGCGACGTCGCGCATGTTGTCGCCGAACCTGGCGAGCTTGAGCGTACGCACCTCCGCCAGGCCCGCCGCCGCCCGCGACCAGGCGAGCACCCGGTCGGCCACGAACGGGTCGCTGACGTGCCCGGCCACCGTCTTGCGCGGCACGCCCAGCCGGGTCTGGATGTGGCCGAACTCGCGGTCGCCGTGGGCGGCCTGGTTGAGGTTCATGAAGTCCATGTCGATGGAGCTCCACGGCAGCTCCACATTGGCCTGCGTGTGCAGGTGCAGCAGCGGCTTGCGCAGCGTGTCCAGCCCGGCGATCCACATCTTGGCCGGGGAGAAGGTGTGCATCCAGGCGATCACGCCGGCGCACGAGTCGTCGGCGTTGGCCTCCAGCATCACCCGCCTGATCGCGGCCGCGTCGGTGAGCACGGGCTTCCACTCGACGGGCACCGGGAGCGCCGCGGCGATTCGCTGCGACTGCTCGGCGACCTGGCGCAGCGTGTCCTCGCCGTACAGCCCCTGGCTGCCGGTCAGAAACCAGATGTTCAACGCGGGCTCCTCTGTTGTCCGTAGACGTTCTGATAGCGGTCGTACAGGCGGTCGATGTCGTCCTGGGCGATGGCCAGCGGCTCGCCGAGCTGCTTGGCCACGTGCACGGTACGGGCGACGTCCTCGCACATCACGGCGGCCTTGACCGCGGCTTTGGGGGTCGGGCCGATGCTGAAGACGCCGTGGTTCTGCATCAGCACGGCCCGCGAGCGGTGCCCCTTGAGCGTCTTCACGATGCCCTGGCCGATGGAGTCGTCGCCGATCAGCGCGAACGGCCCGACCGGGATCTCGCCGCCGAACTCGTCGGCCATGGCGGTCAGCACGCAGGGGATGGCCTCGCCGCGCGCCGCCCAGGCGGAGGCGTACGTGGAGTGGGTGTGCACCACCCCGTTCACCTCGGGCATGTTGCGGTAGACGTAGGCGTGCGCGGCGGTGTCGCTGCTCGGCGCGTGTTCGCCGGCCACCAGGTTGCCGTCGAGGTCGCAGACGACCATGTTCTGCGGCGTCAGCTCGTCGTAGGTGACGCCGGACGGCTTGATGACGAACAGGTCCTCGCCGACGACTCGGCCGGAGACGTTCCCGGCGGTCCAGACGACGAGGTTGTTGCGCACCAGCTCGGCGTGCAGGTCACAGACCGTCTTCCGCATGGCCTCGGTCATGAGCGGGCCTCGTTCCTGATCGCGCGTAGCGTGTGCAGCATTCGTCCATCCCCGAAGTAGTCGTGCAGTGTGCGGTATTCGGCATAGAGCCGGTCGTAGGCGTCGGCCCGGTCCGCGTCGGGCACGTAGGCGTTCTCCTGCCGCGCGCCCATCACGGCCGCGGCTTGCTGGATGTCGTCGTACGCGCCCGCCGCGACGGCCGCGTGGATCGCCGAGCCGAGCGCGGGGCCCTGCTCGGAGTCGATGATCGAGAGCGGGCGGCGCAGCACGTCGGCATAGACCTGCATGAGGAAGCGGTTCTTCAGCAGGCCGCCCGCCACCACGAACTCCGCCACCGGCACGCCCGACGCCTCGAACGTCTCGACGATCACCCGGGCGCCGAACGCGGTGGCCTCGATGAGCGCGCGGTAGACGTCCTCGGGCTTGGTGGCCAGGGTCTGGCCGACGACCACGCCGGACAGGTCGTGGTCGACCAGCACCGAGCGGTTGCCGTTGTGCCAGTCGAGCGCGACCAGGCCGTGCTGCCCGACCCGCTGCCCGGCGGCCAGCTCGGTCAGGTAGTCGTGCACCGACTGTCCCCGGTCGGTCGCGAGCCGCGCGTACGAGGCGGGCACGGCGTTGTCGACGAACCAGGCGAAGATGTCGCCCACGCCCGACTGTCCCGCCTCATATCCCCACAGCCCCGGCACGATCCCGTCGCGGACCACCCCGCACATGCCGGGCACCTCGGCCAGCTGGTCGGAGGGCATCACGTGGCAGGTGGAGGTGCCCATGATGGCGACCATCTGGCCGGGCCGGACGGCGTCGGCCGCGGCGGAGGTGACGTGCGCGTCGACGTTGCCGACGGCGATGGCGATGCCCTCGGGCAGCTTGGTCCACTCGGCGGCCTGCGCGGTCAGCTGACCGGCGAGCCCGCCCAGCGGAGACAGCTCATGTCCCAACTTGCCGGCAAATCCAGCAAAGTCGGGGTTGAGGGCGGCGAGGAAGTCCTCGGACGGATAGCCCCCATCCTGAAAAATCCCTTTGTATCCGGCGGTGCAGACGTTGCGGGTCTCGATCCCGGTGAGCTGCCAGATGATCCAGTCGGCCGCCTCGATCCACCGCTCGGCCCGCCCATAGGTCTCCGGGTCCTCTTCGAGCACCTGCAGGCCCTTGGCGAACTCCCACTCCGAGGAGATCTTGCCGCCATAGCGCGGCAGCCAGCTCTCCCCGCGCCGCGCGGCCAACTCGTTGATCCGGTCGGCGTGCGCCTGCGCCGCGTGGTGCTTCCACAGCTTGGGCCAGGCGTGCGGCCGCTCGGGCGTCTGGAAGCAGAGCGGCGTGCCGTCGCCGGTGGTCGGCAGCACCGTGCACGCGGTGAAGTCGGTGCCGAGCCCGACGACCTGCGCCGGGTCGATCCCCGCCGCGGCCACGGCCTCCGGCACGGCGGTACGCAGCACGTCCAGCCAGTCCTGTGGGGACTGCAGCGCCCAGTCGGGTCCCAGCCGGACCTCGGAGCCGGGCAGCCGGTCCTCGATGACGCGGTGGGCGTACTCGTGCACGGCGGTGCCGACCTCGGCGCCGTCGCCGACCCGCACCACCACGGCGCGGCCGGACAGCGTGCCGAAGTCGACACCGATCACGTATGTGTTGTTGTTAGCGTTCACACAATCTCCCTTGATCCGGTACGGCGGAGGCCGTGCCGGAGGTCAGGTCCGGCGCGCCGAGAATAGACGCTGGAGCAGGATGAAGACGAAGAGCAGAAGTCCGATGAATATCTTGGTCCACCACGAGCTGAGCGTGCCCTCGAAGCTGATGACCGTCTGGATCAGGCCCAGCACGAGCACGCCCAGCACGGTGCCGAGCAGGAACCCCGAGCCGCCGGTCAGCAACGTGCCGCCGATCACGACGGCCGCGATCGCGTCGAGCTCCATACCGACGGCGTGCAGCCCGTACCCCGAGAGCATGTAGAACGACAGCAGCACCCCGCCGAGCGCCGAGCAGAACCCGCTGACCGTGTAGACCGTGATCTTCGTCCGGGCCACGGGCAGGCCCATGAGCAGCGCGGACTGCTCGCTGCCCCCGGTGGCGTAGACGGCGCGGCCCAGGCGCGTGTAGTGCAGCACGTACGCCGCCACGAGCACCACAACGGCAGCGATGATCACGCTCGGCGAGATCCACAGACCGGCGAACAGGTCGATCCTGGTCTGCGCGAACGCCGTGAACGTCGGGTCCTCGATGGGGATCGAGTCGGTGCCGATCGTGTAGCACAGCCCCCTGGCCAGGAACATCCCGGCCAGCGTGACGATGAACGGCTGGATGTCGAAGGCGTGGATGATGTACCCCATCACCAGCCCCAGCGCGGCGCCGATGACCAGCACCAGCGGGATCACCAGGTACGGCGGCCACCCGGGTCCCTTCATCAGGCTCGCCGAGATCATCGTGGACAGCGCGACCACCGAGCCGACCGACAGGTCGATCCCCCCGGTGAGGATCACGAACGTCATGCCGACGGCCACGACCAGCAGGAAGGCGTTGTCGATGAAGACGTTGAGTATCACCTGCCCGCTGGCGAACCCCTCGTAGCGGATGCCGCCCGCGACGAACATCGCCACGAACAGGCCGGCGGTCACCAGGACGGGCACGTACTTGGCCGGGATCGTCCTGAGGCCGTTGAGCGTCACGGTCGTCATGCCGTCACCCTGACCTTCTCCTCGGCCGCCGGGCTGGGCGGCACGGCTCGGCGGCGACGGCCGAACACCTTCTCGCGGAACGACTTCGACTGGATGAGGCAGACCGCGGTCACCACGAGCGCCTTGAACAGCAGCGTGGTCTCCGGCGGCACCCCGATGGAGTAGATGGTCGTGGTCAGCGTCTGGATGATCAGCGCGCCGAGCACGGTGCCGCCGAGCGAGAAGCGCCCGCCCGACAGTGAGGTGCCGCCGATGACCACGGCCAGGATGGCGTCGAGCTCGACCCAGAGGCCGGCGTTGTTGCCGTCGGCGCTGGAGACGTTCGAGCTGATCATCAGCCCGGCGACGCCGGCGCAGAGCGCGGCGAAGGCGTAGACCATGATGATGATGCCGCGCGCGCGGATCCCGGCGAGCCTGCTGGCCTCGGCGTTGCCGCCGACCGACTCGATCAGCATGCCCAGGGCCAGCCTGCGGGTGAGGAACACGGTGATCGCCAGGACCACCACGACCAGCAGGATGCCGAAGGGCACGGTCAGCCAGTAGCCGCCGCCGATGACCTTGTACGAGGGGCTGTTGACGGTGATGATCTGCCCGCCGGTGATCAGCTGGGCCAGGCCGCGCCCGGCCACCATGAGGATCAGCGTGGCGATGATCGGCTGAATGCCGACGACCGCGACGAGCAGGCCGTTCCACGCCCCGAGCAGCACCGACAGGCCGAGCGCCAGCGCCACGGCGGTGAACACGCCGGCGTCGTCGCTGATCTGCAGGCAGGCCAGCGCCCCCGCGATCGCCACCACCGAGCCGACCGACAGGTCGATGCCGCCGGTCGCGATGACCAGCGTCATCCCGAGCGAGACCAGGATGAGCGGGGCGCCGAACCGCAGGATGTCGATCAGGCTGCCGTAGAGATGGCCGTCGCGCATCTGGATCGAGAAGAAGTTCGCGGTGAAGAACACGTTGACGAGGAGCAGCAGGGCCAGGATGACGACCGGCCAGAGCAGGCGTCTCATTCCGTTCGCCCCCCGCCCGCGCCGCCGCTTGCGATGGTCTCCATGAGCACGTCCGTGGTGAGGTCGTCGTCGTTGGGCAGCTCGGCGACCAGCCTGCGGTCGCGCAGGACGCCGACCTTGTGGCTGAGCCGCAGCACCTCCTCCAGCTCGGCGGAGATGAACAGCACCGCCATGCCGCCGTCGGACAGCTGGGCGACCAGGCGCTGGATCTCGGTCTTCGCGCCGATGTCGATGCCGCGGGTGGGCTCGTCGAGGATGAGCAGCCTGGGCTCCAGGATCAGCCACCTGGCCAGCAGGACCTTCTGCTGGTTGCCGCCGCTGAGGTCGCGTACGAGGTGCTCCGGGTTGGCCGGGCTGATCTTCAGCGCGGCGATGTACTTGCCGACCAGCTCGTCCTGCTGCTCACGCGGGACCGGCCTGGTCCAGCCCCTGGTGGCCTGCAGGGCCAGGATGATGTTCTCCCTGAGCGTGAGGTCGGGGATCAGCCCGTCCGACTTGCGGTTCTCCGAGCAGAACGCGATCCGGTGGTTCATCGCGACGCGCGGCGCGCGCAACGAGACGGGCGTCCCCTCGATGCTCACCTCGCCGACGCTCGCGTGGTCGGCGCCGAACAGCAGCCGCGCGACCTCCGTACGGCCCGAGCCCAGCAGCCCGGCCAGCCCCACGACCTCGCCCTCGTGGACGGTCAGCGTGAACGGCTCGATGGCCCCGGCCCGGCCCAGCCCGCGCGCCTCCAGCAGCGGCCGGTCGAACACCTTGGCCTCACCATGCAGCTTCTCCAGGGCGGCCAGCTCCTGGCCGATCATCTTGGCGACCAGCTCGACCTGGCTGAGCTCCGCGGTGAGGTATTCGCCCACCAGCCGCCCGTTGCGCAGGATCGTCATCCGGTCGGAGATCTCGTAGACCTGATCGAGGAAGTGCGAGACGAACAGGATCGCGATGCCCTCCTCCTTGAGGGTGCGCATCACGCGGAAGAGCTGCTCGACCTCGCTCGCGTCGAGGCTGGAGGTCGGCTCGTCGAGGATCAGCACCCGGGCCTCGATGTCGATGGCTCGCGCGATGGCCACCATCTGCTGGATGGCCGGCGAGTAGGTCGACAGGGGCGCCGAGACGTCGAGGTCGAGCTCCAGCCGGGCCAGCAGCTCCGCAGCCCTGGCCCGCATCCGCCGCCAGTCGATTCTGCCCCAGCGCCGGGGCTCGCGGCCGACGAAGATGTTCTCGGCGACCGAGAGGTTCGCGCAGAGGTTGACCTCCTGGTAGACCGTGCTGATGCCGGCCCCTTGAGCCTCCAGCGGGCTGCCGAACGAGACGGGCTCGCCGAGCAGCTCGATGGAGCCGGCGTCGATGGAGTGGACGCCGGTCAGCACCTTGATCAGGGTGGACTTGCCCGCGCCGTTCTCGCCCATGAGCGCGTGCACCTCGCCCGGCAGCAGTCGCAGGTCCACGCCGTCGAGAGCCTTCACGCCGGGGAACTGTTTGCCGATTCCGCTCATCAGCAGGATCGGCGCGGGTACGGCCATCGGCGCCCCTCTCCTCCTCTTGCTCGTATGGGTGGGCCGGCCCCCGAGGGCCGGCCCCGGTCGGCGGTCAGTACTGGCGGTTGGGCAGAGCGGCCTTGGCCTGCTCCTGGTTGAACGCCGTCTCCTGCGTGATCACGCGGGTCGGCACGGTCTCGTTCTTGACGACCTTCTTGGCCAGGTCCATCAGCTGCGGGCCGAGCAGCGGGGAGCACTCGACGATGTAGTTGATCTTTCCGTCGGCGAGCGCCTGCATGCCGTCCTTGACAGCGTCGACCGTGATGATCTTGATGTCCTTGCCGGGCACCTTGCCCGCGCCCTCGATGGCCTCGATCGCACCCAGCCCCATGTCGTCATTGTGCGCATAAAGCACGTCGATGTCCGGAGTGGACTTCAGGAAGGCCTCCATGACCTCCTTGCCCTTGGCCCGGGTGAAGTCGCCGGTCTGCGAGGCGACGATCTGGAACTTGGGCTCGGCCTTGATGACCTCCTGGAAGCCCGCCTTGCGGTCGTTGGCCGGCGCCGAGCCCGTGGTGCCCTGCAGCTCGACGATCTTGACCGGGTCGGTACTGCTCTTGTACTCGTCCACCAGCCACTTGCCGGCCTTGCGGCCCTCCTCGATGAAGTCCGAGCCGAGGAAGGTCTTGTAGAGCGAGGTGTCCTTGGAGTCCACGGCCCGGTCGGTCAGGATCACCGGGATCTTGGCGTCCTTGGCCTCCTTGAGCACGGTGTCCCAGCCCGACTCCACCACCGGTGAGAAGGCGATGACGTCCACCTTCTGCTGGATGTAGGAGCGGATCGCCTTGATCTGGTTCTCCTGCTTCTGCTGGGCGTCCGAGAACTTCAGGGTGATCCCGGCTGACTTGGCCGAGTCCTGCACCGACTTGGTGTTCGCCGTGCGCCAGCCGCTCTCCGCGCCGACCTGTGAGAAGCCCATCGTGATCGCGCCACCGCCACCACCGCCGCCGCCGCATCCGGCCACCGCCATGGCGGTGAACCCGGCGAGCATCAACACCGAGATCCTCTTCAACACGTGGGGGGTCCCTTCTGATGTGAGCGCTAACACCGAACGCGTGGGTGCGTGCGCGCTTCCTATCGTGTACGGCCTACCGCCGGGCCGTACTGGCCCGGGAGACGAGCGAGGGCGGGACCACGAGGCGTTCGCGCTCGTGGGAGCCTTGGCCCTCGATCTGCCGAAGGAGCACCTCGATGCTGTGCCTGCCCACCGCGCCGAAGTCCTGCCTGATGGTGGTGAGCGGCGGCGAGAAGAACTCCGATTCGGGGATGTCGTCGAAACCGACGACGCTCACCTGGTCGGGCACTCTCACCCCCTGCTCGGTGAACGCCCGCAGCACGCCCAGCGCCATCTGATCGTTGGCGACGAACACCGCCGTGACGTCCTTCATGCTCGCCAAGCTGCGCCCCGCCTCGTATCCCGAGCGCGGGCTCCAGTCTCCGGCGAGCGGCTCAGGGGCCGGACGGCCCGCCTGCTCCAGCGCGGCCCGCCACCCGGCCACGCGTCCCTCGGCCTCCAGCCAGTCGGAGGGGCCGCGGATGTGCCAGACCGTCTCGTGTCCCAGGGAGAGCAGGTGCTCGGTGGCCATCCTGCCGCCGCGCACCTGGTCGACGCAGACGACCGACACGTCACCGGCCTCGCCGCCCTCGACGGCGACCGTGGGCACCCCGAACGGGAGCTCGCCCAGCGCCTGGGCCGCCGACCGTTGCGGCGCGACCACCACGATGCCGTCGACGCCCTGGTCGGCCAGGTAGTCGAGGGCGTCACTGACGCCGATCTTGTCGATGGACTTGAGACTCACGATGCTGACGAAGTAGCCGGCCCCCCGGGCCGCCTGCTCGATGCCGTAGACCGTGCTGGCCGGGCCGTACAGCGTGGTGTCGAAGCTGACCACGCCGAGCGTCCTGGAGTGCTTGGTGACCAGGGCGCGGGCGACGAGGTTGCGGCGGTAGCCGAGCTTGTCGATCGCCTCCATCACCCGCGCGCGGGTCTCGCTGCGCACGTTGGGATGCTCGTTGAGCACGCGTGAGACCGTCTGGTGCGATACCCCGGCCTCTTTGGCCACATCGGCCATGACCGGCGGTCGACGCCCCTGGGTCGCTCCCACTGCCGTGCTCCCTTCCTGGCTTGGCATGACTGTGAACGTTAACAACAGGTCTCGTCAAGAGGTCGTCCGATTACGGTCGCGTCACACGAGCCCTGCCTTGAGCGCTCCTCATCTTTGGCGCCCAGCCTGGAGAGGAAGTTCACTCAGAATGTTAACGCTAACATACCAGGAGGGCCAGGCCCTCCGCGCGCGGTTACGCCGACGACGCCGTGGAGTCGCGGATCACCAACTGGCAGGGCATGCGATGGACGCCCGGCGTGGCCCGTCCGTCGATGGCCGCGAACAGATGCTGGGCGGCCGTCCTGCCGAGGAGTTCGAGGTTCATGTCCACGGTCGTCAGGGCCGGGCGCGTCTCGGTCGACAGCACCTCCCAGTTGTCGTAGCCGATCACCGCGATGTCGTCGGGCACCCGCCGCCCCCGCTCGCGGACCGCCTCCACGAACCCGGCCGCGACCTGGTCGCTGCCACAGAACACCGCGTCGATCTCCGGCTGGGCCATCAGCAGCATCTCCGCCGCGTGCCGCCCCCACCGCTGCGACCACGCGCCCCAGAGCGTCTCGCCCGCCTGCTCCAGCCCCGCCTCGGACAGCGCCAGCTGCACGCCGGCCACGCGATCACGGGCCGCCTTGTAGTGCTCGGGCCCGGTGACGTGCGCGATCCGGCGCCGGCCCAGCGCGATCAGATGGTTGACGGCCATCACCGCGCCGCCCACGTCGTCCGGCACGAACGACACGTCCTCCGGATCGTCCGACGGCCCGTAGGCGTAGACCACCGGCACTCCGAGGTCGCGGCTGACGGACGGCCGCAGGTTGGTGCTCTCGCCCACCACGATCAGCCCGTCGACGCGGCGCGACAGCAGCGCGCGCAGGTGGTGCTGCTCCCTGATGGCGTCGCCGCGGGCGTCGCAGAGCAGCACCGCCATCTCCCCCGCGCCGAACGCGTCCTCCGCCCCGAGCAGCACCGGGATGCCGAACCGGCCCGCGCTGTCAGAGGTGAGCAGCCCGACCGTCCGCGTCTGCCCGGACAGCAGCCCCCTGGCCAGGGCGTTCGGCTGGAAGGAGAGCTCCTCCGCCGCGGCGAGCACGCGCTGACGGGTCGAGGCCCGCACGTCCTGCCGCCCGTTGAGCGCCTTGGAGGCCGTGGCGATCGACACCCCTGCCAGGGAGGCCACGTCGTTGATGGTCGCGCGCCTACCCGCCATATTTTCGAAACCCTTTTCAGTAACCCGGTATCTAGGACAAACCATAATACCCATTGACAGGCCCCAATGTTTCTTCTACGTTTCCGAAAACCTTTCAGTTCACGGGGGTCCCGAAGGAGACAACCATGAGACGACGGCTGGCTGGGATCGCCTTCCTCGGTTTGTTAGCGCTCACATCCGCCGCTTGCGGCAGCGGTGGGAGCGAGAAGCAGCCCCAAGCGGCAGGCCCGGTCACGATCACCATGTGGACCCGCGCGGCGACGCAGGCCCAGAGCGAACGGCTGGTGAAGGCCTACAACAGCAGTCACAAGAACCAGGTGAAACTGACCGTCATCCCGACGGACAACTACCAGCCGCGC
This sequence comes from Nonomuraea sp. NPDC052129, assembly GCF_040680095.1. Taxonomy (NCBI): domain Bacteria; kingdom Bacillati; phylum Actinomycetota; class Actinomycetes; order Streptosporangiales; family Streptosporangiaceae; genus Nonomuraea; species Nonomuraea sp. NPDC052129. The sequence continues at coordinate 79,998 of NZ_JBFAVX010000007.1, read as the reverse complement.
ATCGCGGCCGCGGCCGGGGCGAAGCAGTTGCCGGACGTGTTCGCGGCCGACGTGATCTTCGTCCCGAACTACACCTCGCAGGGCCTGTTCATGGACATCACCGACCGGGTCAACGCCCTGCCGTACAAGGCCGGTCTCGCGCCCTCCCACATGAAGCTGGGCACGCTGGACGGCAAGCTCTACACCCTGCCGCACACGCTGGACCTGTCGGTCTGGTTCTGGAACAAGGACCTCTACGCCAAGGCCGGGCTCGACCCGGAGAAGGGGCCCAAGACGCTGAAGGAGTTCGCCCAGCAGGCCACCACGATCCAGCAGAAGCTGGGCAAGGACGGCAAGGTGCACGGTACGTTCTTCGGCGGCAACTGCGGCGGCTGTTACGTCTTCACCTTCTGGCCCTCGGTCTGGGCGGCCGGCGCCCAGGTCATGAACGCCGAAGGCACCACCTCGCTCAACGACCAGCCCGCGATGACCGAGGTGTTCAAGACCTACCGCGACCTGTACGAGAAGAAGGTCACCGGCCCGACGGCCAAGGAGGAGCAGGGCCCGACCTGGACCGGCTTCTTCCCCAAGGGCGAGATCGGCGTCATGCCCATGCCGTCGACCACGCTCGGCACGATGCCCGCCGGGATGAAGATCGGCGTCACGCCCATCGCCGGTCCCGACGGCGGCGAGTCGACGTTCGTGGGCGGCGACTCGATCGGCATCTCCTCGACGTCCAAGAACGCCGACGCGGCCTGGGACTTCCTGTCCTGGACCGTCTCCGATGACGCGCAGGTCGAGGTCATGGCCAAGAACAAGGACGTGCTCGCGCGTACGGACCTGGCCAACAACAAGTACTCGGCTGAGGACCCGCGTGTTGTGCTGATCAACTCGCTGGTCGCCAAGGGGCAGACGCCTTACGCGTTGCGCTTCGGCCAGACGTTCAACGACCCGCAGGGGCCGTGGCTGCGACTGGCTCGCGAGGCGGTGTTCGGCGACGCCGCGAAGGTCCCCCAACTGAATGCCGAGATAACGAAGTCCCTGCAGCAATGATCGCAACTGTGTTCATGGCCTCACTCCGTTCGGCGAGTCGGTCGCTCAAAAAGCTCCCGACTTCGTCGGGAGCGCGACCTCCGGGGCGGCGGGCGGCGCACACGGTGCCGTCCGCCCGATGGCGGAGGAGACAGGTCCAAGGCTGGCTGTACGCCGCGCCGACCGCCGTCATCGTGGGCGTCCTGTTCCTCGCACCGCTGGTGCTGGTCGTCTGGATGTCGCTGAACCGCTGGCCGTTGCTGGGCCAGGCGGTCTTCAACGCGCCCGACAACTACACCAAGATTCCGAAGAACCCGCTGTTCTTCGACGCGGTGCTCTTCACGCTGAAGTACACCGCCATCACCACCGTCCTGCTATCGGCCGTCGCGCTCGGCCTGGCCCTGCTCGTGCAGGAGCGCCGGCCGGGGGTGGCCTTCTTCCGTACCGCGTTCTTCCTGCCGGGAGCCGTCGGCTTCGCCGCCGCCGCGCTGCTGTTCTACGGCATGCTGAACAACGACTTCGGCCCGATCGACCCGCTGCTCCAGACGCTGGGGATCACGCACGAGCCGGTGAAGTGGATCGGCACGCCCAACATGGCGTTGTTCTCCACGATCGCGCTCGTGCTGTGGCGCTTCGCCGGGTTCAACATGCTCATCCTGCTGACCGGCCTGCAGTCGATCCCCGTCGAGGTGTACGAGGCGGCCAGGAGCGACGGCGCCAACCGCTGGCAGATCTTCACCAAGATCACGATGCCGCTGCTGCGCCCGACGCTGGCGCTGATGCTGATCCTCAGCATCACGGGCTCGCTGCTGGCCTTCGACCAGTTCTTCATCTTCACCAACGGCGGCCCGGACAACAGCACGGTCTCGATGGTCATGGTCGTCTACCGCGACGCGTTCTTCCGCTTCGACCTCGGCGGGGCGGCGGCGCTGTCCGTCGTGCTGCTGGTCGCCCTGGTCGGGTTCAACACTCTGCTGATGCGGAGGCTCAAGTGAGGTATTACCCCACTGTCACGGCGCTGGCCATCCTGTTCCTGTTCCCGCTGCTGTGGAGCGGCTGGGCGTCGCTGGAGGAGCCGTCCAACTACCTGAAGATGGCCCAGTTCGGCGAGGGCGTCGGTACCTACGCCACCAACAGCGTGCTGGTGTCGTCGATGACCGTCGCCGGCACGCTGATCGTCTCCGCGCTCGGCGGTTACGCCTTCGCCCGGTTCGACTTCCCGGGGAAGAACCTGCTGTTCCTGGCCACGCTGGCGATCCTCATGGTGCCGTATGCGACGATCCTCATCCCGCTCTACGTGCTGCTCGGCTACCTCGGCCTGCAGAACTCGCTGCTGGGGCTGTCGCTGGTGTTCGTGATGTTCCAGCTGCCGTTCGCGCTGTTCATGATGCGCAACGCCTTCGAGGCGATCCCGCGCGAGCTGGAGGAGGCGGCGCTGGTCGACGGCTGCGGCACCTTCCGGGCCTTCTCCCGGATCCTGCTGCACGCCGTACGGCCCGCGCTCGTCACCGTCGGCCTGTTCGCCTTCCTCGCCTCGTGGAACGACTTCTTCGCACCGCTCATCCTGCTCAACGACGGCGCGTCGTTCACCCTGCCGGTGGCCGTGGTCAGCATGACGCAGGGCACGTTCGGCGCCATCGACTACGGCATGCTCCAGGCCGGCGTCATGGTCATGGCACTCCCCTGTCTCATCCTGTTCGTCATTCTGCAGCGCCACTACGTGCGCGGATTCATGTCGGGAGCTCTGCGTGGCTAATCCTGTCCTGCCCTCATCGGGCGTGCTGTCCCCCCTCGGCCTGGACGCCGTACGCCCGGCGCCCGGCTTCTGGGGCGACCGCATCGCCCTCAACCGGGACGTCACCATCGCCCACTGCCAGGAATGGATGGAGCGCGAAGGCTGGATCGGCAACTTCCGTGGCCGTCTGCCCCGCAAGGGCAGGGAGTTCAGCGACTCGGAGATCTACAAGCTGCTGGAGGGCATGGCGTGGGCCGACCACCCCGCGCTGCCCGAACTGGCCGAGACCGTGGCCAGGGCCCAGGAGGGCGACGGCTACCTCAACACCCGATGGAGCGGCCACCGCTACACCGACTTCGAGTGGGGCCATGAGCTCTACTGCTACGGCCACCTCATCCAGGCCGGGGTCGCCAGGCTGCGCATGCACGGCGAGGACCGGCTGACCGAGGTGGTCAAGCGGGCGGCGGACCACATCTGCCGCCGCTTCATGGACACCTCGGAGACCTGCGGCCACCCGGTGGTGGAGATGGCGCTGGTCGAGCTGTACCGGGCCACCGGCACCGAGCGCTACCTGGAGATGGCCCGCCGCTTCGTCGAACGCCGCGGCCTGCCCGCGCTGGCCGAGATCCCCTTCGGCCGCGCCTACTTCCAGGACGACGTCCCGGTACGGCGCGCGCAGTCGTTGCGCGGGCATGCCGTACGGGCGCTCTACCTGGCCAGCGGCGTCGTCGACGTCGCCGTGGAGACGGGCGACGAGGAACTGCTGAAGGCCGTCGAAGCGCAGTGGGAGCGCGCGGTCGCCAGGCGTACCCATCTGACGGGCGGCATGGGCTCGCGGCACACCGACGAGTCCTTCGGTGACGACTACGAACTGCCGCCGGACCGGGCCTACTCCGAGACCTGCGCGGGCATCGCCTCGATCATGCTGTCGCACCGGCTGCTGCTGGCCACCGGCGACGCCCGGTACGCCGACGTGGCCGAGCGGACGCTGTACAACGTGCTGGCCACCGCGGTGGCCCTGGACGGCCGGTCGTTCTTCTACGCCAACCCGCTGCGCGTGCGGGTGCCGGCCGTGCCGCTGAACGGGGTCAACCACGCCGCCGAGGGCGGGCTGCGCTCGCCGTGGTTCGACGTGTCGTGCTGCCCGAACAACATCGCCCGCACGCTCGCCTCGCTGCCCGCCTATGTGGCGACCAGTGACGCGGGCGGGGTACAGATCCACCACTTCACGCCCGGCGAGATCACCCACGGGCCGCTCGCGTTGCGGGTGGAGACCGGGTATCCGTGGTCGGGCGGGGTGCGCGTGCGGGTTCTGTCGGGTGGCAGCGGGCGGATCTCGCTGCGCGTGCCCGCCTGGGCGAAGGGCGCCACGCTCGCGTACGGTCCAGCGGGTCCGGACGGTGGCGCGGGGTCAGACGCTGGTGAGTCGGACATTTCGCATATGTCGGGTAGTCGGGAGGTCGAGCCCGGATACGCGGTCGTCGCAGGCGACTGGCGGCCCGGTGACGAGATCCGTCTCGACCTGCCCATGGCTCCCCGCTGGACCTTCCCCGACCGGCGGGTGGACGCGCTGCGCGGGAGCGTCGCGGTGGAGCGCGGGCCGCTCGTCTACTGCGCGGAGTCCGTCGCCGACGAGCCGCCACTCGCCGACGTGGCCGCCCGCATCTCGTCCGCACCCATCGACCGTCCGGCCGACCCTCTGGCCGATCAACCAGCTGACCATCCGGCCGACCACCAGGCCGGCTCTCCGGAAGGGGCGTCCGCAGCCGCCCCCGTACCGAGGGCGGCCGGTTCCGAGGCGGGCGCGCCCGATCCCGTCGCGGGCGCGCCCGCCGCTGACCCCGCCGCCGGTTCCACTGTCGGTCCCGCCGCTGGTCCCGCTGTCGATCCCGTTGTGGAGATCGAGGTCGCCGTCGTGCTCGGGGCTCCGGCCACCGACGACTGGCCGTACGGGCCGACGCCCGACGCGCCGGAGGGCACGGACACCGTGCTGCGGCTGGTGCCGTACCACCGCTGGGGCAATGGCGGCCCCGCCACCATGCGCGTCTGGCTGCCTGTCGCCGACTGACACCCCCCATGGAGAACTCCGTGCGCAAAACCCTCTCCGGCCTGGCCGCGTTAGCCGTCGCGGGCAGTCTGCTCGCCGCCGGCTCCCCGGCCACGGCCGTCCAGGACGACCTCGGCATGCCGGTGTTCACCGGCGCCGACCCCGTCCCGGCCGAGCCCGTCCGCTACCAGCCGCGCAAGATGATGGAGGAGATCTACAAGAAGGAGAAGGGCGGCGACTCGTACTGGATCGACCGCATGCTGGCCCGCCCCGGCGACGACCCGGCGGGCACGTGGCTGATGTCGCGGGGCCGGGCGCTGTTCATGAAGGAACACGACCCGTCGGTCATCGGCTTCGGCGGCAGCGTGGCGTACTGGGAGAGCATCGACAACCGCGACGCCTACAGCGTCTCGCTCGGCACGGACCTCAAGGAGGACGTGAGCAAGCGGTTGCAGATGCCCAGCCACTGGATCGGCCAGTACGCGGGCGGCGATCTGGCCGTGACCGTCAAGAAGTTCATCACGCACGAGAACGTGGCGGTCACCACGCTCGCGGTCACGAACAGGGGCACCACGAAGCTGGAGGTGCCGGTCACGGTGATCTCTCCGTACACCAAGACCGCGGACGGCGACCGTGAGCTGACCGGCGTGGTGGCGGCGAAGAACCGGCTGACCACGATCTTCCCCCGGCTCAGCGGCGACGGCCTGAAGGTCGCGGACGGCGCGCTGAAGGGGACGCTCTCCGTCGAGCCGGGCAAGACCGTGCGGACCAAGGTGCAGATGGGCTTCGTCACCGAGGAGCTGGCCGGGTCGCGCGGTGAGTACGACGGCTACAAGGGGCGCTCGCCGGAGAAGGCGCTGCGCCGCCAGCTCCAGGACTACAACGCCTGGTGGGCGGAGAACCTGCCCTACATCGACGTGCCGGACGCCAACATCAAGAAGTTCGTCTACTACCGCTGGTGGTTGATGCGGTTCAACTTCCTCGACGCCGACATCCCGGGCAACGACTTCCAGTTCCCGACGTCGGTGGAGGGGGCGCTCGGCTACAACAACGCGATCGTGCTGACCGTGCCGATGTTCCTGCAGGATCTGAAGTATCTGCGGGATCCGATCTACTCGTACGGCCCGTGGGTGTCGGCCGGCGAGGTATCACGTAACTCGAAATATACGGATAACCCGGGTGATCCGGAGAACTGGTCGAACAGCTACACCCAGTACATCTCGGCTTCCGCGCTGGAGAGCTACCAACTCCACGGCGGCCAGCCCGCGATCCTGCGCAACCTCGCCCGCTACGCGGAGAAGGACGTCTACGGGCAGCTCAACGCCTACGACTCCAACAAGAACGGGGTCATCGAGTACGACTGGGAGGCGATGACCGGCAACGACGCCGACGCGGTGTCGTTCCACTACTACAACCGGGCGAACGAACGGCTCGAGGGCGCCTATGTCTACGCCAACGCGATGGCGGCGGCGCAGGCGTACACGCTGATCGGCGACACCGCGAAGGCCGCTGAGCTGCGGGGCGTGGCCGACAAGGTGAAGAACGGCATCCTCACCCTGCTCTGGGACGACCAGAACAAGCTGTTCAAGCATCGCGACCTGCGGACGGGCAACCTGATCCCGTGGAAGGAATCGAACAACTACATCCCGTTCGCCACCGGCCTGGTCCCGACGGACGACCCGAAATATCGGGAAGCGCTCCGCCTATGGGCCGACCCTGCTGAATATCCGATTTTCCCGGCCTATACGGCTAATCAGAAGGACAAGGCGGAGGCCGCCGCGGCAGGGCATCCGGGGTCGAACAACTTCTCGCAGATCAATTCGACCCGGAACTTCTCGCTGTTCTCCAGAGCGTTGCGCGAATACACCTCGCCGTACATCACGGCCGACCGGTACAAGCAGTTGCTGTACTGGAACGCCTGGTCGCAGTTCGTCGGCGGCGACACCCGTTACCCGGACGCCAACGAGTTCTGGTCGAACTGGAATCCCGCCACCAAGACCATCGACTACCGGTCGTGGATCCACCATACGATCCTCGGTAGTAGCAACTGGACGGTCATCGAGGACGTGATGGGCCTGCGCCCGCGCTCCGACGGCAAGGTCGAGCTGTGGCCGGTCGACATCGGCTGGGACCATTTCACGGTCAACGGCATCAACTACCGCGGCAGCGACCTGAGCATCGTCTGGGACAAGCCCGGCGACGGCAAAACGCACTACGCGGGCGTCCCCGAGGGCTACTCGATCCTTATCGACGGCAAGCGCAAGGTCACGCTGTCCGGGCTCGCGCACGCGGTCTGGGACCCGGCCACGGGCAAGGTCGAGGGCGGAACGGTCGTGCACGCCGAGGCGGCGCGGTCGATGAAGGCCCCGGCCGAGGTGAAGCTGTCGGGCGACCGGGTCGAGGACCTGTTCCAGAAGGCGGGGGTCGACCTCGGCTCCACTCGGCCGAACCTGGTCAAGTCCGCCACGGCCTCGTACGGCGACCCGGCGGGCGCGGTGGACGGGTTCACCATCAACGAGCCGTACTGGGGCAGCAAGGGCTCCGGCAAGGCGCAGGACTGGCTGGAGGTGGACCTGGGCTCGGCCCGGCCCGTCGACCGGCTGCGCCTGTATTTCTACAACGACCGCAAGAGCTACAGCGAGCCCGCCCTGTACTCGGTGCAGTACCTCGACGGCTCCACCTGGAAGGACGTGCCCGGCCAGGCCAAGGACCCGGTCTATCCCCGGGCCAACCTCAACGAGGTCCGCTTCAGGTCCCTCACCGCCCAGAAGCTGCGCGTGCTGGTCACCCACCGGCCGGGCTACTCGACGGGCTTGAAGGAGGTGCAGGCGTACGCGACCGGCTCGGCTCCGCCGTCCGTGGGCAACCGGGCTCCGTACGTGCTGGCCGTACAGGACGCGACCTTCAACCGTCCCGGCCAGGCCAGGCTGGACGCGGTCGTCAAGGACGACGGGCTGCCGTCGGGGACGCTCAGCATGACGTGGAGCGTCGTCGACGGGCCGGGGCAGGCGTTCTTCACCGATCCGGCGAGCCCTGCCACGGTCGCGTCGTTCACCGAGGCGGGCACGTACCACCTGAAGCTGACCGCCTCCGACGGCGCCAAGTCGGCGTCCGGCACGGTCGCCGTCACGGTGGGCGCGCTGGGCACGCAGGTGAACGTGGCGCCGTACGCGACGCCGACCGCCTCCTACACCTCGCCGTGGGAGAAGGTGACGGCGATCAACGACGGCATCGAGCCGCCGCGCTCCAACGACGGCGCCAACCCGCGCTGGGGCACCTGGCCGCAGGAGGGCACGCAGTGGGTGCAGCTCGACTGGCCCTCGCCGGTACGGGTGAACAAGGCCGACCTGTACTTCTTCGATGACGGCGGCGGCGTCCGCGTCCCGGCGTCGTGGAAGATCCAGGCATGGGACGGCGACTCCTTCGAGGACGTGACCGGCGCCGCCTCCTACCCGACCGCGGCCGACGCCTACAACACGGTCTCGTTCGACACGGTGACGACGACGAAGCTGCGCGCCGAACTGGTCTCCGGGCCGGCATCCGTCGGCGTGCTGGAGTGGAAGGCGTACGCGGTGCCGCCGGACTCGGTGCGGCCGGTGTACGTCCCGACGGTGGCCGGCACGCTGCCCCAGCTCCCGGCCAAGGTGGAGACGCTGTACGCGGACGGCGGCCGGGGTCAGGCCGCGGTGACGTGGCAGCAGGTGACCGCCGACCAGGTCAAGTCCGGTGGCACCAGCTTCAAGGTCGCCGGGCTCGCCGAGGGCCTGCGCTCACCCGTCGAGGCCACGGTGTACGTCAGGACGAGTCCGGCGGTGACCATCACCTCGATCGCCGAGGAGGCGGTGCGGACCCGGGCGGGCACCGCGCCGTCGCTGCCGGCGACCGTGGTGGCCACGTACAACGACGGGTCCAAGGACAGCTCGGTCGCTGTCACCTGGGCGCAGATCGACCCGAGCTCGTACGCCTCCCCCGGCACCTTCTCGGTGACCGGGCAGGTGGCGGGCACCACGGTCCCGGCGAACGCGACGGTGACAGTGGAGTGACCACCACACTAAACCCGATATTTCGCCAATTTTCGGGTAGCTGGGAGCCCTCGCGATCTCATGGAGGGAACCTCGATGGGCTGGAGCTACCGAAAGTCGATCAAGCTCGGGCCGTTCAGGCTCAATCTGTCGCGCGGCGGTGTCGGGCACAGCTGGGGCAACCGGTTGTTCCGTGTCACCCGCACGGCGGACGGCCGCCGCACGATATCCGTCAACCTGCCCGGTGGTTTCACCTGGCGCAAGACCACCCGGCATAACTAGCCGGATATTCCGAAGGGCCGGAGGCGATCGCCTCCGGCCCTTTTTCGTACCGCTCCGACCTGCGCGTTCTTCGGCTGGCTGAAGCGGCCGGGAAAGACAAGACTGCCTCTTTCTGAATTCTCGCCCTACATTCCTCGGCACCGCTTACCCCTCAAGGAGGATGTTGTGGCTGAGCTATGGGCATTGACCGCCGGAGATCTGACGCGGCTGATCGGCACCCGCGAGGTGTCCAGCCGTGAGGTGGTCCAGGCCCATCTGACGCGGATCACCGAGGTGAATTCGCAGGTAAACGCCATCACGGTGGTGTTGGAGGAGCAGGCCCTCGACGCGGCGGACGCCGCCGACCGGGTCCTGCGCGAGGGCACGGCGCCGGGCCCACTCTGCGGCGTCCCCATGACGGTCAAGGAGAACGTCGACGTGGCCGGCTCGGCGACGACACTCGGCATCGTCCCCCTCCGTGACGCCGTCGCCCAGCGCGACGCTCAGCACATCGCCCAGTTGCGCGCGGCGGGCGCGATCCCGATCGGCCGGACGAACATGCCGGAGTTCGGCATCCGCTGGCACACCGACAACGACCTGCGCGGCTCGACCCGCAACCCCTGGTCGGCCGGCCACACGCCGGGCGGCTCCAGCGGCGGCGACGCGGCCGCGGTGGCGACCGGCCTGACCCCGCTCGGCATCGGCAACGACGGCGCCGGCTCGCTGCGCTGGCCCGCGCAGTGCTGCGGCGTCGCCGCGCTGAAGCCGTCGCTGGGCCGGATCGCCCAGCGAGGGCAGGCGTCGCCGTTCGCGTTCCAGCTCCTGGGTGTGCACGGGCCGATCGCGCGCCGGGTGGCCGACCTGCGGCTGGCCTTCGACCACATGTGCGGCCACGCGCCCGGCGACCCTTGGTACGCCCCGGTCCCCCTGCGGGGCCCCGCCCCGGCGACGCCGATCGGGGTGGCCGCGGTCACCGGCCTCGACGCGGACCCCCGGGTCACCGCCGCCGTGCGGCAGGCGGCCAAACTGCTCGCCGACGCCGGGTACCAGGTGACGGAGAGCCTGCCGCCCGCCCTGGACCGGGCCTCCGAGATCTACACCCAGATCATGTCCTCCTACGGCCGCGTCCACGAGGAGCAGCCACCCGTCGAGACGGTCGCCTCCAAGGGGTTCGTCCAGTTCTGGGCCGCCTACGAGGAGATCTGGACGCGAGCGGGCGGGCGCGCCGCCTTCGACCCGATGATGGAACGCGCCGCCATCGCGCGGGCCTGGGACGACTGGACGGCCTCGACCCCGCTGGTCCTCGCGCCGATCTGCACGATCCCGGCGTTCCCGGTGGGCGCCGACCTCGATCCCGAGTGGCTGGCCGGGTGGCCGGCGGCGCTGCGCATGAGTGTGGTGGCCAACCTGCTGGGGCTGCCCTCGGTCGCCGTCCCGACCGGTTTGGCGGACGGGCTGCCGCAGGCCGTACAGATCATCGGACCGCGCTTCCGCGAGGACCTGTGCCTGGACGCGGCCGCCGCCATCGAGGCCGGAACCCCGCCCCTGACACCGATCGACCCCCGCTGAGCTCAGCGGAGCGCTCTGGCCAGGGGCGTGTCGGCCGCCGGATCCAACGGCTCGGCCAGCATGAACGGCATCTGCGCCATGAACCTCGGCCGCTCGCCCAGGTGCTCCTGCGCGGCGTGCACGGTCAGCGGATGCACCAGGTAGGCGTCCCCCGGTGAGCCGGTCGCCAGCGCCACCGGCCGGTCCTTGCTTGCCGCGTCCACCAGCGCGCCCGCGCTGATGTGGTCGTACACCTGCTGCTCGTCCAGCGCCCGGAAGCTGTCCCGCTGCGACCCCGCCCTGACCCGGGTCGGCGCGTCCGACTCGCCGACCTCCGAGAACAGCATGAGCACCAGGAGGGTATGCGAGCGAACGGTCACCCCCCAGCTGCCGTCGGGCCGCGACACGCCGGCGTCCAGGTGCCAGCCGCGGTCATCGGCGGGCGGTCGCCGCGGGAACCGGATCGGGATGTTGCCCGCCGCGCCACGCGGCTGCCAGCCGCCCTTCCCGCACACCGCGTCCAACCCCGCCGCCAGCTCGGGCGACCTGACCAACTCGCCGAACGGCCCCTGCCCCGTCATGTCCGCGGCCCACACCACCGGCTCGCGCCATCCTTCGGGCTCGTCCGGCGACAGGCCGATCTGCTGCCACAGCAGCGCCTGCGCCGCCTCACCCTGCTCGCGCGAACCGATCGTCAACTTCACGAAGCCGTCCCGCACGAACGACTCCACCAGTGCCTCCATGCCGACCACGCTATTGACGGCCGCAACCGGTTTTCGAGCCCGAGTTTGTAAGGCGGCTTGCATTTTATCGGTAAGGTGGCTTACATTTTCCGGATGTACGACACCCCGACCGTCTATGAAGAGCTCGTCGCCCGGCTCGGCCCCCCGCTCGGCGTCGAGGAGGCGCGTGTTCACTGGGGCCGGTTGGTGCGCGCCGCCCAGGACGGCGAGACGACGCTGATCACCCGCGAACGCTGGGAATGGGCCGCGCTGGTCCCGCTCTCCGGGGTGTCCGGGCCGCTGACCGGCCTGCCCGCCCTGCCGCTGTCAACGGTCCGCCGCAAGCTCGGCGACCTCGTACGACAGGCCGCTCAGCCGCACGACAGCGGCCCCATTCTCCTCACCCGCCACCGCGCCCCCGTGGCCGCCCTGGTCGCCGCCCGTCACCTGGCCGACCGGCGCGAACACCGCCTCGCACCGGAGGACCTGCTGCGCGACGGCAACACCATCCTGTTGACCCAGCTGCCGGGACCGGCCTACTCCGCCGTCGCCCGCGACTCCGACGGCAAGCCGATCGCCACCGGACAAGGCGAGAGCGTCAACGAGGCCCTGCGGCGCCTGCGCCCGCCCGAGGCCGGGGCCTGATCACTTGCCGTCCTTGTCGGAGTCGGCGGAGAAGACGATCGCCCCCAGATAGCCGTCGTCCTCCTCGGTGACCTTCAGCAGCATGCTGTCCTTGTAGATGGTGTCGCCGTCGTTGAAGGTGTCCCGGCCGGTGTGTGCCGCGTACGGCGACTGCGTGAAGACCTTGGTGTTGAGCGCCTCGTCGAACATCACCTGAGTGGTCAGCACCCGCGCGTTGCTGAAATGCACCATCGCGTGGATGTGCACCGTCCGTCCCCGGTACCAACCCGGCCAGATGGTGGTGAACTCCACGATCCCCTTGCTGTTGGTCACCTGAGCGCCGCGCAGGTAGCGCTTGTCGTCCGTCGGAGTCAGATCGTTCGCGGCGCTCTCACCGGTCGGGGCGCCCGTGGGCGGAGCACCGGTCGGCGGGGTGCCCCCGGGACGGCCGCCGCCACCGGTCGACTGCGACTCCGCTCCCGAGTAGAGCCCGGCCGCGTCGCAGTGCCAGATCTCCACCACCGCGTTCCCCAGTGGCTTGCAGGTCTCGCTGTCCTGGACCTTGACCGCCAGGCGCAGGCGCATCCCCTTCCGATCCTCCCGGATGTCGCTGCGGATCTTGTCCGCGTCGAAGTAGTAAGGGCCCTGCGTAGTGGTGGCGGTCAGCGTACAGGTGTTGGCGTCGGCGAACAGGGCGGTCAGATCCTTGGACGTGGTCGCCGTCGGAGACACGCTCGCCCCTGTCGAGGTGGTCACCGCCGGCGCGTCCTGGCCGCAGGCGGCGAGCAGGCTGCCCAGCCCGAGCGAGCTGACCCCGGTGATCAACCGCCGTCGGCTGACGCGCTGGCCCTCATGATCGTGTCCCACGTGGTCGCCTTCCGAAGAGTCGAACTTCCCTTACGCCAGCAAAGCTAGGAAACACCCCTTGGGACGCCATTTGCGGCGGATGAACTTTTCATGAGTCTCCGCCAGTACAAACCAGGACAAGACCCCCGGACGGGCCCTGGCTTGCTACTGTCCTCTTAGCCGGGTGGGAGCGAGGGAGATGACAAATGAATGACACGCCCCGACGGCCAGGGGTGTCGGCCAACGCTCCCAGCGTCGCCCGCATGAACGACTACTTCCTGGGCGGCAAGGACAACTTCGCCGCCGATCGCGAAGCCGCCGCGCGAGTCCTGGCGCTGATCCCCGACGCCGGGGTGATGGGCGAGTACGTCCAGGAGTTCCGCGAACGGGTCGTGCGCTACCTGGTCGAGCAGGGTGTCACACAGTTCGTCCATGTCAGCTCCGGGCTGCCTACCAAGCGGAACGTCCACGAGGTGGCCCAGTCGCTCGACCCGGACGCCAACGTCGTCTATGTCGCCGACGACCCGGTCGCGCTCAACCACGCGCGAGCGCTGCTGGCGACCAACGAGCGCACGGGAGTGGTCGAAGGGGACATCCTCCATCCCGACGCCATGCTGGACGATCCCACCCTGAATCAGCTGATCGACTTCGACCGGCCCGTCGGCGTCCTGATCATTGGCGCACTCCAGTACATCCCCGACGAGGACGGCCCGTTCGAGCACGTGGCCCGGCTGTGCGAGCGGCTGGCGCCCGGGAGCTTCCTCTGCCTCACCCACGCCGTCTTCGACGGCCGCCCCGAGATAGCCGAGCAGATCGCCGACGTCTTCCGGGAGGCGCTCAACCGGCCCAAGGGCGGCCCGCGCAACCGCGAGCAGGCGGTGCGCTTCTTCGACGGGCTGGAGCTCGTCGACCCCGGCTTCATCTATGTCCGTCAGTGGCGCTCCAGCACCCCGGTCTCCGACCAGGAGGCCAAGCGGGCCTGGGTCCTGGCCGGAGTCGCCCGCAAACCGTAATCCTCTTTCCGCTAATCCTTCTACCGCTCCGGGACCGAGCCGCGCGCCGACCGCACCCTGATCTGGCCGAGCGCGGCGTGGCTGGCCCGGATGTCGGAGATCAGCACGTACGCGACCAGCAACAGCCCGAGACAGAGGGCGTCGGCGCCCCACCAGGGGATCTCGGCGAGCAGCAGATAGCCGTCACTGTCACTCAGCGACCTGATCACCACCGTCACCGCGGCCACCACCACGGTGACCATCAGCCAACTGCGTATACGCGGTAGATTTCCGTTGTTCCACAGCCGGATCCGCCAGCTCATGAACACGGTCAGCACACCGAGCAGCGCGCAGAACCCGATCAGCCACCACGGCAGCGCGAAGGCGGTCTGCTCGGCGATCTGCGCCTGGGTGGTGCGCAGCTCGGTCTCGGCCTTCCGCTTGGCCACCATGGCGGCGTCGAGCTGCTTCTGCAGCTGGGCCACGCTCTGGCGCGTCTCCTGACGCGGCGGCGTGGGGACGTCCGTCGGCAGCATCCGCGCCACGACGGTCAGCATGATCGCCACGAAGGACAGCGCCAGGACGATGGACATGAACAGGTCGATGAAGCGCAGGTCGAGCGGCGGCGCGAACGATCTGACGGCGCGCTTCCTCACTGCTCCCTCACCAGCGTGTACTTCTGCGGCCGGCTCTCGGCGGCGCTCAACCGCTCCACCGCGGTACGCAGCGCGTCCAGACCCTTGACCAGTTCCTCGGTCCTGCCTCTGGACTGAGACAGCTCCTGGGTGAGCCCCGTCATGGCGGGTGCCACCTGCTTGACGGGCAGGCGCGCGATATAGATGAGGAACACCTCGTCGGCGGCCACCACGCTGGCCCGCTCCGCCCGCTCGATCAGCGCCATCCCACCGAAGGCGAGCACGCTCAGGAACAGCGCGACCAGGGTGACACCGAACGCCGACGCCAGCTCGGGCAGCACGTGCTGCTTGAGCGCGGTGATCAGCACGCTGGGGTCCCCCTGGTTGTCCAGGGCGTTCGAGAAGGAGCTGACCATGGCGGCCATCGTCAGCGCGGTGCCGATGAACCCGAACACCGGCAGCGCCCAGATGAGCGCGTGGTCGAGGTGATGCTTGTTGGCCATCTCGCTGTCGTCCAGCGCGGACCGGGCGCCGAGCACCGCCTCACAGTCGTTCCCGGCCTCGGCCGCCTCCTTGAACAGCTTGAGCCGCCGCCCCACCAGCGTGTCCTCGCTCGGCTTCACCGCCTGCACGTTGGCCACGGCCCGCGCCGTCGCGGCACTCTCCCGCCGGATATCCGGTACGGCCCTGACGAGCCTGAGAACGGTGGTCAGGAACACCGCGATGATCAGCGTGACCACGACCTCCGCGGCCGGCGGGGCCGTGGTCGCACCCACGGACACCAGCAGCGTTTCCACCGCTCCGGCCACGAACAGCAGCGCGGAAACCATCAAGCCCACCGCAGGCGCGAACGCCGAGTGACGCCAGCCGTACTTTGACACCCTTCAACCCCACTCCGGCCCACAAACTTGTCAAAGGACTACCTAAGCACACGTAAAGCAACCATTGGGTTACGGAGGGCAGATCGGTTCTCTTCAGTTCGATCGCGGCGACGGCACCACTCTCTGACACCACAATCAGATACCATGCGCGCATGGACCTTCGACTGCGCCTCCCCGACGAGATTCACAGCAGACTGCGCACCGTCGCGGAAGACGACGGCAAGAGCCTCAACGCGGAAATAATCATCGCCATCGAGGAATTCCTGGAGCGTAAGCAGACGAGCACCGTACGAGCGATCGCCCGGAAAGTGGCTCAGCGCGACGCCGAGCTTCTCGACCGGCTGTCCAAGTGACGATCTATCTCACCAAGTCCGATGTGCTGGCCATCGCGGAGGAGATCCTGCCATCCGTCGGCCTCCGAGATGGGGGCCAGCTACACGCAGCCGTGCTGCGCCCGCAGACCAGCGTCTTCGGCGACGACGCTTATCCCGATCTCTGGACCAAGGCCGCGGCCCTGCTGCAGAGCCTCATCATTGGACATCCCCTGGTCGACGGCAACAAGCGACTCGGGTGGACGTCGGCAGTCGTCTTTCTTGAGCTGAATGGCGAGACGCTGGACGGCACCGACGCCGACGCCGCCGAAGCCATCGTGATCGCCGTGACAACCGGGGAACTGGACGACATCCCGGAAATCGCCCGACGACTTCGCAAACTGTCCTGACTTCTGGCGCAAAGTCGAGCCAGAGGCCGGACGCGGAGTAGCTACGAGCGGGACGACTTCTGCACGGGCGACCGTGGCGTGTGGTGCGAGCCCATGAGCGGCAAGTCCCAAGTAAGTCGCCACCCATCTCTGCGCGGCATCGCCGAATCCCGCGTCCCCGCACTCACAAGCGTCACATCAGTCCTGGCCGAGGTAAATTTTTTGCGCGGCATTCCATGCGGAGGCTATGTTCCGCCTACACTCCTCAGATGCGTTACGTCCCTTTTGTCCTAGTTTTTGCGGCCACGATCGCTTATTCCGCCACGCCCGCGGTAGCCATCACCAACGGCTCGGACGACGGTGACGCCCATCCGGAAGTAGGGGCCCTCGTCGCCGAGAAGCCGCACTCCGACGGTACCTGGGCATACTGCACCGGCACCCTCGTCTCGCCGACGGTCTTCCTCACCGCCGCGCACTGCGGGGAGCGGAATCAGAAGACGGCCCAGGTCTCCTTCTCCCATCACTACACGCGCGGCGACCAGCTCTACGCCGGCCGGTACATCCCCGACCCGCGATTCTCGACGGACTCGGATCTGCACGACATGGCAGTCGTCGTCTTCGACAAGCCCGTCACGGGCATCCGGCCGGCCCAGTTGCCGGAGGTGGACATGCTCGACCGCCTCAAGGCCGACGGCAAGCTGAAGTCCACACATTTCACCCCGGTCGGGTACGGCGCCCTGTCCCCGACCAAGGGTGGGCACGGCTCCCAGGCCAAGGGAGGGCACGGCGAGCAGTGGCATTACACCGACACACGCCGCCAAGCGTCCATCTCCTTCGAGAACCTGTCCGCCAAATGGCTGGACCTGTCCCTGGCCTCCAATGGGGACGGCAGCACCTGCTTCGGCGACTCAGGCGGCCCGAACTTCCTGGGCGGCCCCGACTCGCATCTCCTCGTGGCCACGTCGATCAGCGGCGCCGACGACGCCTGCAAGGGAACCAACTACGACTACCGCCTGGACAAGCCGTCAGCCCGGCAATTCCTCGGCAAGTACGTTCCTCTTCCCGGAACTGCCAACGCCTCTGCTGACCCTCGGTAGCCCCCTGGATGAGCCCGGAAAGTTTTGAAGGAAAATCCGAGAGGCGTGTCGGATCGGGGCGGTGGTGTTCGTAGCAGGGGTGAGGCCGCCGCAAGGCGGGCGCGGCCAACTTCCCGCAAGGAGACACCCCATGACTGCCACGTACACCTTCGACATCTTCTCCACGCTCGACGGCTTCGCTAATCACAGCGGCGACTGGGGCGGCTACTGGGGCAAGCAGGGCCCCGAATTCCTCGCACATCGCGCCGCTGCCTACCGCGACCCGCTGCGCATGGTGCTCGGGGCCAAGACCTACTCCTCCAACGCGCCGTTCCTTAACGCGGACTTCGACCGCAGCCTGTTCGACGGGTGGATCACGCGCATGTTCGACTCCCCGGTCACGGTGCTCTCCAGCCGGCTGACCGAGCCGCTCGATTGGCCGGACACGACCATCGAGTCCGGCGACCCTGTCGAGGTGGTCACGCGCCTCAAGGCCGAATCCGATGTGCCGCTGCGCTCCCACGGCAGCCTGAGGCTCAACCGGACACTGCTGAACGCCGGCCTGATCGACGCCATCGAGGTGACGGTCTTCCCCGTGATCTCCGGGACGACCGGCGTGGACCGGATCTTCGACGGTGCCGGCGACTTCGACCTCGAACTGCTCGAGGCCCGCACCTTCGACGGCCACACGCAGGTGCTGACCTACCGGCCGACCCGACACGGTTGATCGGCGACGGGGCGTCGTTGAGCCATGCCGGGCACGCTGATCGCTCAGGTTCGATTGGCGCTGGTGGCGAAGCGACGTTGCCGCATGGAACCGGCCACGCTGGATGAGCTGGTCGAGTTCTGGGCGCTTCTGGATGAGGATCGGTCGCTGGTGCCGGTCGCAGGGCGCGACCGCGCTGGGGTTCCGCCTGGAACACCTACGCGGCTCCGCCCTGGGCTTCCGCAACCTCACCGACCACGAACGCCTAGGACCCGTGAAGCCGCTCTGGCCGGAGAAGGCCCTCCCAACGCGGGGAAACGGCGTCCCGGCGCCCATGCGGGCGAACGTAGTCACGCGATCAACAGAGATGACGTCCCGCAGAGCGGTGCGGTTTCTCGGCCACTCAGCCCTGACCGTCCTCGTAGAGGCCATACAACGAGATCGTGGATCCACAACCCAGCGGGGGACGCCATCTCGACAAGATGTGGCTTTCCAGATGGTCGCAGCAATGAGATCCCGCCGGGGCACAAGCAGGCGAAGCGCCTAAATAAGACCGCCCGAGCGAAGCGAAGGCCCTACAGGGGTCGGGACCAGGCCCGACTGGAAGAAAACGCCTGAAGCCCCCAAGCGCGAAGCGCCAATGAGGCGAAGCCGATTGGGAACCAAAAGAAAAACAGCCCGGAGCGAAGCGAAGGCCGATTGGCCCGACGCTGGGGGTCCGGGGGTTATCCCCCGGGGTAAACAACGAGGAGGCCGAGGGAAGCGAAGCCCCCGTAGGGGGCGAGCGACCATACCAACCCCGCCGACGAGTGGAGCTATGGGGATTCGAACCCCAGACCCCCTCCATGCCATGGAGGTGCGCTACCAGCTGCGCTATAGCCCCTTGGTGCGATCTCAGTGTATAGGAATCCTGGTGCGGGTGTGTCACACACGATCCCCCGTGATACGTCTTAAGTCTCATGTCGACCTTCGAAGACCACCGCAGCCTGCTGACCGGCGTCGCGTACCGGATCCTGGGCAGCGTGGCCGATGCCGAGGATGTGGTGCAGGAGGCGTGGCTGCGCTGGTCCGGCGTGGATGAGACGACCGTCGCCGATCCCAAGGCGTATATGGTCAGGATCACGTCGCGGCTGGCCATCGACCGGCTGCGGTGGGCGAAGTCGCGGCGCGAGTCGTACGTCGGCCCGTGGCTGCCCGAGCCCATCAGCACCGCGCCCGACGTGGCGGAGCACGCGGAGCTGGCCGATTCCGTCGAGTTCGCGCTGCTCGTGGTGCTCGAAACGCTCTCGCCGCTGGAGCGGGCGGTGTTCGTGCTGCGGGAGGCGTTCGATCTGCCGTTCTCGGAGATCGCCGAGGTGATCGGCCGGGCCGAACCCGCCACACGGCAGCTGGCCAGGCGCGCCCGCGATCACGTACAGGAGAAGCGGCCCCGCTTCGACGTGGACCGCGGCGAGCGGCGGCGCATCACCGAACGCTTCATCCGCGCCTCCACCAGCGGTGACCTGGACGGGTTGATCGAGCTGCTGTCCACCGACGTGACGTTGGTGAGCGACGGCGGCGGCAAGGCCCGGTCCCCGCTGCGCGCCCTGACCGGCGCCGCGAACGTGACGCGCTTCCTGACGTCCATCGCCACCCCCGACGGCATCGCCAAGTTCATGGCCTCGATCGGCGCAAGCGACTTGGTCACCCTGTCGTACGGCCTGGCGAACGTGAACGACGCACCCGGCGTGGTCATCTCAGCCGCGGGCCGGGTCGTCACCGTCATCTCCCTGCTCATAACGGACGGCAAGATCGACACCATCTACCTCATCGCGAACCCAGACAAGATCACCCACCTCGACGCCCCGACCTGACGCAGCGCTATGCGGTCCGAGCCACCGGTATCCCCGCCTCCTCCACCAGCGCCCGCAGATCCACCCCGCCGTCCCGCAGAATTCGCCCCACCCCGTTCGAGCAATCGGCGAGCAACCCCCGAAGCAGCCTCTCCCCCGTCACCACCCCCGGCCGCCACATCGCCACCTCCACCGCCTTCCACACGTGCATGGCCAGCGGTACCGCCCCCAACGGTCCGTACAGGGTCACCCGCAGCGGCTTGATGCGCGACCGCGTCAGCCGCCACCGCGCGGCGATGGAGGTCCCCTCCCTGGTACGGCGGTGCACGGCGTCGAGGTCGATCCCCAGGGTGGCGAGCAGCTCACGGGCGTCACCGAGATCGACCTGCCCCCGTACGTCCTCAGCCGTCACGGTGAACCGCTCCAGCGAGAAGGGCCGGATCTCGGCCAGGGCGAGCAGCAGGAGGTCAGGGGTGAGCGCCGGACGCCCCGCGTCGAGGGCCAGCGTGCCGGCCCTGATCAGCGTGCGGCGGGCGGGGTCGGTGAATCTGGCGAGCATGTGGCTACCTTCCGACTCGGCGGGCGTGCTTGCGGTGCGCGGACTGCCGTCTGACCCCGAGGGCGTCGGCGATCTGCTCCCAGGACCACCCCTGGTCCCGGGCGTTGGACACGTGCGTGGCCTCGAGCTCCTCCAGCAGAGCTCTCAGGGCGGCCACGGCCGCCAGACCCACGCCGGGATCGCGATCGGTGGCCGCCTCGGCCAGCTCGTTGACCTTCATGGTGTCAGCATGCGCTGACAAGCACCCGCTTGTCAACACATGCTGACAGACCTGTCGGCCGAATCGGTGCTTTGGTAATTTCGCCCCATCATGTGCTACGACGACGATGCGAAACCACCCGCCCCCACCGCCCCCATCACCGGCACGAGCGCCTCCGGCATAAGGCTGACCTCGGCCGACGGCGCCGTGTTCGCCGCCTATGAGGCCCGTCCCGACGACGTCCGCGGGCCGGGCGTGGTCATCCTCCCCGACCTACGCGGCTTGCACGACTTCTACAAGCAGCTCACCGTACGGCTGGCGGAGCAGGGTCACCCGGCCATCGCCATCGACTACTACGGCAGGACCGCCACCGACGACGAGCGGGGCGAGGACTTCCCCTTCATGGAGCACGTCTCCAAGCTCGGCAGGGAGACCATCCAGGATGACATCATGGCCGCGGCCGAGCGGCTGGGCAGGCCGGCGGTGGCGCTCGGGTTCTGCGCGGGCGGGCGCAACGCGTTCCTCGCCTCGGCGCCGCGCTTCGGGCTGGCGGGCGTGATCGGCTTCTACGGCGCGCCGGGCATCGTGGGCCCGTACGGTCCCGGGCCGACGCAGCACGCGGCCGAGCTGGGCGCGCCGATCCTGGGCCTGTTCGGGGGCGCCGACGAAAAGATCACCGGTGAGCAGGTGAGCGAGTTCGGCGCGGCGCTGACGGAGGCGGGGGTGGCGCACGAGCTGGTCACGTACCCGGGCGCTCCGCACGGCTTCTTCGACGCCACCGCCGGCGAGCACGAGGCGGCCTGCGCCGACGCCTGGCAGCGAGTGCTCGCCTTCCTCAGAGGCAAGAACTAGTAGTACGCATCGTCAGCGCGGCATCCTCCAGAGCCAGCTCGACCGTGACGACCCCGAGCTCCGCCGTACCCCGGACATGCGTGCCCCCGCACGGGATCGACGTCTCCCCTTCCGGCAGTGCGCAGTGCCATGTACGGCGGGCCGTCAGCCCGGGCCCCGGCACGTCGAGCCAGACCGCCGCGTCGGCCGCGACCCATGCCTTGAGCCGGTCGTTCACCTCTGAGGCGACCTGCGAGAGATCCAGTCCCTCGGCGGAGAACCCCTTCTTGCGCAGGGACTTGCCGAGCCGGTAGACGTCCTCGCTGCCGAAGGGGGAGATCCGCGACGAGGTGATCGCGCTCTGGTCGAAGTCCGGGTGGCCGAGCCCGTCCAGCGCCGCGGGCTTGCGCCAGTGCCCGGCCAGGGCGGCGTTCAGGGCGAGCGCGGCCAGGTGGCAGGCGGTGTGGCCGGCCGACAGGGCCGCCCGGTGGCCAGGGTCCACCTCCAGCGCGACCTCGCTCCCCACGGGCAGCGGGGTCTCGGCCACGTGGACGACCAGCCAGGCCCAGCCCTCGGTGCCACGGCGTACCGGGATGTCGGGGCCGAGGAAGATCTCGCCGGTGCCCGACTGGGCCCCCGTGACGCAGTCGGCCACCGGCAGACCGCCGATCGTGCCCCGGTCGGCGGGCTGGTCCGGCCAGGTGTGATCAAGCGGGTGGAACGGTGTTTCGGCGACGACGAGACCGTGCCGACCCCCCGCCGGCACGGCCCCGACGATTTCCGAGCGGCCACTGACATGACCGTCGGGGAAGGTGACAACTGTCGAGTTCATCCGCTCATTCTGGCAGGGACGGGCTTGCTCACCGGCAGGGACTCGTCCTCGAGATACCGGTTACGTCCCGCGTACAGCCCGGTGAGAAGCTGCACGACCAGCACCGCGAACATCAGCGCGTACGGCAGCGTCCACCCACCGGTCATCTGGTGCAGCACCCCCACGAGCAGCGGCCCCGCACCCGCGATCAGGTAGCCGGCGCTCTGCCCGAACGCCGACAGCGCGGCGGTGGTCTCCGGCGTACGTGTACGCAGGGCGAGCATCATCAGCGCCAGCGGGAACGACCCCATGCCGATCGCCACGAACGTCACCCAGACCGCCGCCGTCGAGATCGGCGCGAGCCACAGCCCGGCGAACCCAATGGAGTAGCAGGCGACGAGCCCGACGACGACCGGCCGCTGGTCGCGGAAGCGGGAGGCGAGGACGGGCACCAGGATCGAGACCGGGATGCTCAACGCGGTGAACACGCCGAGCAGGAGCCCGGCCTGGCCGGTGGTGTAGCCGCCGTCGGTGAGGATGGTGGCGAGCCAGCCGAACATGATGTAAGCGATCATGGACTGGGTGCCGAAGTAGATCGCGACCATCCAGGCCAGCTTGCTCCTGACGAGCCGGCGGATGCCCGCGTCCTCCTGGCCGATGCGCCGCTCCGGCTCACTGCGCAGGAGCGCAAGCCACGGAATGACGGCGACGGCGGCCAGGGCCGCCCACACGCCGAGCGCGATGTGCCAGTCACCTGACGCGCGCTCGATCGGTACGGTGGCCGCGGCGGCGAGCATGGTGCCGACGGCCAGCGCCACGGTGTAGACGGTGGTCATGATCCCGGTACGACCCGGGAAGTGACGCTTGATCAGCGTCGGGATGAGCACGTTGCCGACGGCCCCGCCCGACAGCGCGACCGCGCTGCTCAGCAGGAACACCGGCGCGGAGCCGACCAGCGAGCGCACGAGCAGGCCCACGCCGAGCGTGACGAGCGCGAGCAGCAGCAGCCGGTGCTCGCCGACGCGCCTGGCCAGCGTGGGCGTGACGGCGCCGACCGTCGCGAAGGCCAGCACGGGCAGCGTGGTGAGCAGACCGGTGCCGACGCTCGACATGCCGAGCGCGCCGGCGAGCTGGTCGAGCAGCGGGCCCACGCTGGTGACGGCGGTACGCAGGTTGAGCGCCGCGAGGACGATTCCCAGCACGAGGAGCCAGACGAGGGATCTGCCTTTGGACTCTTGGTCGGTCTCTTGGGCGAGCACACTCATGCGGGGACGGTCCTCCACTCATCAAGTCATGGGATGAATCGTCAGCTTAACAGGCCCGAAACCCGCATTTATTCCTAAACATGGCAAACCCCCCGAGAACACCCGGGGGGGTTTGCGGTAAAGCCATCACAGGATGGGGCGCGGCTCCTGCGGCGGCTCGTCACGCGGGGGCACCGGGCCCGGCGGAGGGGTGGGCACGGGTCCGGGCGGCGGGAGCGTGGCGCCGCCGGGGAATTCGCCGCCACCGCCGATGGTGCCGGGCGGCATCGGCCGGTAACCACCGCCGGGCGGGGTCGGCCGGTCGCCGGTCACGGGCGGAACCGCGTGGTCACCGGTTTCGTAGCCGGAGCCGCTCTGGTGCGGCCCGGGCACGTCGCCGCGCCAGCCGCCGGTCTCGCCGCCGCGCGACTCGATGAACGACTTGAAGCGTTCCATGTCGTTCCTGATGCGCAGGCGGACGATCTGCAGCCAGTCGCCGACCGTCTCGACGAAGCCCTCAGGGTCGTACTCCATCTGGAGCGTGACCTTGGTCGTGTTCGGGTCGAGGTGGTGGAAGGTCACCACGCCCGCCTGGTGCGGCCGGTCGACCGACCGCCAGGCGATCCGCTCGTCCGGGTGCTGCTCGGTGATGTCGGCCTCGAACTCGCGCTTGACTCCCGCGATCTCGGTGACCCAGGCCGTACGTGTGTCGCTGAGCTGCTTGACTGATTCGACACCCTCCATGAACTCGGGGAAGCTCTCGAACTGCGTCCATTGGTTGTATGCCACCCTGACGGGGACCTGGACATCTACGGAGTGCTCGATCGTGCTCATGGATGGCCCCCTGCCCGAGCCCCCGGCCCGTTAACGCCTGCGCAGCAGCCAGTAGAGGCCGACGAACGGCAGGACCAGCGGGATGAACAGGTAACCCTTCCCGTAGACCGACCAGACCGTTGCCTCCGGGAAAGCGGCCGGATCGAGGACGCTGGCCGTGCCGATGAGCAACACGCCCGCCAACTCGACACCCAGCGCCGCCAGCGCGAGGGTGCGCGCGCCACGGGCCAGCGCGACGGTGAGCAGGATGTAGACCAGCGCGGCGAGCGCCGACAGCGTGTAGGCCAGCGGCGCCTCGCCGAACTTGGTGAGGATCTGCACGGTGGCCCGCGCGCCCGCGGCGAGCGCGAAGAGCCCGTAGACGGCCACGAGCGCCCGGCCCGGCCCGCTGCCGATCGCCGGCCCGCTCACGGGAGGCCCTGCCAGATCTGCAGCAGCCGGCCCGTCATCACCGCGATCGCGAACCCGGCCACGGCCAGGATCGCCGGCCCCCACCGGCTCCGCTCGGCCAGCGCGAGGAAGACGCCCGCCGGCGGGATGACCGCCTGGCCGGCGAGGTAGCCGTAGAGCGTGCCCTTCTCGGCGGGGCCCTGGCCGCCGACCACCGCGGCGATCATGATGCCCGCCTGGACCAGCACCGCCACCTCCAGCACGGCGAACCCGACCAGCAGGATCATGCCCATGGACCGGTTGCGGATCGCGGTGATCAGGCTCGCCAGGGCGAGCAGCAGCGAGTAGACGATCACGATCGCGGCGACCGGGGTGTTCATCGAGAAGGCGGTGGTGTTCATCGAGAAAAGGTTATCGCCCGGGTAGGTCGCCCTCGATTCCGTCCAGCAGCCAGTTGAGACGTGGCGCTGCCGGCCGTACTCCTGCAGGTCTTCACCAGGGCAGGCGTCGCCGAGCCGTTCACCTACGCGTTCGGCTGCGCGATCGCGCTGGCCACCGTCTCGCTGGTGCCGATCGCGCTCCTAAAATCGTCGGTATGGAGAGAGTCCTCGTCAGCGCCTGCCTGATGGGCCGGCGGGTGCGCTACGACGGCGGCGCCAAGACCAGCGCCGACGCCCGGCTCGCCGCCTGGCGCGAGGAGGGCCGTCTGGTGCCGTTCTGCCCCGAGGTGGAGGGCGGGCTGCCGACCCCCCGCCCGGCCGCCGAGATCGAGGGCGGGGTCAGCGGCGCGGCCGTGCTGTCGGGAGCCGCCCGCGTGCTCACCGCCGACGGATCCGACGTCACGGCCGAGTTCCTGGCGGGCGCGCAGTCGGCGCTCGCCGTCGCCCGCTCGTTCGGCGTCCGGGTGGCGGTGCTGAAAGAGGGCAGCCCCTCGTGCGGCTCGCTGACCGTCTATGACGGCACGTTCCGGAGCCGCCGGACACCCGGCCAGGGCGTCACCACGGCGCTGCTGGAGCTCAACGGGATCCGCGTCTTCACCGAGGACCACGTCGCCGAGGCCGACGCCTACCTGCGCACTCTCGACACGTAACCGGCGCCGGCCAGGCCCGCGATCAGCAGGGTCGCCATCACGCGGTGATACCAGGTGTTCAGCGTGGTCGTCTCGCCCGCGCCGAACGCCATCGCGAGTATCCCCATCAGCACCCCGGCCAGCGCGCCCGCGTGGGTGTGGAACAAACCGTCCCACGCCCACGGCCGGCGGCTCAGCGCACCGCGGGCGCCGACGAGCATGACCAGGCCGCAGAGCGTCTCCACGATCGTCGCCGGCACGATCACCGGCTCGCGCAGCGGGCCGAGCGGGAGCCCGGTGTGCAGCAGCGCCGCGCAGAAGAAGATCAGCGCGTAGGCCGCCGAGAGGGCTCCCAGCGCTTTCCGCAGTGCGTCCATGCCGTCACGTTCGCACCTGGGGCGGCGCTGGGCATCGGCTGTACGGCTATGGCTCGGCTACTCCGTCCGTAGTAGTGAGCGTCATCAGTACTCCCAGGTGTCGGTGCGCTGCTCGCCGCTGATGCACCACACCCCCGAGCCGTGCTCGCCTTTGACCAGGTCCACCCTGATCCAGCCGGTGTTCCTGGCGACCTTGGTGGAGTAGCCGCTCCTGGGCGTGGCCGACACCAGGCGGCAGCCGTCGGGGCCCAATGTGAACGCCACCTCGCCGCCCTTCACCGACACCACCCGCAGGTTCTTCGGGGTCCTGGTGGGTGCAGGCGCCTGCGTCTTCCGCACCGCCGGTTTGGTGGAAGCCGCCGTCCTGGTAGGGGTGGGCGTCTTCGTGGGAGTGGGCGTCCTGGTGGGAGCGGGCGTCTTGGCGGGAGTGGGCGCCTGGCTGGGCGTACGGTCGCCGTCCGCGACCGCCTGCGCCAGGAACGGCTCAACCTGGACATCGTCCACGAACTCGGTACGCAAGACACCGCGCACGCCGAACCACGACACTGAGACCGCGATCACGGTGGCTCCACACCAGACCACGATGTATCCAAGGGCTCGACGCATGGGACGAATTATGGACGGTTGGTGCGCATGGCGACGGTTCTTGTAGTCGAAGACGATGAATTCGTCCGATCGGCGATCATCCGCGAGTTAGCCGGCCGGCAGCACGCGGTGCGCAGCGCGGGCTGCGCCCTGGACGCCCTCCGGGAGATCTCGCAGAACCCGCCGGACGCCGTCATCCTCGACCTCGGCCTGCCCGACCTCGACGGCTCGGAGGCGCTGAAGATGGTGCGCGGCATCTCCGACGTACCGGTCATCGTGGCCACGGCCCGCGACGACGAGGCCGAGATCGTCAGGCTGCTGGAAGCGGGAGCCGACGACTATTTGGTCAAGCCGTTCTCGGGTGACCATCTGGGTGCCCGGCTGGACGCCGTACTGCGCCGGGCCAGGTCCGCGCCGCCGCCACAGGTGCTGCGCGTCGGCGGGCTGGTGGTCGATGCCAACCGGCGGACGGCCGCGCTGGACGGCGGGCCGCTCACGCTGACCAGGCGCGAGTTCGACCTCCTCGCCTACCTCGCCACGCGGGCCGACCGGGTCGTCACCCGCAAGGAATTGCTGACCGAGGTCTGGCACCAGGCGTACGGGGACGACCAGACCATCGACGTGCACCTGTCCTGGTTACGCCGCAAGCTCGGCGAAGGCGCCTCGAATCCCCGCTACCTGCATACCGTCCGGGGTGTCGGCTTCATGCTGTCCGCGCCCCGATGAGACGCGCGCTGGCCGTGCTGATGGTCGCCGTCACCTCGATGGTGGCGCTGGCCTTCCTGGTGCCGCTCGCCCTGATCGTCAAGGAGACGGCGCAGAGCCGGGCGGTCTCCGGCGCCGAACGCCAGGCGTTGGCGCTGGTCCCGGTGCTGGCACTGACCACCAAAACGGACGACCTCGCGCACGCGATGGCGCGTACCGAGGCGGGCCGGCGCGGCCTGCTGGCCATCCACGTCAACGGCGGCCCGACCACGGGCAGGTCCCGCGCCCCGGCCGCCGACGTGGCGCGGGCGGCGGCGCAGACAAGGGCCGACACCGTCGAGCTGCCGGCGGGCCAGGTGCTGCTCCGGCCGGTCGCGCTGGACGGTGACCGGGGCGCGGTGATCGAGGTCTTCGTGCCCGCCGATGACCTGAATCGGGGAGTCGGCACGTCGTGGGCGGTGCTGACCGGTGTGGCCGTGGTGCTCGTGCTCGGCTCGGTGCTCGTCGGCGACCGGCTGGGCGCGCGCGTGGTCCGCTCGGCCCGCCGGCTCGGTTCGGCGGCCACCGCGCTGGGCGCGGGCGATCTGAGCGAGCGCATCTATCCGGAGGGTCCGCCGGAGCTGGTCGCGGCGGCCACGGCGTTCAACGCGATGGCCAACCGGGTCACCCACCTGCTCGCCGCCGAACGCGAACTGGCCGCCGACCTCTCGCACCGCCTGCGTACGCCGCTCACCGCGCTCCGGCTCAGCCTCGACCAGCTCGGCACGCAGGCCGAGCCGAGCAGGCAGGCGCTGGCCCGGCTGGAGGACGAGGTGGACACGATCATCTCCGCGGCCAGGCGGCCGTCGCGCGCCGACCGGGTCTGCGACGCGGCGGAGGTGCTGCGCGACCGGCTGACGTTCTGGTCGGCGCTGGCGGAGGACCAGCAGCGGCCGTGGCAGCTCATCGGCGCGACGCTGCCGGTACGGGTGCCGGTGCCCGCGACCGAGCTGACGGCGGCGGTCGACGCGCTGCTGGGCAACGTGTTCCGGCACACGGCCGAGGGCACCGCGTTCAGCGTGTCCTTGCACGAGGGCAAGGACACGGTCGGCATCCTGATCTCCGACGCCGGTCCCGGCATCGCGGATCCGGAGGCGGCGTTGGAGCGGGGCACCAGCGGCGCCGGCTCGACCGGGCTCGGCCTGGACATCGCCCGCCGCCTGGCGGAGTCGTCCGGCGGGTCACTCCGGCTGGACCACTCGTCGCTGGGCGGGGCGCAGGTCCAGGTCTGGATCCGCCGCACTGAAAAGGCACCTAAATCAACCTTAAGAGCGGTTTAAAGAGCATTTTTCGCCCCTTTTCATGCTTCAACGTGATCTACATGCAGATCAAGCGCAAGGCGCTCGCCGCCGCCACCCTCACCGTTCCCACGTTGCTCGTCCTGACCGTCGCGCCCGGTGTCGCCAACGCCCACGGCACCATGAACAACCCGCCCAGCCGGACCCTGGTCTGCTACAACGAGAACCCGGAGAGCCCCAAGTCCGCCGCCTGCAAGAAGGCCGTGGAACTCGGCGGCACCCAGCCGCTCTACGACTGGAACGAGGTCAACCTGGCGAACGCCGCGGGCAGGCACCGCGAGCTCATCCCGGACGGCAAGCTGTGCAGCGCGGGCCGCGACAAGTACCGCGGCTTCGACCAGGCACGCGCCGACTGGCCCGCCACCAGCATGCCGAGCGGCGCCTCGTTCACCTTCCGCTACCGGTCGACCGCTCCGCACAAGGGCTCCTTCGAGCTGTACGTCACCAAGGACGGCTATGACCCGTCGAAGCCGCTCAAGTGGTCGGACCTGGAGTCGAAGCCGTTCCTCACCCAGCGGGATCCCGCGCTGACGGACGGCGCCTACAACCTTCAGGGCAAGCTGCCAGCCAAGCAGGGCCGCCACCTGATCTACTCCATCTGGCAGCGCAGCGACAGCCCCGAGGCGTTCTACTCCTGCTCGGACGTGACCTTCGGCGGCGGCACGCCCACCCCGACCACCGCCCCCACCACTGCCCCGACCAGCAAGCCCACCACGCAGCCGACCAGCGCTCCGCCGGCGCAGCAGCCCGGCGGCATCGCCCTGTCGGCGATCAACGCGGGTGCCGGGGTCAGCCCCGCCTCGGTCAGGGTGGGCGGGCAGGTGACGGTCACGGCGGTGTGCGGTGGGTCCAAGGTACGCGGCGTGGCCTCCGGCGCCTTCAGCCCGCGCCAGGCGTTCGCGCCGGCGTCGACCGCCGCCTGGACGCCATCGTTCAGGGTCGCCCGAGCGGGCACTTACCCGGTGATCGTCTACTGCCGGAACGGCGGCCAGGCCCGCACCGTCGTTACCGTACGGGCCTGATACTCGCCCCCTGGCCTTCCCAATGTGAACTTCTGTGACAAATGGGTCTTCTCAGGATCAAGTCCGCTAGTTACGTTCAGGCAGCGCGGCTGTTTACGGGGCTGTCCGCGCCTGCCAAACATCCCAGAACGGGATCTAGCGACCTGACCTCTGTCCACCCCCCACGGAGGACCCCCGATGAAGCTCCTCGCGGCATTAGGCACTCTCGCGCTGGCCTTACCCCTGGCGCTCAGCGCGCCCACACCAGCGGCCGTCGCGGCGGCACCGCCGAACATCTCCCTCACCAACGTCAAGGCCCACCTGACGCAGCTGCAGACGATCGCCAACAACAACGGCGGCACCCGCGCGCACGGCCGACCCGGCTACCTGGCCTCGGCCAACTACGTGAAGGGCCAGCTCGACGCCGCCGGATACACCACGACGCTGCAGTCGTTCACCTACAACGGCGCCACCGGCTACAACGTGATCGCCGACTGGCCGGGCGGCGACCCCAACGACATCCTCATGACCGGCTCCCATCTCGACAGCGTCACCGCCGGACCCGGTATCAACGACAACGGCTCGGGCTCGGCGTCGATCCTGGAGGTCGCGCTGGAGGTCTCACGCCAGGCGCTGCAGCCCACGAAGCACCTGCGCTTCGCCTGGTGGGGCGCCGAGGAGCTGGGGCTGCGCGGCTCGCAGTTCTACGTGAACAACCTGCCGGCCACCGAACGTACCAAGATCAAGGCGTACCTGAACTTCGACATGGTCGGCTCCCCCAACCCCGGCTACTTCCTCTACGACGGCGACAACTCCGACGGCACCGGCTCCGGGCCTGGCCCGGCCGGATCGGCGCAGCTGGAACAGACCCTGGCGGCGTACTTCTCCTCCATCGGCGTCCCGACTCGCGGCACCGACTTCGACGGCCGCTCCGACTACGGCCCGTTCATCGCCGTCGGCATCGCGGCGGGCGGCACGTTCACCGGCGCTGAGGGGATCAAGTCCAGCGCGCAGGCGCAGCTCTGGGGCGGTACGGCGGGCCAGGCGTTCGACGCCTGCTACCACCGGTCCTGCGACACGACCGCCAACATCAACGACACCGCTCTCGACCGCAACGCCGACGCCATCGCCTACTCCGTCTGGACGATCGCCACCGCCACGCCGCCCGTGACCGTCTGGTCGGACACGTTCGAGAGCGCCAACGGCTGGGTCACCAACGCCGGCGGCACCGACACCGCCACCACCGGCCAGTGGGAGCGCGGCGACCCGGAGGCGACGACCTCCAGCGGCACCAAGCAGCTCGGCACCACGGTGAGCGGCACGAACGACCTGGTCACCGGCAGACTGGCCGGGGCCGGCGCGGGCGAGAACGATCTGGACGGCGGCACCACCTCGATCCAGTCGCCGGCGATCACGCTGCCGACCGGCGGAACGCTCCGGCTGTCGCTGTCGTGGTATCTCGCGCACGGCAGCAACGCCTCCAGCGCCGACTTCTTCCGTGTCAGGGTGGTGGGGAGCACTTCCAGCACGGTGTTCCAGCAACTGGGGGCCGCGAGCAACCGCGACGCGGCCTGGAGTACGGCCACCGCCGACGTCTCCGCCTTCGCCGGGCAGAGCGTCCGCATCGTGATCGAGGCCGCCGACGCGTCAGGGGCCAGCCTGGTCGAGGCTGGCGTGGACGACGTCAAGATCACCCGGTAGTCGAATGACCCAATGAGCCCGGGCCGCGCGGGGCCCGGGCTCATTGCTGTTCGGAAGGCTGAAGGGTGGCGGCCGTACCGTCGAGCAGCCACAGCGCCATCTCGATCATCGTTTCGCCACTCAATCGGGGCCGCGTGGCCCTGTTCATCAATTATTGGCTTAGTTGCGCTAAACGGGCCGTCACCTGCGGCTTTCCGTTTCCAGTGGTACGCGATGGCACTGCGGGGCACATGTGGCTGTCGTCCGGCTTACTCCCGGTTTAGACCCGCCGGGATTGAATCGGAGCAACTCAGCTGGAGGACATAGTGACGCCAACGCGTTCTGACCACCCAAACGAGGACCTGTCGATCGGACCGGACGAGCCGCGCAGGCGCGTCCCACGGCCGCTGATCGTTGCCGCGACCATCGCCATGGTGGCGACGAGCGGAATCGGAGTGGCCGCCGCGGCGTCGGGAACGCCGACGGAGACGCCGACTCCCACGCCGACAATCAGCGAGACACCCACCGAGACCCCGACCGAGACACCCACAGAAACCCCCACAACGACCGAGTTGCCGCCCATCAGCCCTTGGGGCTTCGTCGGCGCGATGCACGGCGAGTTCGCTGTGGCGACCAAGGACGGTTGCGGCGTCGTCACGCTGCTCGCCCAGACCGGGCAGGCGACCGCTGTCGCCGAGGACTCCATCACCGTGAAGAGCCAGGACGGCTTCGAGAAGGTGTATGCGATCAGCGAGTCCACCCGCACGATCGCGGGACGCCGTGGGACCAGCAAGGTCAAGGAGGGCGACTGGGTGTCGGTGACCGCCACCGCCAATGACGACACGGGCACAACGCCACCCACAGAGACGCCCACAGAGACACCGACCGAAACCCCAACAGAGACACCGACCCAAACGCCCACCGAAACGCCCGCCGAGACGCCGACCGTGACGCCCACAGTCACGGCGACATTGGCACCCACCGAGACGACCGCTCCAACAGCGACGGCGACGGCGACGGCGACAGCCGCTTACGTCTTCGACCTGTCCAGGCCTACCAAGAAGTTCTGGCGCGGCCACGGCTGGTGGCAGTCGAAGCAGTCGTGGATGAACCCGCCGACCTGGCGGACCCCGACCGCCTGCCCTACACCCACCGAGACCGTGACCCCGCCCGAAACCCCCACAGACACCCCGACCATCGACCCGACCCCGACAATCTCCGAGACCCCGACCCCAACCCCCACGCCCACCCCGAACTCGTGAGCATCCGGTAGCGGCGCGGCTCCTGTCCCGAGCAGCCCCCTCACCACCCCGGAAGTGCTCCGACCAGCCGCTCCACCCCTGAACCGCGGTGGGGCGGCCGATGCGAGGCGAACGTCGCCGCCCATCTTCGGTCTCACCCGCGCGCCGCTTATCATCGGACGCCGGGGGTCTGACATGTTGCGGGCGTTCTTCAAGACCGAGACCGGCAGCACCAGCGTGCTGCTGGCGGCCACCCTGCTTGCCCTGCTGTGGGCCAACTCCCCCTGGGGCGGCACGTACGAATCCTTCTGGCACACCAACATGGGCCTGTCGTTCGGCAGCGCCACGTTCGAGCTCGACCTGCGCCACTGGGTCAACGACGGCCTCATGACCATCTTCTTCTTCGTCATCGGCCTGGAGATCTCCTACGAGGCGCGGCTCGGCCAGTTGCGGGATCGGCGGCTGATCGCGGTGCCGGCGCTCGCGGCGCTGGGCGGGATGATGGTGCCCGCCGGTGTCTATCTGGCGCTGAACGCGGGTGGGCCCGCGGCCGGTGGGTGGGGGGTGCCGATCGCCACCGACACCGCGTTCGTGCTCGGCATGCTCGCCATCGTGGGCGCGCGGTGCCCGGAGCCGTTGCGGGTGTTCCTGCTGACGCTGGCGATCGTCGACGACGTGCTGGCGATCATCATCATCGCGCTCTTCTACACCGAGAGCCTGGACGTCATCGCCCTGGTGGTCGCCGCGGCGCTGCTGGCGGCGATCATGACGCTGCGGTGGCTGAGGATCTGGCGGGCGCCCGCGTACATCGTGCTCGGGTTCGCGCTGTGGGTGGCCACGCTGGAGAGCGGCGTGCATCCGACGCTGATCGGCATCGCGCTGGGCATCCTGGTGTTCGTGTACGCGCCCAGCGACCGCAAGTTGCTCCGCGCCGACGAGGCCGTACACGAGTTCACCAGCGATCCGAGCCCCGAGGCGGCCAGGGTGGCGGCGCGCACGCTGCGGCGGGCCGTGTCCGTCAACGAGCGGCTGCAGCTCCTGCTCCACCCCTGGAGCAGCTATGTGATCGTGCCGATCTTCGCGCTGGCCAACGCGGGTGTCCGGCTCGACGCCGAGACGCTGCGCACGGCCTTGACCTCGCCCATCACGATCGGGGTGGCGGCCGGGCTGCTGCTGGGGAAGTTCGTCGGCATCTCGCTGGGCACCTGGCTGCCGCTGAAATTCGGCTGGGGAATCCTGCCCGGCAACCTGGTCTGGGGGCAGTTGCTGGGCGGCGCGGCGGTGTCCGGCATCGGGTTCACGGTGGCGCTGTTCATCGTGGATCTGGCCTTCGACGACCCCGTGGCGCAGAGCCAGGCGAAGATCGGCATCCTGGCCGGGTCGCTGCTGGCGGCGCTGATGGGCGGGGCGATCTTCCGGATGGCCTGGGACCGGGGCGGGGTGTGCGCGCCTCCCGACGCCGAGCCGGAGGAGGAACTCCCCGTGCTGCTGACCGAGCCCGTGGGACCCGACGACCACATACGGGGGCCGGCGGACGCGCGGGTGACGATCGTGGAGTACGGCGACTTCGAGTGCCCCTACTGCGGAGCTCTCCATCCGGTCCTGAGCGAGCTGCTGCGGAAGTCCGCCGACGTGCGCCTCGTGTTCAGGCACTTCCCGCTGCGCACCATACACCCCCGGGCTTTTCCCGCCGCGGTGGTCGCCGAGGCCGCGGCGATGGAGGGCCGGTTCTGGGAGATGCACGACACCCTCTTCGACAATCAGCGCTTCCTGACCGACACCGACCTGGCCCGCTACGCCGCCGAACTGGACGTCGAGCCGTGGCCCGACGTGCCCGCGCAGGCCGCGCGAGTCGACGGGGACGAGGAGTCGGGCCGCGCGAGCGGCGTCCGCGGGACGCCCACGCTGTTCCTGAACGGCGTCCGCTACCAGGGCGACCTGGATCTCCGTTCGATCACCCGGGCGGTGGAAAGCGCGCGTCAATCCCCGTAAGGTCGCGTCTCGACAAGAGACCGCTCGAAATGCGTGCGTGCCTGAGCCGAAAGACTGGGACACCTGATGTTTGCCCAAGTGATATACATCATCCTCGCGCTACTGATGATCGCCCTGCTGATCGTGGGCGTCGTGCTGACGGTCAAGGCGAAGGCGGAGCACGGCCGGGCGGCCAGCTTGGGGATGTTCGGCTGCTTCGTGCTCCTGTTCGGCGAGGTCTACAACGTTGTGCGCATCTTCTCGCTGAACAGCCTGGTCAGCATGGTCGGCCTCGACTCGATCAACATAGTGCTGGCCGCGATAGACACGATCAGCACGCTCATCACCGCCGTCGGTGTGGGGTTGCTGATCTGGGCCGTGGTCGCCCGCCGCACCCCGGCCCAGCCGCAGCAGACGCCGGGCTGGCAGCAACCCCAGCAGCCACACGGCTGGCAGCAGCCTCAGCAGTCGGAGTGGCAGCGGCAGTCCCAGTCGCCGCCCGAGTGGCAGCCGCAGTCCCCGCCGCAGCCGCCCTCGGCCCCGCAGCCGGGCTGGCAGGACCCCGAGCGGCCCGGATGGCAGAACCCGCAGGGCTAACCAGCCGCCCGATCGCCAAGGAATGTGACAATGTCTGGATAAAAGCTCTCTGCGCCGCGTCCGAGGGGATCATGACTCCAGAGCAGCCGGATCAGCCCGGCCCCGACCCCAACCGGACCATCAGGCACCGCTGGCCGCAACCTGAGCCACCCCGCCAGGAACCCGGCCTGACGCCTTACACGCAGCGCCTGCCCTACACCCCCGACATGCTCCCCGACGTCCCCCAATACGAGGCCAAGCCACCGAAGTCGGGCTGGTGGTGGGTGATCGTGGTCGGCGGGATCGCGGTCCTGGTGGTCGCCGTCGCCGTGGTCGCCCTCCTGTGGGCCCGGAGCACCGTCGAGCCACCCGTCAAACCGGGCTCGCAGTCGTCCGTCAAATCGGGCCCCGCGCGGGTCACCGACACCAAGGCCCAGGTGTCCTACCTCATCCCGGAGGGCTGGAAGAAGGCCGACCGGCCGTCCTACACCTCGGGCATCGCCGCGGGCGGCGCGGTCGTGGTCGCCTTCCCGCAGCAGCAGGGCGGCATCGGCGGCGCCGCCACGTCCGAGCAGTTGCAGGCCAGGGCCGACGCCGTGGCGCTGGACACGGCCCGGCGGTTCCTGCCCGACCTGGGCAGCCGGGACGGTCTGCGCACCCGGGCGCTGGAGGTCGGCGGCCAGCCGGCGGCCACGGCGTCGTTCCGGGTGGTGTTCAAGAGCGCCACCAAGGATCCGGCTTATGTCCGCATCGTGGCGGTGCACACCGCCGATGGCGGCCTCTCCTACGTGTACGGCAGCACGGTGCCCGACGGCGACGCCGCCCGCCGGGCCCTCGACGGGGTGCTCGACAGCGTCACGCCCGCGTGAAGTCCATGGTCCAGTTGGTCTCCCAGGTCTGCCCGCCGTCCGCCGAGAAGGCCTGCTCCCACCGGCAGGAGTCCGGGCCGCGCACGGTCCAGATGAACCGGCAGCGCACCGGCGCGCCGTCGTGCTGTTCCTCGCCGTAGAACTCGCCCCGATCGCCGTCGAAGGCGCCGACCATGGGCGTCGTGTCGAGCGTTCCCCTGGAGGTGCTCGCCCAGTAGATCGACCACTGCTGTGTCGCGGGGTTGAAGATCCGGATGGTCAGCCCGGAGAAACCCCTGGCCGGGCACTTGATCTCGTCGAAGCTCGCCGCGCCGTCGAAGTGGCGGCTGGCCACACTGGTGCCGGGGAACTCGTCCCACTCGGCACTGCCCGTCAGGGGCTTGACGAGCCTGCGGTGGGTGACATTCCAGGAGCCGGCGAAGAAGTCGAAGTCGTTCATGCGGACGAACGTAGAGCAGGGTCACTGACAGGTAGTGTCAGTGAATGCGCGCCTCCCGGCTGGTCTCCCTCCTCCTGCTGCTGCAGACGCGCGGCCGGATGACGGCTCAGGAGCTGGCCGAGCGGCTCGAGGTCTCCGTACGGACGATCTACCGCGACGTCGAGTCGCTGCACACCGCGGGCATCCCGCTGTACGGCGACGCCGGGCCGAAAGGCGGTTACCAGCTCCTCGACGGCTACCGCACCCGGCTCACCGGGCTGACCACGGACGAGGCGGAGTCGTTGTTCCTCGCCGGGCTGCCGGGTCCGGCGGCCGAGCTGGGATTGGCCGCCGTGGTGACGGCCGCGCAGCTCAAGCTGATGGCCGCGCTGCCCGTCGAGCTGCGCGACCGGGCCGGGCGGATCCAGGAGCGCTTCCACCTGGACGCCCCGACCTGGTACCGCGACGCGCAGCCGGTGACGCACCTGCCGGCCGTGGCCGACGCCGTGTGGAACGAGCGGGTCCTGGAGGTCAGATACCGCCGCTGGAAGGCGCCGCAGGAGGTCGAGCGGCGGCTGGAGCCGTACGGGCTGGTGGTCAAAGCCGGACGCTGGTATCTGGTGGCGCGGGCCGGTGAGCAGGTGCGTACCTACCGGGTGTCACAGATCCTCGGGCTGCACGCGCTGCCCGAGCGCTTCACCCGGCCCGACGACTTCGACCTGACCGCCTACTGGCAGGCGTACCTGGCCGAGTTCGAGGCCCGGCTGCGGTGGGGCGAGGCGGTGATCCGGCTGTCTCCGCAGGGGATGCGGCTGCTGGCCAACCTTATGACGCCCGGGGTCTCGGCGGCGGCGAAGGAGAGCGCGCAGCCGTCGGACGGCGAGGGCTGGACCCAGGTGACGGTCCCGATCGAGTCGATCGAGCACGCGGCGGGTGAGTTCCTGCGGCTCGGCACGGACGTCGAGGTCCTCGCTCCCGCCGAGCTCCGCGACCGCGTCGCCACCACGGCCGAGGAACTGACCCGCCGCTACCACGGGTGAGCTCAGCGCAGGAGCGCTGTCTCCTCGGCCTGCCAGCAGTGCGTCCAGTGCCCCTCGCCCACCTCGGTACGGCCGGGCACCCGCTCCGAGCAGACCGGCAGCGCCACCGGGCAGCGTGGATGGAAGCGGCACCCGCTCGGCGGCTCGATCAGGCTGGGTGGCTCGCCGTGGCGCGTCGCCTCCGGTGCCGTCACCCGGTCGGGGTCGGGCGCCGACTCCAGCAGCAGCTTCGTGTAGGGATGGGCGGGCGACTGGGTGAGCGTCTCGCCATCACCGCTCTCGATGAGCCGCCCGGCGTACATCACCGTGATGTCCTCGGCGAAGTAACGCGCGCTGGCGATGTCGTGCGTGATGTACAGGAGCGCCAGCCCGCTCTCGTCGGCCAGTTTCTCCAGCAGGCGCAGCACGCCGAGCCGGATCGACACGTCGAGCATCGACACCGGCTCGTCGGCAATGAGCGCGATGGGCCGCACGGCCAGCGCGCGGGCGATCGCCACCCGCTGCCGCTGCCCGCCCGACAGCTCGTGCGGCATCTTGTCCATGAACTGATCGACCGGTGTGAGGCTGACGCGTTCGAGCAGCTCGGCGACCTGCTCCTGTTCGTGCGCGGCGGAGCGGACATGTCCGTGGATGCGCAGCGGTCGCGCCAGGTGGTAGCGGACCCGGTGGAACGGGTTCAGCGAGGCGAACGGGTCCTGGAAGATCAGCTGCACCTGCCGCCGGTAGTCGCGGAACGCCGCCCCGCGATGCGCCTTCACCCGCTCGCCGCGCAGCAGCACCTCACCCGAGGTCGCCGGGTACACCTGGGCGAGCAGCCGCGCCACCGTGCTCTTGCCGCAGCCGCTCTCGCCGACCAGCGCGGTCACCGTTCCGGAGCGCAGCGCCAGGGAGACATCCTCGACCGCGCGTACCGGGGGCCGCTTCCCGAACCGGCCGCGCGGGCCACGGGCCGCGGTGAAGTGCTTGGTGAGGTTCCGGCCCTCCAGGACGATCTCGCCGCTCACTGGCGCACCCCCTTGTCGTCGTTCAGCAGGCACGCGACCTGCCCTTCCGCGCCCGGGACCAGCTCGGGTTGCCGTACCGAGCACGTGTCCATGGCGAACCGGCAGCGCGGATGGAAGGCGCAGCCGGGTGGCAGTGAGCGCAGGTCCGGCGGGGTGCCCGGGATGCCGAGCAGTTCCTCGCGCGGCCCGTGCAGCCGGGGGAACGAGCGCAACAGACCCAGCGTGTACGGGTGGCTGGGCGACTTGTGCAGCGCCTTGGCCGAGCCCGTCTCCACCACCCGGCCCGCGTACATGATGGCGATCCGGTCGGAGATCTCCATGAGCAGGGACAGGTCGTGCGTGATGAACACGACCGCGAAGCCGTACTCCTCCCGCAGCGTCCTGATCTCGTGGAGGATCTCCCGCTGGACGACCACGTCGAGCGCGGTGGTCGGCTCGTCCATGATGATGATCTCGGGGTTGAGCGCCAGCGCGATGGCGATCGCGGCGCGCTGGCGCATGCCGCCCGACAGCTCGTGCGGGTAGCCGCGCCGCCGGTCGGCGCTGATGCCGACGCGTTGCAGCAGCTCGACCGTCCGCTCGACACGCTCCTTGCGTGACATGCGCGGGGCGTGGACGCGGAGTACGTCGTCGATCTGGTCGCCGATCGTGCTGACCGGGTTGAGCGCGTTCATGGCGCTCTGGAAGACGACCGCCAGCTCCTTCCAGCGGAAGGCACGCAGCTCGCCGCGACCGAGCCCGAGCACGTCGACCGGCTCGCCGTCCCTGCGGTGGTAGACGACGGAGCCCGAGGTGATCGCCGCCGGTGGGCGCAGCAGCCGGGCGACGGCGTT
Organism: Nonomuraea sp. NPDC052129; assembly: GCF_040680095.1. Classification (NCBI taxonomy): domain Bacteria; kingdom Bacillati; phylum Actinomycetota; class Actinomycetes; order Streptosporangiales; family Streptosporangiaceae; genus Nonomuraea; species Nonomuraea sp. NPDC052129. The sequence goes on along the minus strand of NZ_JBFAVX010000007.1, from coordinate 40,786 downwards.
GGCCAGCGTCGACTTGCCGCTGCCGCTCTCGCCCGCCAGACCGAGGATCTCGCCCCGGCGCAGGTCGAGCGAGACGTCGGAGACGGCGTGCACGGCGCCGCTGCCCGACTGGTAGTCCACGCTGAGGTCGCGGATCTCCAGGACGTTCATGCGCGGGCCTTCCGGACCTTGATCGTCCGCAGACGGGGGTTGGCGATCTCGTCGATGCCGAAGTTGACCAGCGCCAGCCCGGTGCCGATCAGCGCGATGCACAGCCCCGGCGGGATGAACCACCACCATGCCCCGATGAGCAGCGCCTGTCCGTTCTGTGCGAAATACAGCATGCTCCCCCAGCTCACGGTCGACAGGTCGGCCAGGCCGAGGAAGGACAGCCCGGCCTCGGCCAGGATCGCGCCGACGACCGTGGCCAGGAAGCTGGTGGCGATGACGGGCAGCAGCACGGGCAGGATCTCGAAGAAGATGATCCGCAAGGGCCCTTCGCCGCCGGCCCGGGCCGCCGCCACGAAGTCGCGCCGCCGTACCGACAGGGTCTGGGCGCGCAGCACGCGGGCACCCCAGGCCCAGCCCGTGACGGCGATCACCACGGCGACCGAGGCGACGCCGCGCTGCGGCAGGTAGCCCGCCAGCACGATGATCAGCGGCAGCGAGGGCAGCACCAGGAAGATGTTGGTCAGCACCGAGAACGTCTCGTCGATCGCGCCGCCGAAGTAGCCGCCGACCAGGCCCACCGCCACGGCCAGCACCGTGGCGATCACCGCCGACAGCAGGCCGACGCCCATCGAGATCCGGGCGCCGTACACGATCTGGGTGAGGATGTCCTGCCCGGTCTGCGTGGTGCCGAGCCAGTGCGCGGCCGAGGGGCCCTGCAGGCCGTCGTTGCTGGTGGCGGCCGGATCGGCGCCGATGAGCAGCGGCCCGACGAGCGCCATCAGCGCGAAGAAGACGAGGATGCCCACGCCGATCTTGATCTTCACTGGGCCTCCTGCCGGGTGCGGGGGTCGAGGACCACGTACGCGAGGTCGGCCAGGAAGTTGGCGACGAGCACGGCCAGCGAGATGACGAGGAAGATGCCCTGCATGAGCGGAAAGTCCTCGTTCTCCACGCCTTTGAGGAGCATCGACCCGATTCCCGGATAGGAGAACACGATCTCGGTCAGCACCGAGCCGCCCACCACGAAGCCGAGCGACAGCGCGAAGCTGGTGATGTTCGGCAGGATCGCGTTGCGGGCCGCGTAGGCCCACATGACCCGGCGGCTGGTCAGCCCCTTGGCCTCGGCCATCACCACGTAGTCCTCGCCGAGCGTGGTCACCATGACGTTGCGCATGCCGAGGATCCGGTCGGCCATCGAGGCGACCACGATCGTGACGGCCGGCAGCGTCGCGTGGTAGAGCACGCTCGCGGCGAACTCCCCGGTGAAGCCGGGCGCGACCTCCAGCCCGTACGCCCGGGAGACCGGGAACCACTGGAGCGTAACCCCGAAGACGAACACCAGCGCCAGCGCCACCCAGAAGTACGGCACCGCGTGCATGAACGTGGCGGCGGGCAGCACCCCGTCGAGCCAAGTGCCGCGCTTCCACGCCATCAGCACGCCCAGCGAGGTGCCGACGAAGTAGCTGATCAGCGTGGCCACGCCGACCAGCCCGACCGTCCACGGCAGGCTGTCGGCGATGACAGTGGACACTTCGGTGGGAAAGAAGGTGATCGAGCGGCCGAGTTCCCCATGAGCGAGATTGCCCAGATAATCCAGATACTGCTGCCACAGGCTCGCGTCGCTGATCCCGAAGGCCCGCCGCATCGCGTCGATGGCGGCGGGGTCCACGTTGTCCCTCATCCGGGCGACCAGCAGCTCGACCGGGTCCCCCGGCATGAGCCGGGGGATGAGGAAGTTGAGCGTGACGGCGGCCCAGGCCGTGAGCAGGTAGAACCCGAGCCGCCTGGCCAGAAACCTCACTTGGCCGCCGGCTTCAGGTGCAGCAGGACCACGGCGGCGTCCGGCGAGGTGTACGGCGAGGGCATCGCGTACGGATCCTGCTCGGAGGGCCAGCCGACATACTTGTTCGTCCGGTACTGCGACCAGGCCGGGCTGTAGAACAGCGGCACCGTCGGCAGCTTCTCCACCATGATCTTGCCCAGCCCTTGGACGGCCTTCTGCTGCGCGGCCTCGTCCTCGGTGGCCGCGTACTCGTTGATCAGCTTGTCGGTCTCCGCGTCCTTCCACCGCTCGTAGTTGCCGGTCCCCGGCTTGCCGACCGGCTGCGCCAGGTCGCCGTAGAGCATCGAACGCATCTGGGAGTACGGCGTGGGCCCGAAGGGCGTGGTCCTGATCGACAGGTCGTAGTCACCCTTGCCGACCTTGGACACCCAGTCCGCGAACGCCACACCCCGCGTGTCCAGCTTGATGCCGACCTTGGCCAGGTCCTCCCTGATGAGCTGGGCGGCGTTCACCCAGTCGGTGAACGGCGAGGGCACCAACAGGGTGAAGCTCAGCTTGGCCGGGTCGACGCCCTTGAGCAGCTCCTTGGCCTTCTCCACGTCCACCTTGAAGGCCGCGTCCTTGTACTCCGCGGGCAGGTATGCCTCGCCGCCCGGCATCGGCACGCTGGTCGGATGCGCCGGCTTGGTGTAGCCGCGCTCGGCCACCCGGACGATCTTGTCCCGGTCGACGGCCAGGCTGATGGCCTGCCGGACCTCGGGCTTGGCCAGGATCGGGTTGGCCTGGTTGGGCAGCAGGTTCACCACGCCCTCGGGCGGGAAGAAGAACTTGTTGATCTCCGGCTTGCCCTGGACGTAGATCTTGTCAATGTCGGGCACGAACGCGCCCGCCCAGTCGAGCTCCCCCTGCTGAAGCGCCGTCTGCACCGCGTTGGCGGTGTAGGCGGGGAACTTCAGCGTCGGCACCTCCGGCTTGCCCGGCTGCCAGTAGCCCGGGTTCTTCTCCATCTCGTAGAGCTGCGAACTGAACTTCGACAGCTTGTACGGCCCGGTTCCCACCGGTTTGGGGTTCGTGAAGGTGACCGGATCCTGCTGCTTCTCCCAGAGGTGCTTGGGCACGATGGGGGTGTTGCCGGCGATGTTGTAGAGCTTGGCGTACGACGTGGACTTGAACGTGAGCTCCACCTTGTCCGGCGCGAGGACCTTGGTGCCCGCGATCTCCAGCGCGCTCCTGTTGAGCTGGGCGTTCTTGCCGAGCAGATCGAAGGAGAAGGCCACGTCGTCGGCGGTGAACGGCCGCCCGTCGGTCCACTTCACCCCCTGACGCAGGGTGAAGGTGATCGTCTTGCCGTCGTCGGACCACGCGTGCTCAAGAGCCAGCCAGGGGGTGACCTCGCCGGGCTTGAGCTTGTTGAAGAACTCCAGCGTCTCGTAGATCATCCCGGACGTGCCGAAGTTCACGTTCTCCAGGTGGTACGGGTTGAAGTCCTCCTGGAAGGTGCCCGCGTCCACCGCGTGAATGACTAATGGCGGCGAACCGGCGGTGTTCTTGCTCGTTGAGCCGCTGCTCGAACAGCCCGCCACCGCGACGGCCAGCGCCGCGGTGACCACCAGGCTTCGTTTCATTGAGGTGCCGCCTTTCCGAGGTAACGCGCCCGGAGATCGCGGGAGCCCTTCGGCGCGGCGAACGCCTGGGCCCGGCGGAATCCGGCTGGTGCGCCGCGCACGATCGTCAGCGCGCGGTAGTAGTCCACGTACGGGAAGCCGTACGTCTCGCCTCGGGCGTACGCGTAACCCGTGATCGCCTCCGACCAGACCTCGTAGGCCTCGTCGGACAGGTCGACGAACACGTCGGGCGTGTAGCCGTCGGCGTCCTCCCAGTTGTCGGCGTAGTAGAGCTCGCTCGCCCAGTACGCGGGCAGGTCGCGCTCGAGCGTTTTCAGGCCGCCGTAGAAGCGGGCGTCCCGCACGATCCGGTGGGTGCTGGCGTGGTCCTTGTGGATGGACTCGCCCCAGTGGGTGAGGATGACGTCCGGCCTGAGCTCCCTGATCAGGTCGCCGACCCGCATCTTGACGTCCTCGTCCTCGGGCAGCAGGCCGTCCTCGTAGTCGAGGAAGCGCACGCCCGCGCCGATCGCCGTGGCGAACGCCTCCGCCTCGGCGCGCTTCTGCTCGGCGTACTCGGGGATGGACAGGCGCGGGTGGCCGCGCTCCCCGAGCGTGAGGTGCAGCAGCGTCGCGCGGTCGCCGCGCAGGACATGCTGGGCGAGCACGGCGCCCGCGGTCAGATCCAGGTCGCCCGCGTGGGCCCCGATGGCGAGCACATGGGTCACGCCGACCGCCTCATCACGTGGAAGCGCCTGGTCACCTCGTAGCCTGCTTTGCCGTAGAGGTGACCGGCCGGGCTGGCCTCGCCCGTCCACAGGAACCACGAGGAGTGCAGGGCTTCGGCCCGCATCATGGTCATGGTCAGGTGGAGGAGGATCTTGCCGAGCCCGGTGCCCCGCTCGCCCGGATCGACCCCGAACGGCCCGAACCTCTCAGGGATCCCCCGGTAAGCCCCGTATAACGCGAACCCGACTATTTCCGCATTTTTCGCGATAATCATGCGTTTGGTGTCGCGGTGCTGCCTGATCGCCTCGCCCCAGTCCGGGTTGAAGACGTCGGCCGCGAACCGGATGAGCTCCGGTAACTCCCCTTCACGCGGGCTGCGGAACTCGTACCCCTCGCTCTCCCGCTTGGCCCGCAGCGCGTGCACCTCGTCGGGCGTCACGTAGCCGACCAGCGTGCGGTCCATCGCGACCGGCGAGTAGAGCGTCTCGAACCCCAGCCCCTCCAGCAGCCGGTACCCGTCGGGGTAGAGCGCGGCGTCGGCTCCCGGCAGCACGTAGTTGGGCGTGTAGGAGGAGAAGTCGATCCTGGTCCTGCCCTGGGCTTCGAGGAAGGCGACCGCCTCGCCGAGCAACCGCCGCCCGAGCCCGGCCCCCCGGTGCTCGGGCGCCACGAAGAAGAACGGGATCCAGCCCGTCTCCGGCTCCAGGTCGGTGCCCGGGGCGAGCGGGGTCAGCCGGCGCACGGCGTACGCGCAGCCGGCCACGCGCCCGTCGATCACGGCGACCCGCAGCCCCTCGGGGTCGAAGTTGGGGTCGAGCAGTACGCAGTCACGGAACCAGCCGGAGGTCGTGGGGTCGCCTGGCATGCTCTGATTCCAGGCGTCTATGAGGGAGACCTCGTCCCCCGAAGCGAACGCGCGGACAGTGACCATGGGGGTCCTTTCACCCTGGGCTCTGCTTTCCCACCCTCCCCAGTGATGAAGACCAAGGTCAAGATGTATCAGGAAAAAATTTTCTCCGCCGAGGTTGGCCTAGAAACTTCTTTTCGCCTCCGGTAAGAATGGAACGTTGGCCTCACAGGACGCGGAACCAGAGGTTCGTCGCCTGCGGCGCGCTGGTCAGGCTCAGGCGTTCGAGCTTGACGTCGGCCCCGCCCGGCCGGTCGAACAGCCGGACCCCGTCGCCGAGCAGGACGGGCGCGATGAACACGAGGATCTCGTCGAGCACACCGGCCTCGAGGCACTGCCGGGCGGTGTCGGCGCCGAGGACGTTGACGTACTTGTCGCCCGCGGCGGCCTTGGCGGCGGCGACGGCGCCGTCCAGGTCCCCGACGAAGGTGACACCCGGCACCGGCGTGTCCGGCGCGTGGTGGGTGAGCACGAACTGCGGTCCGCTCCATCCCCCGCCGAACGGCTTGCCCTCCTTGTCGGTGCCCCTGTGCGGATCGTCGCCGCGGAAGGTGCGGTTGCCGACGAGCAGGGCACCGATCTTGCCGATGACCTCGTCCACCAGCGGGTTGGGCCCGATGTGCTCGGTCAGCCAGGACATGTCACCGCCGGCCCCCGCGATGAACCCGTCCAGCGACATGGTGCACGAATACAGCAGCTTGCTCACGACGTACCTCCATCCATCATGGTTGTTCTGATGAGACGGAGGTTCGGCCGAAAACTCATCGGTGCGTCGGCGGCAGCCCGGACGGGACCGGCTCACTCCACCGGTCCGCGTCCGTCCGCCTCCAGCGCCTTGACCCCGCCGACTACCCCGTGCCGGCGGCGAACACCACGTCCACCCAGTAGTTGCTGGCCTGGTAGCTCTTCGTCGGGAAGCCGTTCGTCGCGCCATACCGGTACACGCCGTTGCCTCCGCTCGCGCCGCTGGCCAGAGCGAGGAGCGGACCGTTGGTGTACTGGGTGGCGAAATACTGCCTGTCCACCGCGTAGTTCCCCGAGTTCGTGAAGTACGAGACCACGTAGGTGGTGTTGGCGGCGATCGTGACAGGCGTGGCGAAGTCCATCCGCTGCCAGCCGCTCGCCGTCTCGTTGGTGAACGTCCCGGACGCCAGCAACTGCCCAGCGCTGGTCCACAAGTACCCGCTATGGGGCCCGGTGTTCTGCGCCCCCTTGTAGAACCGGACCCCCAGGATCCGCCCGCCCGTCGTCGCCCTGAACTTCACGCCCAGCGCGACGGCCACCGGATCGTCCGCTGCCGGCACCGCCGGCACCGACGAGTCAGGCCACAGGCTGTTCGTCGGCGTCGGCGTCGGTGTGGGAGTCGGCGTGGGCGTGGGCGTCGGAGTGGGCGTGGGCGTCGGAGTGGGCGTGGGCGTCGGGCCGGAGGTGTTGAAGACGACGTCCACCCAGTAGTTGGTCGCCGAGAAGGTCTTGTTGGGGAAGATGCTGCTCCCCGAGTAGGTGTAGACGCCGTTGCCGCCGCTGCTCGCACTGTCCGGCGCGGTGAGAGGACCGCGCACGACCGCGCTCGAGAAGTACGAGACGTCTCTGGCGTACCCACCGTTGGGCGCGAAGTACGAGGCCACGTAGGTGGTGTTGGCGCTCACCGAGACCGGGGTCGCGAAGTTCACCTGCTGCCAGCCGGTCGCCGTCTCCCCGGTGAACGTCGCCCTCCCCAGCAACTGGCCGCCGCTGGTCCACAGGCTCCCGACGTGGGTGCCGGTGTTGCCCGAGCCCTTGTAGAACCTGAGCGCCGAGATGGTGCCCGCCGTCGAGGTCTGGAACTTCACCCCGACTTCGACCGGGCTCGTGTCATCGGCCGCGGGCACGGAGGGCACCGTGGACGACGTCCAGAGGCTGCAGGGGCAGTCCGTGGTCGAGTTGACCGTCCTCGTCGTGACGGGCGACTGGATGTTGCCGCTGTCGTCGATCGCCCTCACCATGATCGTCTTGGCGCCACTGCCTTGGATCGTCCATGCGTACTGCCAGGTGGCCCGGCCCGTCGCCTGGCGCCAGGTGGCGCCGCCGTCAACCGACACCTCCACGGCGCCCACCACGCCGCCGCCGGTGTCGGCGGCCGTTCCCTGAACCTGGATGGTTCCAGGCGGTACGTTCTCGCCGGCCGCCGGAGCCGTGACCGTCGAGGTCGGACGGATGGTGTCGGTCGACGCCGTCGCCGGTACCAGCCCCGGTTGGAGGCTGACCGGCTGGGCCTTCATGTCGGCCAGGATGTTGACTGTCGCCTGTTGCATCCGGACATCTGTGGGGGTGCCCGCCCGGTCATGGACGCTGTCCAGGCCCCACGCCCACTGGACTGTGCCGGCGCCGAAGACCAGCGCGCCACTCGGCGCCTTGGAGAACGCCAGATTATGCGTCGCGGTCCCAGCACCGTAGGTGCTACCGAAGTCGAGCAGGTATTTGTTGGTCGAGGACAGCGTCGTCTGGGAGAGCCGCACCGTCCCCGGCGGCGTGAAGTCGTTGTCCGGGGACTCGTCCCATTCGAAGCCGAGCGTTCCCGCCGGGAACGTCGCGGTCTGCCCAGGTTGCAGGCTTGCCACGGACGTGTTGCGCCAGAACCGCAGCGGCCCGTACACCGCCGGAACGGTCATCGCGTCATTGACGGTGCCGTTGATCCTGAAGAAGGTTTCGCTCACGCGGTTCTCCGGCCTGCCTCCGTCCGACGGCGGCGAGAAGCGCGGATCGCGCCACGTCCCGGTCCATTCCGGACTGGGGTCGATCTTGGCGTTGGCGTGCGTCTCCTTGTAACAGACGATCGTCCGGAACGGCGCCATCGCACCGGCGATGCTCGCCTCCCATCTGGTCTTCCAGAAGATCTCGTTGCCGGAGAAGAAAGCCACGTTCACGCCGCCGTCGCGGGCGGTCTCCACGGTGTTGCGCATCTGGTTCGACCAGTACTCGTCATGCCCGACGGAGAGGAACGCCTTGTGCTCCAGCAGTTCCTGACCGCGGGTGGCGCTGTCCACGCCGCTGAAATAACTCACGTCATATCCGTTGGCCTCAAGCCATCGGACCATGGGGTATTCGGCGTTGAAGAAGAAGGTCTCCGGGGCGTCCATGGAGAAGGGGTCGCGCGTCTTGAACGGGCGGTTGTAACTCACCTTGTAGGCGCGGCCCACGGGATTACCGAAGTAGAGGCTGTTACCGCCGTACCTGTTGTAGGCCTGCCAGGTCGTGTCGGAGGTCTGCACAAGAACGTCCGAGCCCCTGGTGTCGTCCCGGACCACGAAAATGATGTGGCTGGCACCGGTCGTTCCGTCCTCCCGGACCAGTTTCGCGATATAGACCCCGGAGACGGCGTCGCTGGGCACCGCCCAGGAGGCCGACACCGCCCAGTTCCCGCAGTCGACGAGCCCGGTCGACGTGTCCTCCGCGCACAGGGGTTGCGACTGGGGCAGAGGGGCGGACGGCTGGACCGTCGTTATCTTTCGCGCTCCCATTCCGCCGTAATAACCGATGCGGTAGATGTCGAGGCGATAATCGGTCGCCACGGTGTCGACCTTGAACAGCACGGTCTCCCCGTGATTGACGCTCATCTGCGTCGCGAAGCCCTGGATGGTGCTGCTGCCCGCTCCCGAGATATCCCATTCGCTGGCGGGGTTGCCCGGCTTGTTGTTCTCTATGCAGATGACGGAGGTCGGCGGGCAGACAGCGGCGGCTCTCCTGCCGCCGACCGGCTCTCCCGAGCGGGTCTCCCGAGCCTGCCGGCGGGTGCCTTTCGCGACCTGGGCCGCGAAGTCCGACGCGCTCCGCGCCGGTTCCGCACGGCCCGTAGCCGCAGCGGCCTTCGCGGCGGGCACGCCTGCCGAGGCCGTACCCGCGCGGGCCGTGCGCGCCTCCGCACCGGATCCGCCCCCTGGCCCGCACACCAGGCCGGCCACGATGGCGACGACCAGCCCAGCCCAGGGCAGCCGACGCCTCCTCAGGGCCTTCTTCTCACGCTCCGACATGTGCCACCCCCGGTCGCAGTACCCCACGCGAACAAGCCGTCAAGATCATCGACTCAGTGAGGAATGCTATGGGCCGGACCGGTTACTTCTGGAGCGAGCGGTGATACGACAGCAGCTCTTATGAAATGGGCGTGTCGCCGCTTATAACGAGGAAAATCCCGGCAGCCCGCCCACGCCGCGGCCCTGCATAGGCGACCCGCACCCGAGAACCCGCATAACAACAGGCCTTTAAAATTCAGCTCTTGTTGCCCGGCCGAATATCTCGACGAGTTCATTAGCGCAGTGGTCCGGGTCGAGGCCCTCGACGATCCGGTCGGCCATCGCGTCGATCGACGCACGCAGGGCCGTACTCATCAGCACACTGTCGAACGCCCGGAAAGCCCCCGTACGCTGCCCGTCCGTGAACAACGCCACCAGCCTGGCGATCGCGGCGTCCCGGTCGTGGTCACTCGCGAGCGCCTGGTTGTGCGCGATCTGCTGCACCGCGCGCACGTGTTCGGGATGGGCGGCGATGAAGGCGATGTTGGCCCGGATGAATGCCTCCAACTGCGCACCGGCTCCGGAGGCGGCCTGCAGCGTCGGACGCATGAAGGCGGCCGCGTCGGTGATGACCTGACTCACAACAGCCTCGAAAAGCTGCTCCTTGTTGGAGAAGTGGTAGGAGATCAGCCTCTTGCTGCTCAGCCCGGCATGCTCGCAAATGGCCTCGAACGTGGTCTCCGCATAGCCGCGCTCGGCGAGCACGGCGATGGTGGCGGAGGCGATCTGGGCTTTGCGGGCCTCGGTGGCCTCGCGCCGCGTTCCGGAGGTCTGCATATCACCCCAGCTTGCCACGCTTCGGGTACGCCTCACGTACGGCACGACGATTGACGATGACCGCGACGGCGGCGACCAGGACGCCGACCACCCCCTGCTCCGCCTTCATCCAGATGGGATAGCCGCTGTCCGGCGCGAGGAGGATGAGCACGATTCCGATGGGCGCGGCGAAGCTGATGAAGCGGATGCGCAGGTAGGCCGATCGCTTGCCGCGTGCGGCCTGCCCGGCCAGGGCCACGAGCCAGACGGAGGCGGCGGCCACGGCGGCGCCGCGCAGCCACACCACCCAGTTGCCACCAATGACGGCGGCCACGCCGAGCGTCGCGATCGAGATGACGAGCACGGCGACGAAGAGCGTCCGGACCAGATTCCACGGATTCTTATCCATGCGTATAAATTTACACATATGGATAACAACGTGCAAGGGCCTGGCGCTGACCACAGAACGAAACGTTCGTCCAAGACACCCAGGCCCGGAGCTTGTGATGCTCGACCTCGTGGGAGTGGCGGCGTTCCTCGGGATCCCGTACGCCGCCCCGCCCTTCGGGGCGCGCCGCATGCGGCCTCCCGAGCCGCCCGTGGGGTGGGAGGGTGAGCGCGGCGCTACCGATTACGGGCCGACCTGCCCGAAAGACAACGACGACCCGGAGGGCGCCGCGCTGAGAAGGGGCGCCGCCAGCGGCGTACGCCTCCTGGCCGGGTGGAACCGCGACGACACCCGGATCGGCCTCGTCCCCACCGGCATGATCGACCTCGCCGACGAGCGCATCCTCTCCGCGGTCGTGGGCGCCTACGGTGGGCCCGACGGGACGATCGAGCTCTACCGGGCAGCCCGGCCGGGAGCGAACGACGGGGACCTGCTCGCCGCCGTGACCACCGACTGCTTCATTCGGGTTCCGGTGATCCGGGTAGCCGAGGCCCGCCGCTGACCACGAGGTGGGAAATCGTTCCCACGACATCCGGAGACGCGCTTGCTATGTCGAGCATGGCTCCCCCGGGTGATGTCCCACGCAGCAGTGGATCAACGATCCCGTTGTGCGTTTCCTACGTAGGCGAACAGGGCTGAGCGGGTGAGAAAGTACACGGCTCTGCGGAACGTCATCAGCAGCCCTCCCAACGATTCCCAGGCAACAAATGGCCACAAGCAGGCGAAGCGCCTAAATAAGACCGCCCGAGCGAAGCGAAGGCCCTGCAGGGGTCGGGACCAGGCCCGACTGGAAGAAACCGCCTGAAGCCCCCAAGCGCGAAGCGCCAAGAAGAGGCGAAGCCGATTGGCCCGACGCTGGGGGTCCGGGGGTTATCCCCCGGGGTAAACAATGAGGAGGCCGAGGGGAGCGAGCCGCCCAAAGGGCGGCGAGCGACCAAACCAACCCCGCCGACGAGCGTGGAGCTATGGGGATTCGAACCCCAGACCCCCTCCATGCCATGGAGGTGCGCTACCAGCTGCGCTATAGCCCCTGGTCACCGTGACGAGCTGGCTCGTTACGGCGCTCCGAGAGCATATAGCCATCGGTGGGATTCGCCTAATCGCGCCGTCCGTGCGCCGCGCCGGCCACCAGTACGGCCAGCCCGTCCAGCTGGCGCCGCAGCCCGAACTCGAAGAGCGAGTCCAGGTCGAGGTCGAGTCCGGGCTGCACGATCACCCTGGCCATGGTCGGGAAGCCGCCGGAGGAGAGCGCCTCGGCCAGCTGCCCCTCCCTGACCGCCGCTTCATCGTCGGCCTCCGGGTCCGCCGCGACTCCTCGTACGAACCCGGCCAGCGACACACTGGCGTGCAGCATGGCGTTGGGGGTGAGGCCGAGGCCGTCGAGGGCGCGCAGGATCCATTCGGTGTGCGTCATCGCGTTGCGGACGAACTCTGGCCTGGTGAGCGGGATGGCCTGGGACAGCCAGGGATGGCGGCGGTGGAGGCGCCATTGAAGCCGCAGCGACACCTCCAGCTGGGCGCGCCAACCGGGCGGCGGCTGTGCGGGCAGCGGAATCTCGCCGTAGGCGGCGTCCGCCATCAGGTGTACGAGCTCGTCCGTGCTCCGTACGTGCCGATGAAGCGACAGGACCGGAGCACCGAGCTCGGTGGCGAGCCGGTCCATGGAGGCGGCGGCGAGCCCTTCACTGTCAGCGATCTTGATGGCCACGCCGAGAACGCGCTGCTCGGTCAGGTCCGCAGGGGCAGACTCCAACTCCCCACCGCTGTCAGCCGCCTTGGGCAGAGCGTCAACCCGGTAGACCACCACGGTGCCGATCCCGGGCACCGGGCGTACCAGCCCTTCGTCCCGAAGCACGCCGATCACCTTGCTGGCCGTGGCCATCGCCACTCCCCAGTCACGCATGATCTGCCGGGTGGACGGGATCCTGTCCCCCACCGCCAGCTCCCCTGCGGCGATCCGCCGCCGCAGTTCGCCGACGATCCGGAGGTAAGGCACCTCACCTCGGTCCACCGCGAAGTCTCCTCATCGCCCTAGCGCACTAAGACGAAATAACACCACATCCCCTCTGCCACCCGCACTAGAGCTACAAATCCGCTATCGCCGGAAGAATCCGCCCACGCAGCAGGACTCGGGCCGACGCGACACGACCTGGGCTCGACGCAGCAGACCGAGGGCCAGGCGGGGCTAGGCGTCCGGACGGTCGTCGCTGTTGACCGGCTCAGGCAGCGTGCCCGCGTTGTGTTCGAGCAACCGCCACCCCTTACGCCCCTCCTGCAACATCGACCAGGAGCAGTTGCCGAGCCCGCCCAGCGCCGGCCAGAGCTCCTCGGGCAGCCCCAGCAGCTCGCAGATGCCCAGCCGCAGCGCCGCGCCGTGCGAGGCCACGACCAGCAGGCCGTCGTCGTCGAGCCGGTCCGCCCAGCGGCGCATGGCGGCCGCCACCCGGCCGGCCACGTCGGCGACCGGTTCGCCGTCGGGGGCCTCCCAGGCCACGTACTCCTCCGGCCAGCGGGCGGCGATCTCGTCGCGGGTCAGGCCCTCCCACTGACCTCCGCCGCGTTCGCGGAGGTCCTTGTCGACGGAGACCTCGAGACCGACGATCCGGCCGAGCGCCAGGGCGGTGTCGTTGGCTCGCTGGAGGTCGGAGGAGACGATGACGGTTGGCCGCAGCGAGGCGAGCAGGGACGCGGCCCTGGCCGCCTGGGCGACACCGGTCTCGTCGAGCGGGATGTCGGAGTGGCCTTGGAAGCGATGCTCGACGTTCCACAGTGTCTGGCCATGCCTGAGGCAGACGATCCTCTTGCTCAAGTGCGAGCCCGCTGGATGTTGGCCTGCGCCACGCTCTCCGGGAGCGGGATGGCCGGGCAGTCCTTCCAGAGGCGCTCCAGCGCGTAGAAGGTGCGGTCCTCCTCGTGCTGCACGTGTACGACGATGTCGAGGTAGTCGAGGAGGACCCAACGGCCCTCGCGCTCACCCTCGCGGCGTACCGGCTTGGCGTCGGCCTCGATGCGCAGCCTGTCTTCGATCTCGTCGACGATGGCGCGGACCTGGCGGTCGTTCGTGGCGGAGCAGAGCAGGAACGCGTCGGTGATGACGAGTTGCTCGCTCACGTCGTAGGCGAGAATGTCATCGGCCAGCTTGTCGGCCGCGGCCTCGGCGGCGATCTGGACGAGCTGGACGGCTCTTTCGGATGCGGTCACGATGCGGGTCGGTCCTCCTGTGTCGGCAACATGCCCCTATGTTGAGGGTACCCGTTACGGCTCCGCAGCCCCACGTATGGCACGAGCACCTTCACCCCTCTGCGTGGTAAAGGCCGCGTTTGTTGATGTACTGCACGATTCCATCCGGCACCAGGTACCAGATCGGCTCGCCCTTCTCCACCCGCTGCCTGCACTCCGACGAGGAGATCGCCAGGGCGGGGATCTCCAGCAAGGTCACCTTCCCCGGGGGCAGGCCCGGATCGTGCAGCGTGTGGCCGGGCCGCGTACACCCCACGAAATGGGCGAGTTCGAACAGCTCCTCGGCGTCCTGCCAGCTGAGGATCGCGCCGAGGGCGTCGGCTCCGGTGATGAAGTAGAGCTGTGCGTCAGGTCCGTAGATCGCGGAGATCTCACGCAACGTGTCGATGGTGAAGGTGGGCCCGGGCCGGTCGACGTCCACCCGGCTCACCGAGAAGCGGGGGTTCGACGCGGTCGCGATCACGGTCATCAGATAGCGGTCCTCGGGCGCGGACACCTCGCGCTCCGACTTCTGGTACGGCCGGCCCGTGGGCACGAAGACGACCTCGTCGAGATTGAAGTGGTGAGCCACTTCGCTGGCGGCGACCAGGTGACCGTGGTGAATCGGGTCGAACGTCCCACCCATCACTCCCACGCGTCGCTTTCCCTGGACACTCGGCGCGTTCATCATGAAAGGACCCTACGCGTCGACTATCCGACACCCACATGGCACCCCCCGCTGACCAAAGCGGTCACCAACCCCGTCACGAACCCAGGTGATGAACGCGCGCCGTCCCGGCTGCCGACGTAGCATGCCGGGCATGACGACCACCCCGGACCGCAACCGCGTCCAATTGCCCGGCATCTCGTCTCGTGCCTACGAACACCCCGCAGACCGGTCCGCGCTGGTCGCTCTGCGTAAGTTGAGTGGGTTCGACACGGTTCTCAAGCAGATGTCCGGCCTCATCAGCGAGCGCCGCCTGCGCCTGATGTACCTGGCGTCGGCCGTACGTGTGAGCGAGACCCAGTTCCGCTCCCTCTACGACATGGGCCGCGACGCCGCCTACGTCCTCGACCTGCACCGGATCCCCGAGATCTACGTCCAGCAGGATCCGCAGGTCCAGGCCAAGGCCATCGGTTTCGACGACCCGTTCATCGTGGTGACCACCGGCCTGCTCAACCTCATGAACGAGGAGGAGCAGCGCTTCGTCATCGGTCACGAGACCTCGCACATCCTGTCGGGCCACGCCGTCTATCGGACGATGCTCGACATCCTCACCCGCCTGGCCACCCGCGTGGCCTGGATCCCGCTCGGCTACATCGGCCTGCGCGCGATCGTCGCGGGCCTGGAGGAGTGGTACCGCAAGTCGGAGCTCTCCTCCGACCGCGGCGGCCTGCTCACCGGCCAGGACCCGGACGCGGCCAAGCGCGCGCTGATGAAACTGGCCGGCGGCGCCTACACCCACGAAATGAACATCGAGGCGTTCCTGGAGCAATACCAGGAATACGACACCGCGGGCGACCTGCGCGACGGCTTCCTCAAGGTGCTCAACCTGCTCGGCACCACCCACCCGTTCGCCGTGGTGCGCGTGGCCGAGCTCGACAAGTGGCACCGCGGCGGCGAGTACGAGCGCATCCTCGGCGGCGACTACCCGCGCAGGGAAGACGACGCCAGCGCCCGGGTCACCGACGAGATCAAGGCCGCAGCCGAGTCCTACCGCGCGTCGTGGTCCCAGTCGCAGGATCCGTTCATCGGCGTACTGCGCGACGTGGCAGAGGGCGCGGTCAACGCGGGCGAGCGCATCTTCAACCGCTTCTCCCGCCGCGACGGCGGCCAGGGCTAACCCACAGCCGGTCACAGAAGCAGCGCGATAGCGCGCACCGCCGCCGCGCACAGGGCGACGAACCCGCCCAGCACGGCCAGTGCGCGCAGCCCTTCCCTGCGCAGGTCCGGCAGATGAGCGCCGACCCGCTCGATCTCGCGTCCGGTGATGCCGCCACAGAGCATCCCGAACACGACACCCGCGGCGGTGACCGGCGCGGGCTGCTGCCACCAGTCGGCATCTATCTGGCCGCCGCCGATCAGCCAGAGCGCGCCACCCGCCGCCACCGCGACGGGCACGCCCGGCCACACCACGGCGGTCGCGGTCGCACCGGTGAAAGCGAACGGGAAGAGCACCACGCGCAGGGTCACCCTGACCCGGCGCGAGACGCGCTTCCTGACCATCCAGTGGCTCATCCAGAGCGTCCTGGTCAGCAGTACGAACGCGGCCGTGATCCCGATCGTCGCGATCGGCCAGATCACCGACGCCACCACACAGGGCACGGCCAGCACCGCGAGCAGCAACAGCGCGGCGTTGCCCGCGGGCAGCGTGGTGGAGCCCGACTCCGACCTGAGTCCGGTGTTGCGCGTGCCCGGCGTCCGGGGTTTCCCGGTCACGGCCTTCGTGCGGCTCCGTACGGGTGTGGCCTTGACGCCCTCGCCTGTGCGGAGCCGTGGCCCCGTGCCCTTTCCGTCCGTACTCGTACGGCCCCGGGGTGCGGGCACCTTCCCGTCCGCACTCGTACGGCCGCGCGGCATCGGGACCTTCCCATCCGGGTTCGTCCGCGTCCGCGGCGCGGGCACCTTCCCGTCGTCCACCGCCCGGCCGCGCGGCTTGGCCTCCTCACCGGTCCGGCTTCGCGGCTTGGCCTCCTCCGCCGTGCGGCTGCGGACTTTCGCCTCCTCCGCCGTACGACCGCGCGGCTTGGCCTCTTCACCGGCCCGGCCACGCACCGCGACGCCCTCCTCGGCCGCGGGCACGGCGCGGGCGGTATCGGGCTCGGCAGGGCTGGTCGCCTTGGCCAGCCGTGACAGGCGGTCGGCGAGCAGCGCGGCCGTCGGTCGCTTGCCCGGCTCCCGGTTCAGCGCGGCCCGCACCAGCGACAGCAGCGCCACCGGCACGCCCTTGAGGTCGGCCTGCCCGTTGAGCACCGCGTACATCTGCGCCTCGGCCGTCCCCCGCCCGAACGTCGGCCGTCCGGTCGCCGCGAACGCCACCGTCGCCGCCCACGCGTGAATGTCGGCGGGCGAGTCGACGTGCTCGTCGGCGAAGATCTCGGGCGCGGTGTAGCCGGGTGTGCCGAGGAAGGTGCCGGTCAGGGTGAGGCGGGTGGCGTCCACCACCTGCGCGATGCCGAAGTCGATGAGGACCGGGCCCTCGGCGCCCATGATGATGTTCGCGGGCTTGAGGTCGCGATGCACCACACCGGCCGCGTGGATGATCGCGAGTGCGGTGGCGATGCCCTGCGCCAGCTCCACCAGCTGTGCCATGTTGAGCGGGCCGCTGTGGCGCACCATGTCGAGCAGCGTGGCGCCCTCGATGTTCTCCATGACGAGGTACGGCCGGTCGCACGAGAGATCGGCGTCCAGCACCTTGGCCACGTACGGGCTCTCGACCCGGCGCAGCGCCCGGACCTCGCGTTCGAGCCTGACCCGCATGGAGTTGTCTTCTGCCAGGTCGTGCAGGACCTTGAGGGCGACCCGCTCGCCCCGGCGGGAGCTGGCGAGATAGACCTCGCCCATGCCGCCCCGACCGAGCCTCTCGAGCAGGGTGTACGGCCCGACCTTGCCGAGCTTGGTCACCGTCCCTCCCCGCCCGGCGCGCCCATAAGGGTCAACACCCTAGCGCTGGGACGCCTGATAGCGCGTGCGGCGCGCCGAAGCTTTATCGGCGGGGTTGCTCGGACAGCATGCTGTCGAGCTCTGTCGTAAGCTCCGCCGACAGGTCCTTCCTGCCCTTCCTGCGCCAGTGGATGTGGCCGCGGTTCTCCATCCAGAGCAGCAGCCGATCCGCGCCGACCAGCACCACGGCCGCGAAGGCCAAGGCGATGACGATCTCCATGTGGACCAGTCAACCGAGCTCCTCCGCCGACCGGTCACGCCGACACGCCACCGCTGCCCAACCCCGTCAGGCGCCTGACCTTGGGATGACCGTGCCTGCTGATGTACGCAGATGCCCTTCGCCGGTATAGACCCATTTGGTGGACGTCAGCTCGGGCAGTCCCATCGGGCCGCGCGCGTGCAGCTTCTGGGTGGAGATGCCGATCTCCGCGCCGAAGCCGAACTCGCCGCCGTCGGTGAACCGGGTGGAGGCGTTGACCGCGACGGCCGCCGAGTCGACCAGCGACACGAACCTGCGCGCCGCCTGCTGCGACCGGGTGACGATGGCGTCGGTGTGGCCCGAGCCGTAGCGCCTGATGTGGGCGACGGCCTCCTCCAGCGAACCGACGACGGCGGCGGCGATGTCGAGCGAGAGGTATTCGGCGAGGAAGTCGTCCTCGGTGGCCGGCTCCACCTCGCCGTAGGCGGCGATCCGGTCGTCGCCGTGCACGGTCACGCCCGCGTCCTTGAGCGCCTGGAGCGCCCGGGGCACGAACTCGTCGGCCACCCCGGCGTGGACCAGGAACGTCTCGGCCGCGTTGCACACCGACGGCCGCTGCGCCTTGGCGTTGACCAGGATGTCGACGGCCAGATCCAGATCGGCGTCGGCGTCGATGTAGACGTGGCAGTTGCCGACGCCGGTCTCGATCACCGGGAGCGTCGACTCCTCGACCACCGAGTTGATCAACGACGCGCCGCCGCGCGGGATCAGCACGTCGACCAGGCCGCGGGCCCGCATCAACTCCTTGACGGAGTCGCGCGTCAGGCCCGGCACCAGCTGCACCGCCCCGGAGGGCACCTCGGTGCTCTCCAGCGCGTCCTGCATCACCCGCACCAGCACGGTGTTGGAGGCGTAGGCGCTGGAGGAGCCCCTGAGCAGGGCCGCGTTGCCGCTCTTGAGGCAGAGCGCGGCGGCGTCGACGGTGACGTTGGGGCGGCCCTCGTAGATGATGCCGATCACGCCCAGCGGCACCCTGAGCTGGCGCAACTCCAGGCCGTTGGGCAGCGTGCTGCCCCGGATCACCTCGCCGACGGGGTCGGGCAGGTCGGCCACCTGGCGTACGGCCTCGGCGATGGCCTCGATCCTGGGCCCGTCGAGGCGCAGCCGGTCGATCATGGCCTCCGGCGTGCCCTGCTCCCGCGCCTGCGCGACGTCCTTGGCGTTGGCCTCGACGATCTCGGTGGTGTGGGCGACGAGGGCGTCGGCGACGGCGCGCAACGCCCGGTCCTTGGGCGCCCGCGGCAGCGGGGCCAGCTCGGCGGCGGCCTCTCGCGCCGCGCGGGCGACCTTCAAGAACTCCTCGGACATCACACGCTCCTCTGCCGACGGCCGGAGAGCCGGCTGCCTGCCTAGTTGTGGCTTCCGGTCTCCGGCCGCCTCGTTGCGGGCTTCCGGTGACCGGTGGTCTGGTTGCTTTCGGTGGCCGGTGACCGGTGGCCTGGTTGTGGGCTGCCGGTTTCCGGCTGTCTAGTTGTGGGCTTCCAGTATGACGATGTCGTCGCGGTGGATCAGCTCGCGCTCGTATGCGGGACCGAGCTCGTTGCCCAGGTCTCGCGTCGAGCGGCCGAGCAGTCCCGGGATCTCCCCCGCGTCGAAGTTGACCAGCCCGCGCGCCACCACCCCGCCACGCGGCCCGCACAGGTCCACCGGGTCGCCGGCCGCGAAGTCGCCCTCCACCGAGGTGACCCCGGCGGGCAGCAACGACTTGCGCCTGGCCACGATGGCCTCCACCGCGCCGTCGTCGAGCAGCAGCCGCCCGCGTCCGGTGGTCGCGTGGGCGAGCCAGAGCAACCGGGTGCCGGGGTGACGGCCGCCAGGGTGGAAATAGGTCCCGACATCGGACCCGGCCAGCGCCTGAGCGGCGTGCGCGGCCGCGGTCAGCACGACCGGCACGCCGGCGCCGGTGGCGATCCTGGCCGCCTGCACCTTGGTGACCATGCCGCCGGTGCCGACCGCCGCGCCGTTCTTGCCGAGCTCGACGCCGACCAGGTCTTCGGGGCCGCGGATCTCGGCCAGCCGCCGGGACCCGCTGCGGCTCGGCGGCCCGTCGTAGAGTGCGTCGACGTCGGAGAGCAGGACCAGCGCGTCGCTGTGGATGAGATGGGCGACCAGAGCCGCCAGCCGGTCGTTGTCGCCGAAGCGGATCTCGTCGGTGGCGACGGTGTCGTTCTCGTTGACGATCGGCACGATGCCGAGCTCCAGCAGCCGGTTGAGAGTGCGCTGGGCGTTGGCGTGGTGGGCGCGGCGCATCATGTCGTCGGCCGTCAGCAGCACCTGCCCGACGCGCAGGCCGTAGCGGGCGAAGGAGGAGGTGTAGCGGGCGACGAGCACGCCCTGGCCGACGGAGGCGGCGGCCTGCTGGGTGGCGAGGTCGCGGGGGCGCGCGGTCAGCCCCAGCGGGCCCAGGCCCGCCGCGATCGCTCCCGAGGAGACCAGGACCAGCTGGGTCCCGGCGCGGCGGCGGGCGGCCAGCACGTCGACCAGGGCATCGACCCGGTCGACGTCGATCATGCCTTGGGGGGTGGTGAGCGACGAAGAGCCGACCTTGACGACGACCTTCGACGCTGAGCTGATCTGTTCCCGCACGTTCGAAGCCTATCGGAGACCGGCGACCCGACCTCCCGGCCGGTGCCCCCGCCCGCGGCAGCCACCCGAGGACCGGGATGCCGCCGGGGGCCAGGCCGCTTGGGAAGGGAAGCAGGGGTCGGGCGCCGCTAGAACCGGTTGTCGGTGCCGCGCGGCCCCTGCCGTACGGACTCGGCGTTGAGCGTGGGCTGCCAGTCGAAGACGTAGCCACCCTCCATCGGCCCGATGACGACCTCCGCGCCCGCAGTGGCACCGGCCTTGACCAGCTGATCCTCGATGCCGAGCCGCTCCAGCCGGTCGGCCAGGTAACCGACGGCCTCGTCGTTGCTGAAGTCGGTCTGCCTGATCCAGCGCTCCGGCTTCTCGCCGGTGACCTGGAAGAGGTTGTCGTTGACCCGGCGGACGCTGAACCCGGCCTCGCCGAGCTGCTTGGGCCTGAGCACCAGCCGCGTGGGCTCCTCGACGGGCTTGGCGGCCCTGGCCGCGGCCACCCATTCGCCCATCGCGAACGTCAGCTCCCGCAGCCCGTCATGGGTGGCGGCCGAGATGGTGAAGACCCGCAGCCCCCGCTCCTCGAACTCGCCCTTGACCAGATCGGCCAGCTCCCGGGCGTCCGGCACGTCTGCCTTGTTCAGCACGACCATGCGGGGCCGGTCTTCGAGCTTGCCGTAGGCCTCCAGCTCGGCCTCGATCACCTCGTAGTCGCTGATCGGGTCGCGTCCCGGCTCCATGGTGGCGCAGTCGATGACGTGGATGAGCATGTCGCACCGCTCGACGTGGCGCAGGAACTCGTGCCCGAGCCCCTTGCCCTGCGACGCCCCCGGGATCAGCCCCGGCACGTCGGCGACGGTGAAGATGGTCTCGCCCGCGGTCACCACGCCCAGGTTGGGGATCAGGGTGGTGAACGGATAGTCGGCGATCTTCGGCCGGGCCGCGGACAGGGCCGCGATCAGCGACGACTTCCCGGCACTGGGGAAGCCGACGAGCGCCACGTCGGCGACGCTCTTGAGCTCCAGCATGACGTCGAGCGCGTCCCCCGGCTCCCCGAGCAGCGCGAACCCGGGCGCCTTGCGCTTGGTGCTGGCCAGCGCCGCGTTGCCGAGCCCGCCGAAACCGCCTTCGGCGATCACGTAGCGGGTGCCGACGCCCACCAGGTCGATGAGCACCTCACCGGTGGCGGCGTTCTTGACGACCGTCCCATTGGGCACCGGAAGGATGACGTCCCCGCCATTGGCCCCGTCGCGGTTGGACCCCTGGCCCTGCTTGCCGTTGTCGGCCTTGCGATGCGGCCGGTGGTGGTATTCGAGCAGTGTGGCGGTGTTGGGGCTCACCTCAAGGATCACCGCGCCGCCGCGCCCGCCGTTGCCGCCGTCGGGCCCGCCGAGCGGCTTGAACTTCTCCCGGTGCACGGACGCGCAGCCGTTGCCGCCGTCACCCGCCTTGAGGTGCAGCACCACTTGGTCCACAAAGTCAGCCATCCCGGCCCCTCCTCCTAGGCCGATCAAGGCCCGTCACATAACCCAGTCCACGGACCGGGGCCAAGAATGCGCACGTCACGGCGCGCGACCACGTCCACCGGAGGAGCGTGCCCCTGGACGGGCCCCGGCCCCGCACGGCGGGTGGGGCCCACCGCGCTGAGCCGTACACCAAAAAGTCGTGAAAAACGCACTCAGGGACGGATCGAGAACCCGATCCGCCCCTGAGCAGGAAACTCTGAGAATCTACTCCGCCACCGGAACGATGCTCACCGCGCGGCGACCGCGCTTGAGACCGAACTGCACGTGGCCGGCGGCCAGCGCGAACAGCGTGTCGTCGCCGCCGCGGCCGACGTTGTCGCCGGGGTGGAAGTGGGTGCCACGCTGCCGGACGATGATCTCGCCCGCGTTGACCAGCTGGCCGCCGAAGCGCTTGACGCCCAGGCGCTGGGCGTTGGAGTCACGGCCGTTCCGGGTGGACGACGCGCCCTTCTTGTGTGCCATCTCTCTAACTCCCCGATCAGGCCTGGTCGATACCGGTGATCTTCACCTGGGTGTACCGCTGACGGTGACCCTGGCGCTTCTTGTAACCGGTCTTGTTCTTGTACTTCAGGATGCGGATCTTCGGTCCCTTGGTCTCACCGAGGATCTCGGCGCTCACCAGGAACTTGCCCGCCTCCGTGGTCACATCGCCGTCGTTGACGACGAGGACCGTCGGCAGCGAAACCGAAGTGCCGACCTCGCCGGCGACCTTGTCCACCTCGAGGACGTCACCGACGGAGACCTTCTGCTGCCTGCCGCCGCAACGAACGATCGCGTACACCGCGGAACCCTTCTACTGACTTCTGAATGCTGCGCCCGGCATTCGGTGCTGTCTGGAACCGACGAACCGAGTAGGCGCGCGAACAGGGCGCGCCGCTGGACGCACCGATTCTCAAGAGTACCGGATTAACGGTGCCCTGGTCGAACCGGACGGATCGTCGGGGCAGTCCGCCGAGGAGCGCTCCCTTGCGGGAGCGCCTGGCTACTCGGCTGACTTGGCTCGGCGAGAGCGTCGCCGCCCTCTGCCGGAAGTCTGGCCCGCCTGGTCGTCCTCAGCCGGGACGTCTTCAAGCGCATCGGTCACGGTATCACGGCTACCGGAGTCCTTGGCCGCGGACACCTTGTCCGAGACCGCCTTCTCGATGGCCATCTTGCCCTGAGTGCCGCGTGGCTCCGGCTTGGACTCGACCGGCTCGGTGGAGACGATCAGACCACGCCCGTTGCAGCAGTCACACGGCGTGGAGAAGGCCTCCAGGAGGCCCTGACCGACCCGCTTACGCGTCATCTGGACCAGACCCAGCGAGGTGACCTCAGCCACCTGGTGCTTGGTCCTGTCGCGCGCCAGGCATTCGAGCAGCCGCCGCAGCACCAGGTCGCGGTTGGACTCCAGCACCATGTCGATGAAGTCGATCACGATGATGCCGCCGATGTCGCGGAGCCTGAGCTGGCGGACGATCTCCTCGGCCGCCTCCAGGTTGTTGCGGGTGACGGTCTCTTCGAGGTTGCCGCCCTGCCCGGTGAACTTGCCGGTGTTGACGTCGACGACGCTCATCGCCTCGGTACGGTCGATCACCAGCGAGCCGCCGCTGGGCAGCCAGACCTTCCGCTCCATCGCCTTGCCGAGCTGCTCGTCGATCCGGTAGGACTCGAACACATCGCCCTGCTCGGTGTCCCACTTGGACAGGCGCTCGCCGAGGTGCGGCGCGACATACTTGACGTATTCCTCGACCGTCTCCCACGCCTCCTCGCCCTGCACGACCAGCGAGGTGAAGTCCTCGTTGAAGACGTCGCGGACCACGCGGACGGTCAGGTCCGGCTCGGCCGAGAGCAGCTCGGGCGGGCTGGCCGACTTGGCCTTCTTCTGGATGTTCTCCCACTGCGCCGACAGGCGGGCCACGTCGCGGGCCAGCTCGTCCTCGGAAGCGCCCTCCGCGGCCGTGCGCACGATCACGCCGGCGTTCTCGGGCATGACCTTCTTCAGGATGCTCTTGAGCCGCGTGCGCTCCTTGTCGGGCAGCTTGCGGCTGATGCCGGTCATCGAGCCGTCGGGCACGTACACGAGGTAGCGGCCCGGCAGGCTGATCTGTGAGGTCAGGCGGGCGCCCTTGTGGCCGATCGGGTCCTTGGTGACCTGCACCAGCACTGACTGGCCGGACTTCAGCGCCGCCTCGATGCGCTTGGGCTGACCTTCCAGGCCCGCGGTGTCGAAGTTGACCTCACCGGCGTACAGGACGGCGTTGCGGCCCTTGCCGATGTCGACGAAGGCGGCCTCCATCGACGGCAGCACGTTCTGGACCTTGCCGAGGTAGACGTTGCCGACGTAGGACTGGCTGGCCTCGCGGTTGACGTAGTGCTCGACGAGCACGCCATCCTCCAGCACCGCGATCTGGGTGCGGTCGCCCTGGCGGCGCACCACCATCATCCGGTCGACCGACTCGCGCCGAGCCAGGAACTCCGACTCGGTGATGATCGGCGGACGCCTGCGGCCCAGCTCGCGGCCCTCACGACGGCGCTGCTTCTTGGCCTCGAGCCTGGTGGAGCCGCGCACGCTCGTGACGCCGTCGGCGGAGATGTCATGCCCGGCGGCGCGGCCCGTGCGGGGCGCGCGGATGCGTACGACGGTGTTGGGCGGGTCGTCCCCGGCAGGCTCGGCGCCGTCGTCGGCACCACGGCGCCTGCGACGGCGACGGCGACGGGAACTGGACGCCTCTTCTTCCTGAGGCTCGTCGTCCTGTTCGTCGTCGGACTCGTCGGACTCGTCGTCGGCGTCGTCACGCTCGCGCGCCTTGCCACGGCCCCTGCCGCCACGACGGCGGCGGCGACGGCGGCTGCCGCCCTCTTCCTCCTGCTCGTCGGCGGTGTCGGCCTCCTCGTCGGTGACCGTCTCCGCGGCCTCCTCGGGCTCCGGGGCCGCCTGCTCGGGCTGCGGTTGCGGCTGCGGCTCGGGGCGCCGGGTCGCGGCGGGCTTGGCCTGGGTCGGGTCCGGGGCCTGGAACAGCGGCGCGAAGATGGCGGCGGGGCGCTGGAACGCGGTTCCCTGCTGGCTCTGCGCCCGCGCGGACAGGCCGAACGGGTCGGCGAGCAGGCTCGGCCGGTCGACCTCGTCGAGGTCCTCGCCGGCGGGCTCGTCGTCCAGCGGCTCGTCCTCGGGCAGGAGCTCGGTGACGTCCTCTTCGGCGTCGGCGCTGCCGAGCCGCTCGGCGGCCACCTCACCGACGCCCGCCGCGACCTCGGCGGACCGTCCCGGAGCCGTCTCGACGCTCTCAGCGGCCGCCTCAGGCTCTGTCTTCTTGCGGGTGCGGCGACGCTTGGCCGGGGCGGCCTCGACCGCCTGCTCGCCCCCCTCAGCCGCCTCCCGGGTGCTCACGGCCTCACCGCCGGGGCCGGTCACGCTCTCGGGGACCCCACCGCTGGTGTCCTGCGCGCTCTCCGGCGCCTCGTCCGCGGCCTTCTTGCTGGTACGGCGGCGCGTCGTCGTGGCCGTCGACCGCGTCCTCGCCGCCCTCTTGGGCTTCTCCTCAGTGACGGTGTCGGCGGCCTGCGCCACAGCGTCATCCATGGCCTGCGCCACAGCGGCCTCAACCGGGCTCGTCGGCTCGACCGGGCTCGCGGGCTCGGCCGTAGCGGCCGCGACCGTGGTCGTGACCGTGGGCGACGGCTCCTCTGGCAGCTCGGGCGGCGGTCCCGCCGGCCGGCTCGCGGCACGGCGACGCTTTGTCACCTTGGACTGTTCAGTTGTCTCCCCGCCGGGGCCGTTGGCCCCGCCGTTGGGCTCGTTCTCGAGCATGCGGGCGCTCTCCCGTCAGCTCCCGGGCGCGTCGCCGCGCCGCGCAGGAGCTCTCGTGTCTCGTTGTCCGCCCGCACCCCCAAAAGGGGGCGCAGGCGCCAAGTCCTGTCAGCGGTCGTACCCCGCTCACGCAAGGCACGTCCTTAACCGTCGACCTGCTCACCCGCCGAAACCGCCTCGCCGCCGCGCGTAGTGTCGCGGTCCAGGCCGAGCGGATCGGCAAGCGCACCGGTGCTGGCGTCGAGCGGCCCCTGCGCCAGCCTGGTCACCTCGGGGGGAACCGGCGGCGCGAAGTCGGCCACAAGGCGCAGCCCTGTGAGCACATCGTCGGGTCGTACGGCAGGAATCACGTGCCGAACAACCATGCGCAGTATGACACACGACTGTCCTGGCACCTGAGCTGCGGTTCTGTCTGCTCCCTCGGGAACCTCGAGCCTCAGCACCGCCTCCCGGGCGTCGAAGCGTCGGGGCCCCTTCTTGGTGAGGCGTTCGACCTCCACGGTCTCGGCGGCGAGGAATTTCGCCACCGCCGTCTCCGCGAGCTCCCAGTCGGCGCCGGGCAACCGCACATCCCACTCAGATGCCTCCAAGCGGTCGGCCAGCCCACCAACGGTGGCCTCCACGACGTCGAGCACGTCGAGACCGGGCGGCAGAGAGCCGTCCAGGTCGGCACGGATCCGTCCGGGTTCGCACGGTTTCGTGACGCCGATCTCGAGGTATTCGGCCTCGCTGGCGACGCCGGTCGGTGCCGCGCCCGCATAGGAGATCTTCGGATGGGGTGAGAAGCCCGCACTGAAGGCCACCGGAATGCCGGCACGGCGGACCGCTCTCTCGACGGCCCGCGAGATGTCGCGGTGGCTGGTGAAGCGCAGACGTCCGCGCTTGGCGTAGCGCACACGCAGGCGCTGCACCGTAGGCGCGGGCGGGGGCCCATCGGGAACAGGTTTCAGAGCTGGTCGTCCTTCCCGTGTAAGTGTTTCCTTCGTCTCAGGATATGCCGCTCCGGAGACTCAACGTCCCAGATCATGTACGGCGAGGTACGGGCCGCGCACTCAGCGCGGCTAGACCACCGTGAGAGGAAGAAGTTTCTTACCCGTCGGGCCGATCTGGATCTCCGTCCCCATGGTCGGGCAGACGCCGCAGTCGTAGCACGGGGTCCAGCGGCAGTCCTCGACCTCGGTCCCGGACACGGCCTCCTGCCAGTCCTGCCAGAGCCATTCGCGGTCGAGCCCGGCGTCGAGGTGGTCCCAGGGCAGAACCTCATTCTCCTCGCGCTCGCGCACGGTATACCAGTCGACGTCGACGCCGGCCTTCTCGGCCGCGGCCATCCAGCGCTCGTAGGAGAAGTGCTCGCTCCACCCGTCGAAGCGCCCGCCGTCCTCCCAGACGGCCCGGATCACCGCGCCGACCCGGCGGTCACCGCGCGAAAGCAGGCCCTCCACGATCGACGGCTTGCCGTCGTGGTAGCGGAAGCCGATGGCCCGGCCGTAATTCTTGTCGCCACGCAGCGAGTCACGCAGCGCCTTGAGCCGCCGGTCGACGGTCTCGTGGTCGGCCTGGCTCGCCCACTGGAACGGCGTGTGCGGCTTGGGCACGAATCCGCCGATGGAGACCGTACAGCGGATGTCGCGCGAGCCGGTGATCTCGCGGCCCGCCTTGATGACCTTCTTGGCCAGGTCGGCGATGCCGAGCACGTCCTCGTCGGTCTCGGTGGGCAGCCCGCACATGAAGTAGAGCTTCACCTGCCGCCAGCCCTGGGAGTAGGCGGTGGTGACCGTGCGGATCAGGTCTTCCTCGGTGACCATCTTGTTGATCACCCTGCGCATGCGCTCGGACCCGCCCTCCGGGGCGAAGGTCAGGCCGGAGCGCCGGCCGTTGCGGGAGAACTCGTTGGCCAGGTCGATGTTGAACGCGTCGACGCGGGTCGAGGGCAGCGACAGCGAGGTGTTGGTGCCTTCGTAGCGGTCGGCCAGGCCCTTGGCCACCTCGCCGATCTCGGAGTGGTCGGCGGACGACAGCGACAGCAGACCGACCTCGTTGAAGCCGGACTCCTTGATGCCGTTCTCGACCATGGCGCCGATCGTCGTGATCGACCGCTCGCGGACCGGACGGGTGATCATCCCCGCCTGGCAGAAGCGGCAGCCGCGCGTGCAGCCGCGGAAGATCTCCACGCTGAACCGCTCGTGCACGGTCTCGGCCAGCGGCACCAGCGGCTTCTTCGGATAGGGCCACTCGTCGAGGTCCATGACCGTGTGCTTGTGCACCCGCCACGGCACGTCGGGCCTGTTGGGCGCGACCCGCGTGATGCGGCCGTCGGGGTGGTAGTCGACGTCGTAGAACTTCGGCACGTAGACGCCGCCGGACTCGGCCAGCCGCATGAGCAGCTCGTCGCGCCCGCCGGGGCTGCCCTCGCCCTTCCACTCGCGGATGACCTCGGAGATGGCGATCGCGATCTGCTCGCCGTCGCCGAGCACGGCGGCGTCGAGGAAGTCGGCGATCGGCTCGGGGTTGAAGGCCGCGTGACCGCCCGCCAGCACGATCGGGTCGTTGTCGCCGCGCTCCACCGCCAGCAGCGGGATGCCGGCGAGGTCGAGCGCGGTCAGCATGTTGGTGTAGCCGAGCTCGGTGGAGAACGACAGGCCCAGCACGTCGAAGGCGCGCACCGGCCGATGGGCGTCCACGGTGAACTGCGGGATGCCCTCCGCACGCATGAGCGCCTCGAGGTCGGGCCAGACGGCGTAGGTCCGCTCGGCCAGCGTGGCGGGCAGCTCGTTGAGGATCTCGTAGAGGATCGCGACACCCTGGTTGGGCAGCCCGACCTCATAGGCGTCCGGATACATCAGCGCCCACCGCACGTCGGTGGAGTCCCAGTCCTTCACGGTCGAGTTGAGCTCACCCCCGACATACTGGATGGGCTTCTGCACCTTGGGCAGCAGCGCTTCCAGGCGGGGAAAAATCGACTCGACAGTCATGGCACCCAGACTAGCGGCGCTCAGACCGTGGCAGGTCCCGGGATGTCGATGTCGTTGCCGCTGAGGACGATCAGCTTGTGTCCCTCATAGCAGGTCAGCTCGATGGCGATGACCCCGCTGGCGAGGTTGTGCACGGCGGTGATGTGGCTGGCGGGCAGGAGGAAGCGCTCCTCGCACTCGTCGCAGTAGGCCAAGAACATACTGTCAATTAAACGACTGTTCGCGGATCCGGATCGACTGTAGAAGCCCAATCGAGATGAGATTGGCGAACGTGGCCGTGCCGCCGTACGAGACGAACGGCAGCGGCAGCCCGGTGATCGGCATGATGCCGATGGTCATGCCGATGTTGACGAAGGTCTGGAACGCCAGCCAGCACACGATCGTCCCGGCCACGAGCGTGCCGAACCTGTCCTCGCACAGCCGGGCAATCCTCAGCCCGCGCACCAGCACCACGCCGAGCAGCAGCACCACGGTGAGCGAGCCGAGGAACCCGAACTCCTCCCCCGCGACCGTGAAGATGAAGTCGGTGTGCTGCTCGGGCACGAACCGGCCGGTCGTCTGCCCGCCGTCGAAGAGCCCCTTGCCGAACAACTGCCCCGAGCCGATGGCGATCAGCGACTGCGTGCTGTTGTAGCCGACGCCGCGCGGGTCGACGCGCGGATCGAGAAAAGCGGTGAACCGCGCGACCTGGTAGGGCTCCAGCATCCCGAACGCGAACACGCAGAACACCCCGGCTCCGGCGATCAGCGTCAGCAGGATGATCCACCTCTTGCGCACTCCCGCGATCACCAGTCCGGCGGCCGTGATCACGGCCAGCACGAGCGTGGTGCCGAGGTCGGGCTGCAACATCACCAGCCCCATCGTCAGCAGCGCGGCGAACAGCGCCAGCCAGACGTCGAGCCCGCGCGGCCGATCACTGCCCTCGCCGGGCTGGGCCAGCAACATCGCGATGATGAGCAGCAGGCCGAGCTTGGCGAACTCCGACGGCTGCACGGCGAAGCCGCCGCCCAGCAGGATCCACGAGTGCGAGCCGTTGATCGTCGCACCCAGCGGTGTGATCACCAGTCCCAGGCCGACCAGCGAGAGCATGAACGCCAGGGCCGCGTACGCCCGCATCGCCCGATGGTCGATGACGGTCACGGCCGCGCAGAGCAGCGTCCCGATGGCGAGGTTGAGCATGTGCTTCTTGACCAGCCCCGTGGAGCCGGGCGCCCACGTGCGGGTCGACGACCAGACCAGCAGCGTGCCGATCACGCAGAGCGCGGCCACCGCGACCAACATCACCCCATCGAGCCGCCACATGGCCGACTGCGCGCCCACCGCCCGCCGGGCGAACGAGCGCCGCCCGCCCATCAGCGTGCGGTCCATCATCCTCCCGCCTCCGTGCCGCCCTCCTTCTTGGTGCCCTGGCTCTTGCCGTCCTTCCGTATGCCGTCCTCCCCTGTTCCGCCCGCCACGGTGCCACCCGTCCCCGCGTCACCTGTCTCCGCGCCGCGTTTCCCCGCGCCGCCCGTACCCGCGCCGCGTTTCTCCGCGCCGCTCTTCCCCGCGTCGTCTGCCCCCGCGCCGTCTGTCCCAGGGCCGTCTGTCCCGGAGCCATCTGTCCCGGGGCCGCTCGTGCTCGCGCCGCCCGCCACCGCGCCATCGGTCGTCTTACCATCGGCCACCGTGCCGTCGGCCGAGATCTTCGGCAGCTTGGACACCGGCCGGCCCGCGGGCAACGCGGGCTTGTTCTTGGCGAAGCCGAAGATGCCCTCGTAGATCTCACGTGCGGCGGGCGCGGCGGTGGAGGCGCCCATCCCGCCCTGCGAGACCATGACGACCACGACGAAGTGCGGGTCGTTCGCCGGTGCGAACGAGGCGAACCAGGAGGTGTCCTCCTTGCCCCACACCTCCGCCGTGCCGGTCTTTCCGCCGATCCGCACCTTGTCCATCGGGAACCCGGCGAACGCCCCCGCCGCGGTGCCGTCGGAGGGCACGTCACTGAGCGCGTCCTTGATGTAGAGGCGCTCCTTCTTCGACAGCGGCAGCTTGCCGACCACCGGTACGTCGATCCGCCTGACCAGCGCGCCGTCGGGCCGGACCGTGGCCCAGCCGATGCGCGGGCTGCGCAGCTTCCCGTCGCTCACCAGCGCCGCGTACGCCCTGGCCAGCTGGAGCGGCGTCACCAGCACGTCGCCCTGGCCGATCGAGAAGTTGGCCGAGTCACCCGCCCGCAACAGGAAGCCTTCGAGGCAGTTCTCGTTGGCCAGCCGCTTGAGGAACTCCGCCCGCGACTTGTCGGCCACCTCCGGGTAGCCGCTCTTGGCGCGCCGGCAACTGGTGCCGCTCGTCTGGGCCCACATGTTCTTCTTCCAGGTACGGTCCGGGATGCGCCCGGCCGACTCGCCCGGCAGGTCGATCCCCGTCGGCTTGCCGAACCCGAACGCCTTGGCCGTGTTGGCGAACACCTCCTTCGGCGCCTTCTTCGGATTGAGCCCGCCGTCCTTCAGCCACTGGTCGTAGCCCGCCCGGTAGAAGATCGTGTCGCATGACTTGACCAGGGCGGTGTGCAGGTTCATGGAGCCGAGGCCGATGCCGTGGAAGTTGTGGAAGGCCCGGTCGCCGACCATGACCGCCCCCGGGCAGTCGTACGTGCCGTTCAGCGGATAGCCCGCCCGCAGCATCGACGTCACCGACGACACCTTGAACGTCGAACCGGGCGCGAACATCCCGTTCAGCGCCCGCGACACCAGCGGCTTGCCCGTGGCGTCCGACAGCAGCCGCTGGTAGCCGCGGTCGGAGATCCCACCCGCCCAGACGGCCGGGTCGTAGCCGGGCATGCTGGCCAGCGCGATCACCCGGCCGGTGTCCGGTTCGAGCACGACCGCCGCGGCGCCGTCCGCCTTGGGGGCGTTCTTCATCGCGTGCTGCAACGCCTGCTCGGCCAGGTCCTGCACGCGGGCGTCGATGCTGGTGACCAGGTTGTCGCCGCTGACGGGCGCCACCTGCTCCTCCACTCCGATGGCCTTGCCCATCCGGTCGACCTGCACCCGCCGCAGCCCGGCCTTGCCGCGCAGCTCGTCGTCGTAGATGTACTCGAGACCGTCGCGCCCGACCAGGTCGACGCCGGAGAAGGCGGCCTTCAGCCCTTCTCGCTTGGCCAACTCGGCCTCGGTGACCGGCTGCAGGTAGCCGAGCATCTGCGCGCCGGCCTTGCCTCCGGGGTACTGCCTGACGGACTGGATCTCGGCGGAGATGCCGGGAAACTCCTCCTGCCGCTCCAGGATCTGCAGCGCCTGACGGGTGTCGGCCCGCTCCTCCACCGGGATCGGCTGGTACGGCGAGCCGGTCCAGCAGGGCTTGGTCACCCCGGGCCCGCACGGCGTGATGCGCTTCTGCAACTGCTTGACCGGCTGGCCCAGCACCTCGCTGAGCTTGCGCAGCACCGGAACCCCCTGCTCGGGCATCCTGATCAGCCCGGTCCGGTCGACCGAGACGACCAGCGAGGTCTGGTTGCGCACCAGCTGCCGCCCGGAGGAGTCGAGTATCTGCCCGCGCACGGCCGGCACGATCACCGACCGCGTCCTGGTCTCCGTGGCCCTGGTGACCAGCTCCTGCCCCCGCACCACCTGCACCTGCCAGAGCCGCAGGCTGAGCACCGCCAGCACACCCATCACGATCACCTGCAGCACGACCAGCCGGGTCCGCATCCTGATCATTGCGGGAACCTCGGGTGCGGCCTCTCACGGGTGACCAGCCAGATCGCCAGCGGCGAGAGGATCAACGTGTAGACGACGGTCACCGGCACCTGCTCGGTCAGCGTCGAGAGCGTCACCCGCGGATCGGCGATCAGCCCGCCGAGCGCCGCCGACACCAGCGGCGCCATCAGCACACACAGGACGACGGTGGTGGCCGGGCCGCCCACGCCTCGCCCGGCCACGTAGCCGACCAGCGCGAACACGAACGCGTACTGGCCCACCAGATGCGCCGTGGGCGGCACGATGTCGACCAGTAGTCCCGCGCAGAACCCGATGATCGCCCCCGCCGCCGGCCCGCGCAGCAGCGCCATCGCCACCACGACGAGCAGCACCACGTCGGGCGCTCCCCCGGCCGGCAGCGGCAGCCGGTTGATGAGCATGACCTGCAACAACACCGCCGCCAGCACGCACAGCCCAACGATCATCGCGGCTCCTCCTTGGGTGGTAGCACGGCGTCTCTCGGGTCTTTCGCCGGCGCCCCCACCACCACGCCGACCACGTCGAGCGCGGTCAGATCCGCGTACGGCCTGGCGTAGGCGATGCGGGTCAGCTCGCCCGGCGTCGCCTCCACCCGCTCGATCACCCCGATCGGCACCCCGGCAACGTACGGCGCGCCGCGCTGGGAGCCGAAGCTGACGATGCGACTGCCACGAGTGATCGCCGCCGTCGAGTCCAGCAGCCGGAACCGCACAAGCCGCCCGTTCTCCCCCACCCCGTGCACGACGCCGATCTCCTGACCGCCTTCGAGCCGGGCACCGGCGGCCGAGCCCGGGTCGCTGATCAGCACCACGGTCGAGCTGTCGGCGGACGCCTGGATGACCCGGCCGACCAGCCCTTCACCGTTGAGCACGGTCATCTCGGGGCGTACGCCGTCGGCGGTGCCGACGTCGATCTCGATGGCGTCCTCGAAGCCGGGCTGGCCGCGCCTGGCGACCACGTTCGCGGTCACGATCTTGTAGCCGCCGAGCCCCGCCACGCCGAGCAACCGCTTCAGCTCGGCGGCGCGCGCGGCGTCGAGCCGGCCCGCGGCCAGACCGGCCCGCAGCCTGACGTTCTCCGCTTTGACCCGGTCGAGCTCGGCCTGGGCGGCGGGGGCGTTGACGATGGCGTGGAAGAAGCCGCCGACCGGCCGGACCACGGAGCCGCCGACCTGCTCGACCGTACCGAAGAACCACGAACCGGCCGTGCGCAGCGGCCACAGCGGCGAGGCCGCGCCGGCGCGGTGGTCGACGGTCAGGATGACCAGCGCCACCGTGAGCAGCGTTCCGAGGATCAGCCGGGCGTGGCGGGAGTCTCTCATCAGCGACGTGACTCCGGTACGAGCACCTGGTGCAGCGCCTCGAACTCCTCGACGCACTTGCCCGAGCCGAGCGCCACCGAGTCGAGAGGGTTCTCGACGAGGTGGACGGGCATGCCGGTCTCGGTCTTGATGCGTTCGTCCATGCCCTTGAGCAGCGCACCCCCGCCGGTGAGCGCGATGCCCCGGTCCATCAGGTCGCCGGACAGCTCGGGCGGGCACTTGTCGAGCGTGACCTTGACGGCGTCGACGATGGTGTTGACCGACTCCTCCGTCGCCCTGCGGATCTCCTCGCCGGACACCACGACCGTCTTCGGCAGGCCGCTCACCAGGTCACGGCCGCGGATCTCGGCGTGCAGGTCCTCGCCAATGGGACACGCCGAGCCGATGGCCATCTTGATCTCCTCCGCGGTGCGCTCGCCGAGCATGATCGAGAACTCCTTCTTCGCGAAGGTGATCACCGCTTGGTCGAGCTCGTCACCGCCGACCCTGATGGACTGGCTGGTCACCACACCGCCCATGGAGATGATGGCTACCTCGGTGGTGCCGCCGCCGATGTCGACGACCATGTTGCCCGTCGGCTCGTGCACCGGCAGCCCCGCGCCGATCGCCGCGGCCATCGGCTCTTCGACGATGTAGACCTTGCGGGCCCCGGCCTGGTATCCGGCCTCCTTCACCGCCCGCTGCTCCACCCCGGTGATGCCGCTGGGCACGGCGATGATGATGCGCGGCTTGGCGAAGTGCCGCCTCTTGTGCACCCGCTGGATGAAATAGCGCAGCATCCGCTCGGTGACATCGAAATCGGCGATCACACCGTCTTTGAGCGGCCGGACGGCCACGATGTTGCCCGGCGTCCGGCCGATCATGCGTTTGGCCTCGATGCCGACCGCGACGATCTTCCCGGTGGCAGTGTTGATCGCGACGACCGACGGCTCATTGAGCACGATGCCCCGGCCGCGCACGTAGACCAGCGTGTTGGCGGTGCCGAGGTCGACCGCCATATCACGGCCGAGAAACGCGAGCTTGCTGCCCATGGGGAACGGAGCCTTCCGTAACGTCGTTCGCGAATGACTACGGATCGAATTCGAATCGTAACGTGACGTTACCCACCAGGGCGCGCAATGAGCCCCCTGTGCCCCACAAATTCTTCAGCCCATCCGGAAGCCCCGATGTCGCCGCAGGCGAAGGACAACATTGGGCCTCCGTCTTGCACCGTTTTGACCCACCCGCCGTCGGCGGCCGATCATCGGGCGCCTGGGGATCTAACTCCTCTGTACCGTGGCCGGCCCAATCCACGGAAGACGGCCCACAGCGCGCACGTCACGGCGCCCGGCCCCCTCCGCCGGAGGAGCGTGCCCCTGGACAGGCGCCGGCCCCGTGCGGCGGGCGGGGTGCACCGGGCTTGCCGTACAAGATCGCAAAAAGCCTGTCATATCCCCGCCGCACACTGGCACTCACGGCCGGGTGGACCGGGCAAAAATTGCGCAAAAAAAGCGCCCGCCATCATGGCGGGCGCTCGGCACCTCAGAGACGTCAGAGAAGCGGAGACGTCAGAGAGAGCAGGAGAAGCGGGAGAGCTAGAACCGGTCCGGGAAGAAGATCTTGATCTCCCGCGCGGCCGACTCGGGCGAGTCGGAGCCGTGGACGATGTTCTCGCCGATCTCCAGCGCGTGGTCGCCGCGGATCGTGCCAGGCGCCGACTTGACCGGGTCCGTGAGCCCCGCCAGCGCGCGGAACGCCTCGACGGCGCGCGGCCCCTCCAGCACCAGCGCGACCAGCGGCCCCGAGGTGATGAACTCGACGAGCTCGCCGAAGAACGGGCGCTCGGAGTGCTCGGCGTAGTGGGCCTTGGCGGTGTCGACGTCGAGAGTTCGCAGGTCCATCGCAGCGACCTTCAGGCCCTTGCGCTCCACGCGGGCGATCACGTCACCGATGAGGCCACGCTTCACCCCGTCGGGCTTGATCAGGACAAGAGTGCGCTCGGACACTTGAGGTTCTCCTTCGAACAGGGTGTGGTTCGGGGCTGCGGCCACATGCACCGGCTTGGCTCCACGGGGGATCGGCCCGGGGGCGCAGGCCCTCGCGTCGAGGTGGCTGCGGCTCAGCTTACCGCCCACGACGGCTCCCCCGTTTCCCCGCGACCGAGCCCCATCAACACCGCCCACGTCGGCACGCCTCGCGCCAGCCACACCTGTACAGGCCTCGCTCGGCAACGCACCATCGACCAACGGCCTGGGAGGTGGCCCTCCACAGAACCCGCTCCTACGGAGCGGTCCCACACGGTGGTCCTACTGGCCAGCCGTACGCGGGGACCTACGGACCGGGTCCGGCGGGCCAGCCCCAGGCGGTGGTCCTATAGGCCGGTGCTACGGACCGGTCCTACAGGCCAGCCGCACGCGGGATCCTACGGACCGGCCCTTCGCGGGGTCCTATGGGTCGTGCCTCGGGCCGCTCCGGCGGGCCGGCGCAACCCGGTGGTCCTATGGGCCGGTGCTACGGATGGGTCGGTGCTATGGAGTGGTGTCCTCGGGCGATTGAGCCTGAGGCGGGACAGGTGGGACAGGACCGGTCACCTCACCCACCCCCTCCACACTCGCGACATTCCGGTCAGCCGCGCCGGAGGAGTCGGGCGACACGGGGACGCGTGGTATCGCCCCGGCAGGCCGATCCTCTGCCCCGGCTGCCGGCTGGGCAGGCACCTCCAAGGCGTCCACCGCCATGGGCGACCCGCGGCGCTCAGACCGGCGGCTCCGCACCGTAGGGACCGCCGTCTCAGCGGCTGAACCTCCCTCCGCCGCCTCCACGCCCACGTCCGCACCCGTGGAAGTCCCCGAAGAGACCGAAGACGCTGAATGACCGTCTGCATCCGGCGAAGGCGCCGATGACGGCGAACGCCCCGAATCACCGCCCGTCGGCTCGGCCGCTTCATCTGCCTCATCTGCTTCATCTGCTTCATCGGCCGGAGCCGCGCGCCGCGAGAGCAGCTCCGCCAGAACGATGACCGCGACCACCAGGAACCCGCCGATCAGCGACCACAGATGCAACGTGCCCACGAACCGATCCACCAGCTGCTGCGCCACCGTGACCCCGCGCAGCATCATCAACTGCACCCCGGTAGCCAGCAGATAACCGGCCAGCACACCGGGAAAACAGAGCGCCAGGCCGAACAGCGCCGCCCCGATGCCCGACTGACTGAGCGCGGACGTGAGCGCCACCGCCGCGCCTGCCGCCAGCAGAGTGAACGGGATCACCAACACGAGCCCATCGGCGGCCGGCACCAGGACGCGCACCGAGCACAGACCTACCACCATCGCCAGCAGCCCCATCGGCGCGAGCCACCGCGCTCCGGCGAACAGCCGCACCGCGATGGCGGAGGCCAGCCCCAGCACACCCGCCACCACGAACGGGATCCACAGCCCGGTCATGCCCGGACCGCCGAGGCCACGCATCTCCACGTAGGTGATCTGGGCCAGGCTCGGGAGCAGCACGATGCCGACCGCGACCATGACGTACGCCAGTGTGCGGCCCTCACGGCCGCCGAAGGAGGCCATCACGAGCAGCGCGACGACCGCCAGCACGGCCAGCAGGATGACCAGGCCGGGCCCCCACTCCTCACTCGCGGTGCTGATGGCCACCACCGAGATGCCCACCGCGGGGACGCTCGCGAGCAGCAAGCGGCTGCGTTCGGCGGCCCGTGGCGACGGCATCGGCGGCTGGCCCTGCAGCAGCCAGACGACGAAGTAGACCGCTGCCAGCGCGAGCGCGATGCCCGTCAGCAGCGGGTACGGCTGGAGCGTGATCTTCCAGTCGCTCACCTGGTCGAGCGGCCACAATGCGAGCGCCTGGGCGGTGAGCAGGCTGAACGCGAGCATGCCGGTCCAGATCGCCCGCAATGCCATGGAACGCTCCCAGGCCGCGACCAGCGTGGCCGGGATGAGCAGGCCCGCGCCGATCCCGTGCAGCACGCGCAGCGTCGCCACCAGGAACGTCGAGCCCGCGAATCCGCCCGCGACGTCGGCCAGCGCGAGCACCGTGAGCCCGCCGAGCAGCATGTGGGGGACCTTGACGTGGCGCAGCGCCACCGCGGCGAGCGGCACCGTGAGGATCATCGCCGGGAGTGCCAGCCCGTGCGCGCGCATGAGCGCGAGCTTGTCGAAGCCCTCGGGCAGCAGACCCGAGACCACGGACACGGTGTTGGGGATCGCGAGCATCGCCAGTGGCAACGCGACGATGATGAGCAGCCCGAGCACCGAGTCGAGCAACCATGGGAACCTGACGCGTGCGGTGGGTCCCGCGCTGTGTGCGTTCGGGGACCGCTGGATCGGGGGGACGGCCATGTTCGCCGACTTTAGCGGGAAGTCACGCCCTCGACACGGCGAGCGACGAATATCGCGGTAATCCATAGCGCCGCGAAGATCACCCCTAGGAAGAACATCGTCGGCACGAGGAACCCCGTGCCTATGGCCAGGACCTGCAGGATAGTGCCTGCGACGTACGCGAAGGGCCGCTTGAGCAGCCCGGCGACGATCACGCACAGGACCGCCAGCCCGATACCGACAGTGACCGCCACCGCCGTCTGAACGCCGCTGTTGATCGCCACCGGCGTAATCAGCGCGGCGACGATGGCCTCCATGCCGAGGACGCTGGCGCCGAGCCGGCGCATGCCCGGGGTGACCTGGAAGTTCATCACACACTCCCCGCCTTGAGCAGGTGACGCGCGTCCCCGGCCGTCACGACCGAGCCGGTGATGAGCACACCCGTGCCGCTGAACTCACCCTGGGCGTCGGCGATGCCGATGCCCATGTCGATGGCCTCGTCGAGGCGTTCGACGACCCGCACCCTGTCCTCTCCGAACAGCGGTATGGCCACCTCCGCCAGCTCGGCGGGCGACATCGACCGAGGCGAGGAGTTACGCGTGACGACGATCTCGTCGAGAATCGGCTCCAGCAGGTCGAGCAGGGTAGCCACATCCTTGTCACGCATCACCGCGACGACGCCCACGACCTTGGCGAAGTCGAACGCCTCCTGCATGCCCTCGAGCGACGCCTGCATGCCGCCGGGGTTGTGCGCCGCGTCGACGACGACCGTGGGATTGCGGCGCAGGATCTCCAACCGGCCCGGTGAAGACGCCCCCGCGAACGCCTGGCGTACGAGCTCCACGTCGAGCGGATCGTCACCCCCTGTCAGAGCCTCCACAGCGGCCAGTGCGCAGGCCGCGTTGCTCGCCTGGTGCTCCCCATAGAGAGGCAGGTAGACCTCCTCGTAGACGCCCTTGAGGCCCCGCAGGGTGAGCAGCTGTCCGCCCATCGCCACCTCGCGGGCGAGCACACCGAACTCGAGCCCTTCGCGAGCGACCACCGCGCCGACGTCGACGGCCCGGCGCATCAGCACCTCGGCGGCCTCGAGCTGCTGCTGGGCGAGTATGGCCGTGGCGCCGGGCTTGATGATGCCCGCCTTCTCCCCGGCGATGCTCGGGATGTCGGGCCCGAGCCGGTCGGTATGGTCGAGCGAGATCGGAGTGACGACGGCGACGGTGCCGTCCGCGACGTTCGTCGCGTCCCAGGAGCCGCCCATGCCGGCCTCGACGACCGCCACGTCCACCGGAGTGTCAGCGAACGCGGCGAAGGCCATGGCCGTGAGCAACTCGAAGAACTGGATCCGCCGCCCCTGCGTGTCGGCGAGCTCAACGTAAGGGGCGATCTCCTCATATACCTGGGCGAACCGCTCCTCGCTCAGCGACTCGCCGTCAACGGTGATGCGCTCGCGCACCGAGACGAGATGTGGGCTCGTGAACCGGCCCACGCGCAGATTGCGCTCCTTGAGCAGCGCCTCGGTCAAGCGCGCCGTGCTCGTCTTACCGTTCGTGCCCGCTATGTGTACGACAGGGTATGCCTGCTGCGGCGAGCCGAGCAGGTCCATGAGAGCCGCGATCCGGTCCAGCGTCGGCTCGAAGTCCCACTCGACGCCTCGCTCCATGATCGCGCGTTCAACCGCACGAAAGTCCACCCCTCAACCCTACTGACCGTACGGAGCGCTCTCCCACGCCACCGCCTGATGATCAGCGGTTTCGGTGCCTGGCTTTGCCGACAATGGGCTGGCAACTCGCGGTACGCGGCCCGCACGGCCGACGGCTTGTGTCGTCAGTGCCCGCCGTCTGCCGAACGGTCCCCCACCCGTGCCCCCCATGGCCGACTGTCGGATGGTCACCCCCCGTGGTCCTCCATCATTACCGGCCCCCATCAACTCCCCGTCGATCTGAATCTGTGTGCCGCGAACCGGAGGGCAGGGTCGCGGGCATTTCCTCCACAACATCGCTCCGCACGCTCGAAGAGACTGCAGAGGACGAGGAAACCCACGATGACGAGACCGTGGATCACCGGTCTCAGACGTCAGCCGCAAATCCCGACGGCCTACCTGAGGTTCCCCATGCCACACGGGAAAGGCGGCCGTCCAGAAACCACACCGCGCGGCTCCGGCTCGCGCCACCCTCGGTCCAAGCCGCTTGAGGTCTCGTCGAACTCGCCCGTGGTGTGGGACCTCATCCGAGGGCTGCCCCGTTGCCGCCGGTAAGCACCTCTCGCCCCCGACGAGCACCTCCGCAAGACACAGGAACGCAAAAGCGGCCCCCCACACCAAACCGTCCCTCTCCCGCCGTCGCCGTCCCTCCGGCAGCCCGCATCCAGGCCGCCTCGTGCGGTCCGAACTCTCCAGGCCCGAGAACAGCGCGAGGCCCGGGAACGGCCCCTAACCCCACAACGCAAAAATGGCCCCCACGCGCCAAGCCGTCCCTCCAGCGCCTTCGACGCGGCTTCAGCAGGCCGCCTCGTGCGGGCCGAGCCCTCCAGGCCCCGAGAACGGCGCGAGGCCCGGGAACGTAGAAATGCCCGGGAACGGCAATGCCCGGAAACGGCGCCTGACCCCATAACGCAAAAAAAGGGGCCCCACGCCCAAGACGTGAAACCCATCGCCGTGAACAAGCCTTAGCGCGCTGCCCGCCCGTAAGCCCTGAACGGCCCCAGCGCGTCACCGCCCTCCCGCACAGCCCTTCCGCACGCCCGACCCCCAGGAACGCCCCGGAAGGACCCGGAACGCAAAAGAAGGGCCCCACACGCGCAACGCGCAAAACCCCACAACGCAGAAAAGGGCCCCCACGCGCCACGCGCAAGGCCCCGCAACACGAAAAAGGGCCCCACGCGTATGCGTGGAGCCCAATTTCCGCAATCTAAAGATTGTCCGGCGGTGACCTACTCTCCCACACCCTCCCGAGTGCAGTACCATCGGCGCTGGGAAGCTTAACTTCCGGGTTCGGAATGTAACCG